>NZ_CALAOH010000140.1 GCF_937926365.1 uncultured Azohydromonas sp. | reverse complement strand
TGCGCGCCATGGGCCGCGTCGCGCTGCGGCTGCAGGGCGTGCACGTGGGCCTGCCCACGCGCATGGCCGAGCGCCGCTGAGCGCCGGCCTCGCGGCGCCCGGCCCCGGGCACCGCGGGACGGCTTGAACCTCCGGCGTCCCGGCCGCAACGCAGCCCTCTCACCGGTACGCCTGGCCGTACCGCCACGAAGAAGCGTTCGCCCACGCCGGTTCTGCCGGCGGGCGGCGCGGGGATCACCCCTGAACCCGGAGACCCGCCATGCACACCACCGATGCTTCCTCCTTCGAGCTGGCGCCCCGCAGCGCGCGGCGACTGGACTTCGCCCATGGCCGCGAGTTGATCGTGCTGCAGGGCCGTATCTGGCTGACTTGCAGCGACCACGGCGAGGACGTGTTCGTCAGCGCCGGCCACTCGGCGCGCCTGGGAGCGGGCGCGGTGATCGAGTGCGACGGTGACGAGGCCGCCCGGCTGCGTCTGGTGCCCTCGCGCGCAGGCTGGCTGTCGCTGGCCGGCCGCGCGCTGACGGCCCTGGCGGCATGCCTGCCGCGCTGGCCCGTGCTGCGGCCAGCGGCGCCGGACGCCCGCGCGCTGGATGCGGGCTGCGAGGGATGACACCCCACCGGGCTTTCCGCCACGTAAAGCCCGGTTGTGCCGATCCACGGACGAACGGCAATTTCACGGACACGCCAGCGCAATTTCCGGACATCGGCGGTGCAATTCCCGCTGCCCGATGGAAAAGAGCCCTGATTGCGCTTGTATGGACAGAAGGTCGGTAGTTACACTCGCAACATAGCTCAACTCTTTCCCACTGCACCTGATCCTCCTTCAGGTGCATTCGCACGGCCGGATTTTCGATCCGCTCAACGAGAAAATTTCAATGCAACGCAATATTCCGGGCATTTCGACCGCGGCGGCACTGCGGGTAATCCGATCATCATGAGCGCGGTGATGCCAGAATCTCCGGGCGCATCGGTGGATGCCTGGGCCGTATTTCGCCGAGTCTTGCCGACCAGCCTCACGCTGGCCCCCATTGCGATGCTGCTGGGCGTGCTGGCCGCGCAGGCCCACTGGAGCGCCTTCGAGGTCTTCCTGTTCAGCCTGCTCGGTTTTTCGGGCAGCGGCCAGTTTGCGTTGATGCCGCTGGCGGCACAGGACGTGGGTTTCCTGACACTGTTGCTTCTTGCCGTTTCCATCAACAGCCGCTACGTGCCCATCGCCTTCGTGACGGCTTCGCGCCTGCCGTCATCGCCGGCCAGGCGGGGCTTCATGGCCCATATCCTGGGTGATGAGGCTTTCGTGCTCGAACAGGGTGTACACGAGCCCGCGCATATGCTGGTGGTCCGCCTGACGATTTATGGCGCGTGGGTGTTGTCCAGCGTGGCCGGCGTATGGATGGGCGGCATGATTCCTCTGGGGTTGCTCGATTCCCGGGTGAACCTGGGTTTCCCGGCCAGCATGGTGCTGTTGGTCCTGTGCTTCGGCCAGTTGAAAGTCCGGGTGCCGAGTATCCGTGCGAGCGGGCCGCGGTGTGTTTTCGAAATTGCCTTGTGCGTGCTGGCCGCGCTGGCGTTTTACGCGCTGCTGGGCCGCATCTGGTTCTGGCTGCCCAGCATCGCCTTCAGTACCTGGCGGCTGTGGAAGGCGGGCGCATGAATTTCGCCATCTCCAGCTCCCATGGCTTGGCCATTCTGGCCCTGCTGGCCACCAGCCTGCTGGTGCGCGTGCTGCCGGTATTTCTCAAGGTCGGCATGAGCGACACCGTCCGCAGCTTGCTTGAACGGGTATTGCCGACGGCGGTGTTTCTCAATTTCGCCGTCTACATCGCCTGGACGGAAATCAGCACGGCCTTCGTGCCATCGCTGGCCGCCATCGCGGCCGCGGCGCTCATCACCTTTTCCACGCGCGCCGGGCTGGTGCTCACCACAGCGCTGGCCACGCTGATCTACGTCGCGCTGCAGCTGCATCTGGTGCCGTGAAGGCCCTGCATCGAGCCCACCACCGCCCGAGAGCGGACGCCATCCCATGCGGGGCGCGCCATGTTTGCGCCGCAGGCCCAAACCCGCCCATGAAAGCAACGGGCATCAAGCCTGGCCCTCCGGCAGGTCCAGCGTCAGCGTCACGCTGAAGGTGCTGCCCTGGCCCGGCACGCTCTTGAGCTCCAGCTGCCCGTCCATCATCTCCACCAGGCGCCGCACGATGGACAGCCCCAGCCCCGTGCCGCCGAAGCGCCGCGTGATGGAGCCGTCGGCCTGCGTGAAGGGTTCGAAGATGCGCGCCTGCTGCTCCGGTGCAATGCCGATGCCGCTGTCCGCCACCTCCAGCCGCAAGGTGATGCGCCCGGCCTCGCGCGCCACGGCGTGCACGTGCAGCTTCACGCCGCCCTGGCTGGTGAACTTCACGGCATTGCCCAGCAGGTTGAGCAGCACCTGCCGGATGCGCAGCGGGTCCCCGCACAGCCGCGCGGGCAAGGCGGTGGAAAACTCCATCTGCAGCGACAGCCCCTTGCCCAGCGCCTGCGGATGCACGAGGGCATGCACCGAATCGAGCAGCGGCACCAGCTCGAAGGGCACGCGCTCCAGCCCCATCTCGCCAGCCTCGATGCGCGAGAGGTCCAGCACGTCGTTGGTCAGCGCCAGCAGCTGCTCCCCCGCTTGGCGGATGTGGCGCACGAAGCGGCCGACGTCATCGGCCAAGGGACGTTGCTCCAGCAACTGGCTCAACCCGATGACGGCATTGAGCGGGGTGCGGAACTCGTGGCTCATGTTGGCCAGGAACGCGCTCTTGGCGCGGCTGGCGGCCTCGGCCTGGCGCGTGCGTTCCTTCAGCTGCGCCTGCACGGCTTCGAGCTCGGCCGTGTAGCGGCGCAACGCCTCCTCGATCGCCTTGCGATCGCTGAGGTCCGCGATCACGGCCAGCAGGCCGATGGACTGCCCCGCCTCGTCGCGCAGCACGCTCACGCTCAGCAGCCCGGGAAAGACGCTGCCATCGGCGCGCACATAGGTCCACTCGTTGCGCGGACGGTCGCCGGGGCGCTCGTCCTGGCCGAGCAGCCCCTCGCGCAGAGCCGCCGGCAGCTGCCCGCCATTGGCGATGACATCGGGCGGGAAATACCGCGCCTTGTAGCGCAGCTCGCCGGGCTCGCAGAAATCCGTCACCAGGCTGCCCACGGCCTCGGACGCCGGGCAGCGGAACATCGCTTCGGCGGCCGGGTTGAAGGCGGTGATGCGCCCCTCCAGGTCCATGGCGATCACGGCCATGGCGGCGCTGGAGACGATGGCCCGTTCGCGGGCGGCCGCGATTTCCAGGGCACGCGTGCGCTCGGCCACCTGCTGCTCCAGCGTGGCATTGAGCTCCAGGATGCGCGAGCGCTCCTCGCGCAGGCTGCGCTTGTGGCTCAGCGCGTCCTGCGAGGCATACAACAGCAGCGCCAGCAGCAGCGAAGCCGCGGCCACCGACGCGGACAGGGCCAGCGGATGGCGCAGGCCGAGCCGCTGCATGAAGCCTGGTACGGCCTGCACCTCCACCTGCCATTGCCGCCCGTACAGGTCGAGGCTGACGTGCTGCGTGGCCAGCTGGGCACCGGACAGCCACTGCGGCGCGATGTACACGGCCACCGGTTGGCTTGGATCCGTGGTGTCGCGCAGCGCCACCGCCTGCCCATTGGGCTCGTAGTCGACGAAGTCCTTGAACACGTCGCTCATGACCATCGATCCGGCGGCCCAGCCGATGCACAAGGCCTCGCGCAACTCGGGCGCCGGCAACTCGGCATCCCGGTACACCGGCAGCACCAGCACGTAAGCCTGGGTCGGCAGGTCCTGCGTCTGGTGCGGGAGCTTGACGGGCGCCGTCAGCCGCGGCTGGCCACTGTGCAGCGCCGCCAGCGTCGCCACCCGGCGCCTCGGGTCCGAGGCCATGTCGAAGCCGAAAGCCGCCTCGTTGCCCCGCCGCGGCGCGACGTACTGGGCCACGAAGCGCTCCCCGGGGTTCGGTTCGATGCCATGCACGTGGAAGTCCGGCAGGCCCTGCTGGCGCATGGCGGCCACGAAGGCGGCCTCCTGGTCCGCGGGCACGCGCCGGATGAAGGCGAAGGCGCGGGCGCCCGGGTACTGCCCGGCCATGTCCAGACCAGCCTCGTAGCGCCTGAAGGCCTCGGCGGACAGGCCCCCGACGCCATCGCCGCCGACGAGGATCGCGCTGCGCACGCCGAGCACGCCGTACTCGTAGGTCCGCATGCGCCGGCGCAGCTGGTCGGCCAGCCGCTCGGCCACGGACTTGAGCCTGTCCTCCACCACGGCCTGGTTGACACGGTACTGCCAGGCCCCCGCCGCCGCGGCAACGAGCAGCCCCAGCAGCAGCACCATCAATACCAGCGCCGACCAGCGCAACGCCGGCCGGCGGCTTGTCCCGTCTGACGCTGCCCCTTGCTGCCGCCGCACGACCTGAGTGCTCCCCATGGCTGCCGTGCATCACGGCGTTTTCTTGCAATGGAAGAATTTTCCGGCATAAAACCGTCAGATGCGAATTTATGCGTGCAAGCGGGGCCAAAGGTCAGGGGAGTGTGGTGGCCCGGGGCGAGCCCGGGGGCTCGGGGACGGAACTCAGTTCAGTCCGAGGAGGCGGCGCGCCTGCTCCGGCGTCGCCACGGGGCGGCCGTGCTCCAAGCACAGCTCCGCCACGGCGCGCACCAGTGCCGCGTTGGACGGCGCCAGCGTGTGCTTGTCCAGGCGCACGTTGTCTTCCATGCCGGTGCGGCAGTGGCCGCCGAGCTCCAGCGACCAGCGCGCCATCGTCATCTGGTCCTTGCCGATGCCCGCGCCGGTCCAGGTCGAGCCTGGCGCCACGCGCTGCAGCGTGCGCACGTAGAACTCCAGCACCTCGCGGTCCACGGGCATGGCGTTGCGGATGCCCATCACGAACTGCACGTGCAGCGGGCCCTTGATCATTCCTTGCTGCTGGAGCCTGGCGGCCTGGAAGATCATGGACAGGTCGAAAGCCTCGATCTCCGGCTTGATGCCCAGCTCGCGCATCTCGGTCGCCAGCCACTCGACCAGCTCCGGGCTGTTGTCGTAGACCCGCGTCGGGAAGTTCACGGAGCCGGTGGCCAGGGAGCCCATGTCGGGCCGCAGCGCCAGGTGCGCGCCGCGCTCGCGCCCGGCGCCGGAGCGGCCGCCGGTGGAGAACTGCACGATCATGCCCGGGCAGTGCTTGCGGATGCCTTCGAGCACCCGCGCGAAGCGCTCGGGCGACGAGGTGGTGGAACCGTCGTCGTTGCGCACGTGCAGGTGCACGAGCGTCGCGCCCGCTTCGAAAGCCTCTTGCGTGGACTCGATCTGTTCCTCGACGGTGATGGGCACGGCCGGGTTGTCGCGCTTCTGAGGCAGCGAGCCGGTGATGGCGACGGTGATGATGCAGGGGGTCGTCATGGCAGGGTCCAGTGGTGGGTGCCGGCGCGGGGCGCGGATGCCGCGCGCCGGATGGTTGCGGGCGTGACTTCAGTTGCGCCCGATGGCGGCCCGCGCGGGAGGCGGGGCGGGGCTGTCGGTGTTCGCAGCCTGCGGATGCTTCAGGGCCGAGCGGCCGTGGTTGATCATGGCAACCGCCACGGCGGCGATCACCGCGGGAATCGCGATCGCGACGAAGTTCTGCTGCAGCGGCAGCGCCATGGCCACCAGCGCGCCGATCACGATCGGCGCCAGGATCGCGCCGCTGCGGCCCACGCCCGAGGCCAGGCCGATGCCGGTGGAGCGGATCGCCACGGGGTAGAACTGCCCGGCGTAGGCGTAGGTGACGATCTGCGTGCCGATGGTCGAGGCACCGGCCAGGCCGACGACGAAGAACAGCGCCTCGGTGGGCATGGGCGTGCCCAGCAGCGTGATCGACACGGCGGCCAGCACGTACATCGAGAACAGCACCCACTTGATGTGGAAGCGGTCGGCCAGCCAGCCACCGCCCACCGCGCCGATCATGGCGCCGAAGTTCAGCGTCAGCACGAAGGTCAGCGCCGATCCCAGGCTGTAGCCGGCACTGGCCATCAGCTTGGTCAGCCAGGAGCTGAGCGCGTAGACCATGAACAGGCACATGAAGAAGGCCACCCAGAACATCACGGTGCTGAAGCCGCGGCCGTCCTGGAACAGGTGGCGCACCGGCGCACCATGGGCCTTGTCGGCGCTGGGCAGCGCGAAGCCGTCGCTGGCCGTGGGACGCAGGCCCGGGTCCAGCCGCGCGACGATGGCCTTGAGCTCCTCGTGGCGGCCCTGCCGCAGCAGGAAGGGCATCGACTCGGGCAGCGATTTCAGGATGAACGGAATCAGCACCACCGGCAGCGCCGCGGCGAGGAACACCGACTGCCAGCCGTAGCTCTCGATCAGCCCCTTGCCCAGCACCGCGGCGAGCATCCCGCCCACCGCGTAGCCGCTGAACATCAGCGTGACCAGCGTCGAGCGCAGCTTGCGGGGCGAGTATTCGGTCATCTGCGCCACGACGTTGGGCATCACGCCGCCGATGCCCAGGCCGGCCAGGAAGCGCGTGATGCTGAACGTCACCGGGTCGGTCGCCATCCCGGCCGCGGCCGTGAACAGGCTGAACAGCGCGATGCAGATCACGATCGCCCAGCGCCGGCCGATGCGGTCCGCGATGGTGCCCAGGAAGATGGCGCCGAACATCATCCCGAACAGCGCCGAGCTCACCATGAAGCCGGCTTGCGTGGGGTCCACGCCCATCTGCTTCATGATCGACGGCAGCGCGATGCCGGCGACGGCGAGGTCGTAGCCGTCGAAGATGATGATGAGCGCGCACCAGAACAGCACCAGGCCGTGGAAGCGGTTGAAGCGGGCCTCGTCGGCGATCTTGTGGACGTCTATGTGTCTCATGGTCTTGTCTCCTTGGGTTCTTGTGCGGGCGGGGCGTCGTGGGCCTCAGCCGAGGTCGCCGCCGCCCACCGGCAGGGTCACGCCGGTGATGTAGGAGGCCTCGTCCGAGGCCAGGAACAGGATCGCGCCGACCTGCTCCTCGATGGTTCCGTAGCGCTTCATCAGGCTGGAGGCCACGGTCTGGTCCACGATCTGCTGGTACCAGTCCTTCTCCTGCTCGGTGGGCTGCTCGGTGTTGCGCGGGATGCGCCGCGGCGGCGCCTCGGTGCCGCCGGGCGCGGTGGCGTTCACGCGCACGCCGCGCTGCGCGTTCTCGAAGGCCAGGCAGGCCGTGAGCGCGTTGACGCCGCCCTTGGCCGCGCCGTAGGGCACGCGGTTGACGCCGCGCGTGGCGATGGAGGAGACGTTGACGATGGAACCACTGCCCTGCTCCTGCATGATGGGCAGCGCGGCGTGGCAGCACCACAGCGTGGGGAACAGCGAGCGCCGCACCTCGGCCTCGATCTCGTGCTCGCGGTAGTGCTCGTAGGGCTTGGCCCAGATGGTGCCGCCGACGTTGTTGACGAGGATGTCCAGGCGGCCGAAGCGGCGCAGGGCCTGGCTCATCACGCCCTCGGCGTCGGCGTTGCGTTCCAGGTCGGCGGTGAGCGTGAGCAGCCGCTCGGCGGCGCCGGGCAGTTCGCTCAGCTCATGGACCAGCTCGGAGCGGTCCACGGCCGCCACGAGGCCGCCCTCTTCCAGCAGCCGCTCGACGACGCGCCGGCCGATGCCCTGCGCCGCGCCGGTGACGACGGCAACCTTGTTTTCGAAGCGTGGGTTCATGATGTTCAGGCAGAAAAAAAGCCCGCGGCCAGGCCGCCGGCCGGGGCCAAGAGGAGACGACTTCAGGCGCTGGCCGCGAACTTCTCGTAGTAGAAATTGGCCGGCTGGATGCCGCGCTCGCGGATGAAGGCGCTCACCGCCTCCACCATCGGCGGCGGGCCGCAGAGGTAGATATCGACCTCGCCGTCGTGCAGGTGCGCCGGCTCGATGTGCTGCGTCACGTAGCCCTTCTTCGGGTAGCTGCTGCTGTCGCTGGCCACGCAGGCGGTGAACGTGAAGTTGGGAATGCGCGCCGCGAATTCCTCCAGCTTGTCCATCTCCACCAGGTCGGCGTCGTGCGTCACGCCGTAGATCAGGTGCAGCGGATGCGCGCTGCCCTCGGCGGCGATCTTCTCCAGCATCGCCGTGAAGGGCGCCAGGCCCGTGCCGCCGGCCAGCAGCAGCAGCGGCCGCTTGATGTCGCGCAGGTAGAAGCTCCCCAGCGGGCCGGTGAGCGTCATGCGGTCGCCGGCCTTGGCCAGGCCGGTGAGGAAGCTGCTCATCAAGCCGCCGGGCACGTTGCGGATCAGGAACGAGACTTCACCGTCGCGCGGCAGCGAGCTGAACGAGTAGGCGCGGGTCAACGTGCTGCCGGGCACCTGCAGGTTCACGTACTGCCCCGGCAGGAAGGCCAGCTTGTTGAGCGATTCGTCCTTGATGGACAGCGCGATGGTGCTGGGCGAGAGCTGGCGCACGTTGCTGATGGCCGCGTCGAAGGAGGCCTGCTGCGTGCGGCACACGGCCGACGACGCGGGCACCCGCACCACGCAGTCGCTCTTCGCGCGCATCTGGCAGGTCAGCACGAAGCCCTGCGCGGCCTCGTCCTCGCTCAGCGCGTCCTCGATGTAGTCGCCCATCTCGTACTTGCCGGCCTCGGCGAAGCACTTGCAGGTGCCGCAGGCGCCGTCGCGGCAGTCCAGCGGAACGTTGACGCCCTGGCGGTAGGCGGCGTCGGCCACGGTCTCGGTGGCGGTGGCCTCGATGAAACGGGTGACACCGTCCTCGAACTGAAGGGCAATCTGGTGTTGCATGGCAATGCTCCTCCACGCGGCAGGTGCTCCAAGCGCACCCGCTCGGCGGACTCAGATGTGATAGACGTCAACGACGTGGTGGATGTAGTCGTTCTTCAGCACCACGACCTTGCGCCGGATGAGCGGCTGGCCGCTGGTGAGGTCCAGCAGGTAGCGGCTGGTGCCGAAGTAACTATCGGTCGTGTGGTAGCGGTAGCTCAGCGTGTGCCAGTTGAAGCGCACTTCCACCTGCTCGCCCTGCTGCGACACGATCTCCACGTTGTGGATGTTGTGCCCCGTGCGCGGGTCGGGCGTGCTCGCCGCCGAGCGCTCGGTCTTGATGCGGAAGACACGGTCTTCCAGGCCGCCGCGGTTGGGGTAGTAGATCAGCGAGATCTCGCGCTGCGGGTCGCGCGTGAGCTCGTCGTCATCGTCCCACGCCGGCATCCAGAATTCGGCATCGGGGTGGTAGCACGTCAGCCACTCGTCCCACTGGCGGTCGTCCAGCAGGCGCGCTTCGCGGTACAGGAAAGCCTGGACCTGTTCGATGGTCATCATGGTCGGGGTCTCCTTCAGGCGTGGTCGTGGCCGCAGGCGTGGCCGTGGGCGTGGTCACCGGCGCAGGCCTCGCGGGGGCCGGCCTTTTGCTCGGCCTCGACGGCGCGCTGCATGGTCTGCAGCCAGTAGCGGTGCTGCTCGGTGTAGAGGCCCTCGTCCTCGGTCTTCACGCCGGAGAGCGTGGGGTTGAGGCCGATCTGCTTGGCAGCTTCGTCGGGCCCTTCCACCCAATGCGTGGCGCCGCGGCACATGTCGTTCCACTCCAGCGCGATGCCGGCGTAGCCCTGCTGGCAGGCGCGGAACTCCTCCAGGTCGTCCGGCGTGGCCATGCCCGTGGCGTTGAAGAAGTCCTCGTACTGGCGGATGCGGCGCGCGCGCGCCTCGGCCGACTCGCCCTTGGGCGCGATGCAGTAGATGGTGACCTCGGTCTTGTCCACCGCGATGGGGCGCAGCACGCGGATCTGCGAGCTGAACTGGTCCATCAGGTACACGTTCGGGTACAGGCACAGGTTGCGCGAGTGACCGATCATCCAGTCGGCCTTGGCCTGGCCGTGCTGCGCCACCAGCTGGTCGCGGATCGGGTAGGCCGGCCGGTCCTCGGGATTGCCCCACTTGGTCCACAGCAGCATGTGGCCGTGCTCGAAGGAGTAGAAGCCGCCGCCCTGCTTGGCCCAGCTGCCCGCGTCCATGGCCTTGATGTTGTCGCCCGCGGCGGCCAGCTTGCGCTGGTTGGTGGTGGCGGCGTAGTTCCAGTGCACGGAGCTCACGTGGTAGCCGTCGGCGCCGTTCTCGGCCTGCAGCTTCCAGTTGCCGTCGAAGGTGTAGGTCGAGGAGCCGCGCAGCACCTCCAGCCCCTCGGGGGACTGGTCCACGATCATGTCGATGATCTTGGTGGACTCGCCCAGGAACTCGGTGAGCGGCGGCACGTCCGGGTTGAGGCTGCCGAAGAGGAAGCCGCGGTAGCTCTCGAAGCGCGGCACCTTCTTCAGGTCGTGGCAGCCGTCCTTGTTGAAGGACTCGGGGTAGCCCGCGCCGTTGCCGTCCTTCACCTTGAGCAGCTTGCCGCTGTTGTTGAAGGTCCAGCCGTGGAAGGTGCAGGTGAAGCTGGCCTTGTTGCCCTTCTTGTGGCGGCACAGCGTGGCGCCGCGGTGCGAGCAGGCGTTGATGATGGCGTTGAGCTCGCCCTGCTTGTTGCGGGTGATGACGATGGGCTGGCGGCCGATGGTCGTCGTCAGGTAGTCGTTGACGTTGGCGATCTGGCTCTCGTGGGCCAGGTAGATCCAGTTGCCTTCGAAGATGTGCTTCATCTCCAGGTCGAACAGCGCTTCGTCGGTGAAGGCGCTGCGGTGCAGCCTGTAGACGTGCCGGTCCTTGTCCTCGACCAGCATGCCGGCCAGGCGCTGCTGGACGCCGGCGAGGGATGCGGAAGTGCTCATGTCTGTCTCCATGCCCCGCGGTTGGCGGGCGATGTTGGGCAAGGCTCCGCCCGGCCGGGGCCTGATGCGGCCCCGGAGGACGGGCTCTGTTTTCAGTGGGAGGCGGCGTCGCGCGTCAGGCGGCGGCGCGCGGACGGGCGAAGTCGGTGCCCGGCACGCTGGGCTGCTCGGCGTGCAGCGTGAAGTCGAAGCGGATCTCGTGGAAGGGCTTGTCCACGCCCAGCGCCTGCATCGCGGCGGCGTCGTTGTTGGTGTGGATCGGCGGCACCAGGCCCTGGCGCGTGCCGAAGGCGAAGTCGTCCCACAGGTGCGGATCGTTCTCGAGGTTGATCTGCGTGGTCAGCTTGCGGTGGCCCGGCGCGCTGACGAAGAAGTGGATGTGCGCCGGACGGTGGCCGTGGCGGCCGAGTTGCTGCAGCAACCGGTCGGTGGCGCCGCCCGGGGGCACGCTGTAGCCCACCGGCAGGATGCTGCGGAACTTGTAGCGGCCCTGCGCGTCGGTCACGATGGTGCGGCGCAGGTTGAAGTCGCTCTGGCTCTTGTCGAAGTACGAGTAGTTGCCCAGGTGGTTGGCGTGCCACACCTCGACCTTGGCGCCCGCGACGGGCTTGCCGTCGGTGCCGCGCACCACGCCCTGCATCACCACCACCTCGCCCGGCGTGTTGCCGTCATCCAGACGGGCCTCGCCCTGCGCCACCGGCGCGCCGGCCACGTACAGCGGGCCCTCGATGGTGCGCGGCGTGCCGCCCTTGAGGCCGGCGCGGGCCTCGGCCTCGTCCATGCGCAGGTCCAGGAAGTGCTCCAGGCCCGTGCCCGGCACGATCAGGCCCAGCTCGCCGTTGCGGCCCGCATCGGCCAGGTAGTTCAGGCCGGACCAGAACTCTTCTGGCGTGACGTCCAGCTCCTCGATGGCCAGCATCAGGTCGCGCAGCAGGCGGCCGACGACGGCCTTGACGCGGGGGTTGCCCTCGCTGACGACGCCGGTGGTCTCGAAACGGGTCACCAGTTGGTCGATGGTCTTCTTGTCCATGAGTGTCTCCTTCGGTGGTGCAACAGTGGGGAAAGGAAGCGCCGCTTCGGCGCCCGTCCTCGCGGACGGAGGATGGTTGAGAGCTCAGCGATCGCGGCGCAGGCGCGCGACCTTGTCCTCGTCGATGGCCACGCCCAGTCCGGGCGCGGTGGGGATCTGCAGCGAGAAGTCGCGGTAGGCCAGCGGCTCGCGCAGGATTTCCTCGGTCAGCAGCAGCGGGCCGAACAGCTCGGTGCCCCAGGCCAGCTCGTGGAAGGTGCAGAAGAGCTGCGCCGAGGCCATGGTGCCCACGGCGCCTTCGAGCATCGTGCCGCCGTAGAGCTCGATGTGGGCGGCCTTGGCGATGGCCGCGACCTGCGCCGCGCCGTGCAGGCCGCCGGACTGGTTGATCTTGATGGCGAAGATGTCGGCGGCCTGCAGCCGCGCCACCTCGAACGCGTCGCGCGCGCCGTGCAGCGCCTCGTCGGCCATGACCGGGATGATGTTGGCCTGCGTCAGCCGCTGCAGCCCGGTCTTGTCGTGGGCGGCGATGGGCTGCTCCACCATGTCGATGCCCGCGTCGGCCAGCATCCGCATGCCTTCGAGCGCCTGCGACACCGACCAGGCCTGGTTGGCGTCGATGCGCACGCTGGCCATGTCGCCCAGGGCGCGCTTGATGGCGGCCACGTGCGCCACGTCGTCCTTCACCGAGCGCAGGCCGATCTTGAGCTTGAAGATGTTGTGGCGGCGGGACTCCAGCACGCGCTCGGCCTCGGCGATGTCGCGCCGGGTGTCGCCGCTGGCCAGGGTCCAGGCCACGGGGATGCTGTCGCGCACCCGGCCGCCGAAGAGCTCGCTCAGCGGCACGCCCAGGCGCTTGGCCTGTCCGTCGTAGAGGGCGGTTTCCAGCGCGCACTTGGCGAAGCGGTTGCCCTGGATGCGCTCGGCCACGGCGGCCATCAGCCGCGCCACGCCGCACGGGTCCTGGCCCACCAGCATCGGCGCGATGTAGGTGTCGATGTTGGTCTTGATGCTCTCGGGGCTTTCCTCGCCGTAGGCCAGGCCGCCGATGGTGGTGCCCTCGCCCCAGCCCACGATGCCGTCGCTGGCCTCGATGCGCACCAGCACCAGCGTCTGGTGGTGCATCGTCGCCACCGACAGCTTGTGCGGCCGGATGGTGGGCACGTCCACCAGCAGGGTTTCGACCGCGAGGATCTTCAGTTCAGAGCTCATCTGCACAGCTTTTGGGAAGGCGGCTCCGGCGCCTTTTCAGACTGCCGAAGTCAACCATTTCAAGAAATACGGATATTCGGATCCGCCCGGTTTCAGGCATAACACCGCCCTACCGGAATTGCCTTGAATTGCCGGTGGTTATTGGTGTGCGCCTTGGATGGAACGAATATTAGGAATCGGCTGGCGCGAAGTCCAAGACGCTTTTAGACTGCATCGATACCTAATAGGCATGCAATGGAACTGCGTCATCTGCGCTACTTCGTGGCCGTCGCCGACGAGCAGAGCTTCACGCGCGCGGCGGAACGGCTGCACATCTCGCAGCCGCCGTTGAGCCGGCAGATCCAGGATCTGGAAGAGGAACTGGGCACGCCGCTGTTCGAGCGCGGCTCGCGCCCGTTGAAGCTCACCGAGGCGGGCCGCTTCTTCTACGGTCACGCCAAACGGCTGCTGGAGCACGCGTCGCAAGCCGCCCGGGCCACGCGGCGCGTGGCGCGTATGGAGCGGCGGCTGGTGATCGGCTTCGTAGGCTCGACCATGTACGGCGCCATGCCGCGGCTGGTGCGGCTGTTCCGCGCCGAGAGGCCGCAGACGGAACTGTCACTGGTGGAGATGTCGACGCTGGACCAACTGGAGGCCCTGAAGGCGGGCCGCATCGACGTGGGCTTCGGGCGCCTGCGCCTGGACGACCCGGCCGTCAAGCGCGAGGTGCTGCGCGAGGAGCGGCTGGTCGCCGCCATACCCATTGAGCATGCTCTGGCAATTCCAGAGAAACCGATTATTCTCGCCGCGTTGGCGAATGAAGATATTCTGGTTTACCCCAAAACGCCGCGCCCCAGTTATGCCGACCAGGTGCTAGCGCTATTTCGGGACCAGGGCCTGGAACCCGGCGCCGTGCACGAGGTGCAGGAAATCCAGACCGCGCTGGGCCTGGTGGCGGCCGGCATGGGCATTTGCGTGGTGCCGACCGGCGTGAGCCGCCTGCGGCCGGACGAGGTGGTGTATCGCCCCTTGAGCGACCCGCAGGCCGTGTCGCCGATCGTCATGAGCACGCGGCTGCACGACCAGAACGACGACCTGTTGCTGCTGCGGGCGCTGATCGACCGCATCTACCAGGAACGGGCCGAGGCGCAGCGGCGCGCCGCTGCCGCCGCGGCGGCGGCGGGCGGGGCCGTCAGCGGCTGACGCTGCCCGCGCCCGTGACGGGGCTCGTGACCGGGCCGGAGGCCGGCGCCACGGGCGCGGCCGGGCGTTTCCAGCCCAGCACGGCATGCGCGCAGCCGCCGATCACCACGCCCCAGAAGGCCGCGCCCAGCCCCCAGAGGCTCAGGCCCGAGGCCGTGACGAGGAAGGTCACGATGGCCGCCTCGCGGTGCTCGGGGTCGCTGGCCGCGCCCTGCACGTTGGCCGTGATGGCGCCGATGAGCGCCAGCCCGGCCAGCACCGCGACGAAGGCCGGCGGCAGCACGGTGAACAGGCCGATGATGGTGCCGGCCAGGCAGCCGCCCACGAGGTAGAACAGCCCGTTGGCGATGCCGGCCACGTAGCGCCGCCCGGCGTCCTCATGCGCCTCGCGGCCGGTGCACAGCGCCGCGGTGATCGCCGCCAGCACCGTGGTGATGCCGCCGAACGGCGCCGTGAGCAGCGAGGCGGCGCCGGTGGCCACGAGCACCGGGCGCGCCGGCGTGGCGTAGCCGGCGCCGCGCAGGATCGCCATGCCGGGCAGGAACTGCCCCGCCAGGCTCACCACCGCCAGCGGCACGGCCAGGCTCAGCGTCGAGGCCCAGCTCCATTGCGGCGCGATGAACACCGGGCGCGTGATCTCGAAGCGCAGCGCGCTCCAGTCCACGCCACCCGAACCCGCCGTCAGCGCGATGCCCAGTGCCAGCACCAGCAGCAGGTGGTAGCGCGGCCAGAAGCGTCGCGCCACGAGGTAGGCGCCGACCATGCACAAGGTAGGCAGCGGCAGCGCTTCCACGGCCTTGAAGGCGTGGGCGCCGAACTGGAACAGGATGCCGGCCATCATCCCGCAGCACACGCCGCGCGGGATGCGCCGCATCAGCCAGTCGAAGCCGCCCGTGAGCCCCACCAGCAGGATCAGCGCCGCCGCCGTGACGTAGGCGCCCACCGCCTCCTGCAGCGACAGGCCCGGAAAGAGCGTGATCAGCAGCGCGCTGCCCGGCGCGGACCAGGCGGTGATGACGGGCACCTTGAGCCACCAGCTCAGCGCGATGCCGGAGACGGCCGCGCCGATCGAGATGGCCCAGACCCAGGAGGCGATCATGTCCGGCGAGGCATCGGCCGCCCGCGCCGCCTGGAAGAAGATCAGCAGCGGCCCGGCGTAGGAGATCAGCACGGCCAGGAAGCCGGCCGTGACGGCGGAGACGGACCAGTCGCGTCGGAGCATGGTGATGCGTTTTCGATGAGTAGGAAACGAAAAGCGCCCGCAGCCGGGCGCTCACGGCAAGGAAGAGCCGGCTCAGGCCGGCACCGCCTGCAGCCAATCCTCCAGCGCCTCGCAGAAGGCATCCGGCTGCTCCAGCACGCTCAGGTGCGAGGCCTCGCGCAGCACCACCAGCCGCGCCCCCGGGATGGCCTGCGCGATGGTGCGCGCCATCTCGGGCGGCGTGCCCTGGTCCAGCACGCCGGCGACGACCAGCGTCGGCACGGCGACGCGCGGCAGCCGCTCGGTGGTGTCCACGCCGGCGATGGCGTGGCAGCAGGCGGCGTAGCCGGCCGCATCGCAGCTCAGCACGCGCTCGCGCCAATGCGCCACCACCTCGGGCCGCTCGGCATGGAAGCCCGCGTGGAACCAGCGCTGCAGCGCGCCGTCCACGATCGCCTCCAGCCCGCCGCGCTCGATGCCGGCGATGCGCTGCGCCCAGCCGGCCTGGGCCTCCGCGGGATAGCCGGAGGTGGTGTTGGCCAGCACCAGCGCCTTCACCTTGTCGGGGTGCCGCAGCGCCAGCTCCTGGCCGACCATGCCGCCCATGGACAGGCCGATCCACACGACGGGACCCAGCGCCAGCTCGTCGATCAGCCGCGCCGCGTCGTCGGCCAGCTCCGCCATCGTGTACGGCCCTTGCGGCGCCTCGCTGCCGCCGTGGCCGCGCTGGTCGTAGCGCAGCACGCGGCCCTGCGCGGCCAGGTGCCGCGCCAGGGCGTCCCACATCGTCAGGTCGCAGCCCAGCGCGTGGGCCAGCACGAAGGTCAGAGGCGCCTGTGCGTCGCGCGGGCCGTCGATGCGGTAGTGCAGGCGCGGCGTGGTGCGGGTCACAGCGTCCACGGGCTGTCCTCCGTCACGCAGGAGAGATTGCCGCCGCAGCGGGCCAAGCGTGCGCGCAGCGCAGCGGGGAGGGTGTCGTTTCGGGTGTGGGTGCTCATGGGGCGGGATGGTCTTCAATCCGACAAATGTTCTATATACGAACAAGTATTCGTAATTCGAACCAATGAGATGCGCAGACTACGGCCCGGGCGCTGGCCCTGTCAAGGCAAGGCCGGGGTCAGCGGTGGCTGAAATCGGCTTGTGGAGCGCCCCGCCTCAGCTCCCCGCCCCCAGCATCGCGCACACCACCGCATGCGTGTAGCGGCTGGCCACGTCGGCGATGAAGCGGTTGAAGTCCACGTGCGCCGTGTCGTCGGCGCGGTCGGAGATGGTGCGCATCACGGCGCAGGGCACGCCGAAGTCGTGGCACACCTGCGCCAGCGCGGCGCCTTCCATTTCCACCGCCAGCGCCTCGGGATGATCGGCCTGCAGCGCCTGCGCCTCCGCCGCGCTGCTGACGAAGCGGTCGCCGCTGACGATCAGCCCGCGGTGCACGCGCGGCGCCTGCGCCACGCCACAGGCATGCAGTTGCGCGCGCGACAGCTCCGTGCAGGCGTCGGCCTCGATGGCCGCCAGCACCTCCTCGCAGGCCCGCTCCAAGCGGCGCGACAGCACCGCGTCCGCGCTGAAGCGGTCGGTGCCGTACAGCGGCACCTCGAAGCGCGGAAAGATGGGCGAGGCGTCCATGTCGTGCTGCAGCAGCTGATCGGCCACGACGATGTCGCCGATGCGCACGCCCTGTCCCAGGCCGCCGGCCACGCCGGTGAACAGCAGCGCCTGCACGTTGAAATGCTCCAGCAGCACCGCCGTGGTGGTGGCCGCCGCGACCTTGCCGATGAGCGAGCGCACCAGCACCACCTCGTGCCCGCCCAGCTGGCCGACCCAGAAATCGCGTCCCGCCCGGCGCACGTGCCGCGCCTGCGGCAGCGAGTCCCGCAGGCCCCGCAATTCCTCTTCCATGGCGCTCACGATGGCCAGGCGATTCATGGCTGCTCCCTCCCGCGGGTGGTCCCGCATCACGGTTGTTGACTGCGCGGCCCCCCGGCCGCCACGGGGCGGGAGTATCCGACAGCGGCGGGAAGGGAACCTGTGCGCTGGGGATGATGCGTGCCTCGGGCTTGGCGCCTATGCAGCCGGACGTGAAAACGCCCGCGGGCAGCGGGCGTTCGGGATGGTGAGGATGGGACCCAGGCCATCACGCGACGCAAGTCCTGAACAGGCTCACACCCGCTCCAGCACCACCGCAATGCCCTGCCCCACGCCGATGCACATGGTGCACAGCGCGTAGCGCCCGCCGC
>NZ_CALAOH010000139.1 GCF_937926365.1 uncultured Azohydromonas sp. | reverse complement strand
AGTCACCGCCAACTATGCGTCCAAACCAATAACCATAACTGCAACTGTAGGGTTAGGACTTATCCGTAAATAATGTTTATCTTCAACGGAACCTTGCGGAAGGCGATGATGGCCGCGGCCAGATGGTTGAGCGCGACGAAGCTGCGCTCGAGCTTCTCGTAGCGCACGAGCAGCTTTCGGAACCGGTTGAACCAGCCATGACAGGCCTCCACTACCCAGCGTCGAGCCCTCTTTTTCGGGTCACGCCGCTTGATGTCCGCTTCCTTGCGACGATCGACGACGTGAGCGATGTAGCCGTGCTTCTCGATGATGCTCAGGCACTCGGCACTGCGAAAGGCAGCATCGGCACACAGGTGCTTGCTACGCCGCACCGGCGGGGCCTTGCGCTTGACCATGATGGCGCTGAGCACCTCGTCGAGCCGCTTGCCGTCATTGACGTTGGCCCCGGTCACGATGAGGGACAACGGGACGCCACGCCCGTCGACCAACAGGTGACGCTTGCTCCCATTTTTTCCCCCGATCCGTTGGATTCGGGCCAACGGATTCCTGTGCCAAGGGAGCCTTCATCATCGCGCCGTCGATGCTTTGCCAGCGCCAAGCGATACCCTGCATGTCGTCGTACTCGGCAAGGCCAGCCATCCACAGCGCCTCGAAAAAGCCCGCTTCCTCCCATTCGAGGAAGCGCTTGTGAATGGCGCTGGCGCTGCCGAAGCGCTCCTTGGGCAGCGCCTTCCACTGGCAGCCGGTGCGCAGCACGTAGACGATGCCCTCGAACACCTGACGCGCAGGCTTGGGCGGCCGTCCTGCACCGGGCTTGCGAAGGTAGACCTTGTCTGGTGAGGGCACGCGCTGCGGCACCAGCGGTTCCACCCGCTGCCAGAAGTCGTCCGTCACTTCCCAGAATTCAACCCGCTTGCCCAACCTTGCGCTCCATCGCCGCGCCACCGCGGCTCGGAACCATTTTATCTAATTACGGATAAATCCTTACTGGCTGATGCGGCGCGCCTGCTCGATCTGCCACTCGAAGTAGCGCTGGCCGCTGAAGGCGATGGTGGCCATGAGCACGCCGGCGCCCAGCATCAGCGCGGCGATGGCGCCCAGCACCGGGCCCCAGCGCGTGTCCTGCACCGGCTGGCCCGGGTTGTGGCGCGCGTCCCAGCGTGCATCGGGCGTGAGGCCGTAGAGGATGGCGAAGAGCGCCGCCTGCGCCAGCATCAGTCCCAGCAGCGGGATCAGCGCCCAGGCGACGCGGTCGTCCTGGCCGAGCTCCAGCATGCGGCGCACGCCGTGCAGCCCGGCCAGCGTGGGCCAGGGATGCAGCCAGCCCGGCACGTCGCGCCAGCCGTACAGGTAGAAGCGGTGCAGGCCCAGGCTGCCGCCCAGCAGGGCGATCCAGGTCGCCAGGGTCTTGGACTTGTAGGCGCTGCCGCCGTACGCGCGCGGGGTCTCCTTGGCGCTCAAGCGCGCTCCTGTGGCGGCGTCATGGCGCCTTCACCCAGCGCGCGCTGCATCAGCACCACATCGACCCAGCGGCCGAACTTCCAACCTGCCGCGGCGTGGCTGCCGCAGCGCTCGAAGCCGCAGGCCTGGTGCAGCCCGATGGAGGCGGCGTTGGCCGAGTCGCCGATCACGGCCACCATCTGCCGTGCGCCGCGCGCCTCGCATTGCGCCATCAGCTCCACCAGCAGCGCGCGGCCCACGCCCTGGCCGCGGGCGTCGGGGTCGAGGTAGATGGAATCCTCCAGGCAGAAGCGGAAGGCCGGGCGCGGGCGCAACTGGTTGGCATAGGCATAGCCCAGCACCGTGCCGCCGCGCTCGGCCGTCAGCCAGGGCCAGCCGCGGCCGAGCACGTCCTCGCGCCGGCGCAGCATTTCCCCGGCCGGGGGCGGCTCGGTCTCGAAGGTGGCGCAGCCGTGCAGCACGTGGTGCGCATAGATGCGGGCGATGGCGGAAAAATCCTCGGGCGTGCTCGGGCGGATCAGCAGCGGGCTCATGTCGGGGGCAGGGTCAGGCCGGGTTTGGTGCCGGCTTCGGGGATTGGCTTTCAGTCAGTTTATAATGCGCGGTTTCGGTGCTGGCGGGCTTAACAGGCCCGCGCGTATCTAACGGCACTGGACAAGCGGGCCGCGCGTGCCACACAAGCAGTTTTTCTGCTGGGCGCCGCGGCACTTTTTCCGATCTGCCTGGCCTGCACGTGTCCCTGGTGCGGCGATCGTTTTCCTGCACATCGAGTCAATCACATGGTCGTCATTCGTCTGGCCCGCGGCGGTTCCAAGAAGCGCCCCTTCTACAACATCGTCGTCGCTGAATCGCGCGAGCGTCGTGACGGTCGCTTCATCGAGCGCGTGGGCTTCTACAACCCCGTGGCCTCCGGTGGTGCGGAGTCGCTGCGCGTGGCGCTGGAGCGCGTGAGCTACTGGGCCGGCGTGGGTGCCCAGTTGTCGCCCACGGTGGCGCGTCTGGTGGACCAGGCCAAGAAGGCCACCGCCGGCCAAGCCCCCGCCGCTGCTGCTGCTGAGCCAGCTGCCGCTGCTGCCGAGTAATCGGCGCTGAACCCGTTGCGAGCCGATGTCCTGGGTTCCTGACGAGCCGAGCTGGCCCGCCGATGCGGTGGAGGTTGGTCGCGTGACGGGTGCCTGGGGCATCAAGGGCTGGATCAAGGTCCAGCCCCATGCCAGCGATCCGCAGGCGTTGTTCTCCTCGCGTCGCTGGTTCTTGCAGCCGCCCGAGCGAATGCCGGCCGCCGCGGCGGCCAGCTTCCCCAAGCTGCTGAAGATCACGGCCGCGCGTGAACAGGGCGACGCCGTGGTGGCCAGTGCCCAGGAGCTGCCCGACCGCAATGCGGCCGAGCTGCTCAAGGGCGCGCGCGTGTTCGTGTCGCGCGCGAGCTTCCCCACCGCCGACGACGGCGAGTACTACTGGGTGGATCTGATCGGGTTGGAGGTGGTCAACCGCGAGGGCGTCGTCCTCGGCACGGTGACGGACCTGCTCGACACCGGCCCGCACAGCGTGTTGCGGGTGCAGCCCAAGGAAGTGCCCGCCGGCATGAGCGCGCTCGAAGCCGAGCGGCTGATTCCCTTCGTCGCCGCCTACATCGACCAGGTGGACCTGGCGCAAAAGCGCATCACGGTCGACTGGGGCGCCGACTACTGACGCCGCCGCCTTGCGCGCGGCGCATGCCTGCCGTGCTGCGCTTCGACGTCATCACCCTTTTCCCCGAGCTGTTCGCGCCGCACCTGGAGGTGGGCGTGACGCGCCGCGCCTATGCCGGCGGCGGACTGCAGCTCAAGCTCTGGCTCTTGCGCGACTTCGCCGAGGGCAACTACCGGCGCGTGGACGACCGTCCCTTCGGCGGTGGCCCGGGCATGGTGATGATGGCCCCGCCGCTGGAGCGCGCCCTGGCCGCTGTGCGCACCGCGCGCGCGTTGGAGGAGGGCGATGCGCCGCCGGTGCCGCTGATCCACTTCTCGCCCACGGGGCGCGTGCTTGATCAGGCTTTGGTACGCGAGCTCGCCGCAGGGCCTGGCGCCGTGCTGCTGTGCGGGCGCTACGAGGGCATTGACCAGCGCTTCATCGACCGCCACGTGGACCTGGAGCTGAGCCTGGGTGACTTCGTGCTCTCCGGCGGCGAGTTGCCGGCGCTGGTGCTGCTCGATGCCGTGGCGCGGCTGCAGCCCGGCGTGCTGCAGGACGCGGCTTCGCACCAGCAGGACAGCTTCGAGGACGGGCTGCTCGACTGCCCGCACTACAGCCGTCCGGAGCAGCTGCCGCGTGCGGACGGCGGCGTGGACGTGGTGCCGGAGGTGCTGCTCTCCGGCCACCACGGCCGCATCGCGCGCTGGCGTCGCGAGCGCTCGCTGGAGCTGACGGCGCGCCGGCGGCCCGATCTCATCACGGCCGCGCGCGCGGCCGGGCGCCTGAGCCGCGAGGATGAGAAGTTCCTGCGCACGCTGGACCTCGATCTGCCGCCGGCGCCTTAAATCCCGCCGGTCGCGCTGGCCTCCCGAACGGCCTTGCGGCTTGGGATATAATCGAGGGCTTTTCGATCCTCTGCCGGGCGAAATTCTTTCGCAGCCTGGGCTGGTCATCCGGACCTGAAGCCTGGGCCAACAACCGACGTGCCGGCACGATCCCTTGGAGAACCCCATGGACCTGATCCAGACCCTCGAGCAGGAAGAAATCGCTCGCCTGAACAAGACCATCCCGGCGTTCGCCCCCGGCGACACGGTGATCGTGAACGTGAACGTGGTGGAAGGCACCCGCAAGCGCGTTCAGGCCTACGAAGGCGTCGTGATTGCCAAGCGCAACCGCGGCCTCAACAGCAGCTTCATCGTGCGCAAGATCTCCAGTGGCGAAGGCGTGGAGCGTACGTTCCAGCTGTACAGCCCGCTGATCGCTGGCATCGAGGTGAAACGCCGCGGTGACGTGCGCCGCGCCAAGCTGTACTACCTGCGCCAGCGCAGCGGCAAGTCGGCCCGCATCAAGGAAAAGCTGGCCTGATGACGCTGCTGGCCAGCCCGTACGGGCGGCCTCGCGAGCAGAAAGCCGCCCTCAGGGGCGGCTTTTCTTTTTCCAGTCCTGTCTGCGTCCGTACCGCGAAGCGGAGCAAGGTTGCATGCCAGCTGCCTTTGCGGCGCGGGCCTATGCTGAGTCCATGAGCACCCTGATCCTCGATCCCCAGTCCGTGCCGGTGATCGGCATGGACGAGCACCTGCCTGCCGTGCCGGCCGAGCGGCTCACGGCCGCGGCGCTGCGTCAGCGCTTCGCGAACCCGCCGCCCTGGCAGCCCGAGACCCGCGCCGACGGCCGGGACGCGACGATCCAGGCCAAGGCTGAAGCCTCGGTGCTGGTGCCGCTGGTGGAGCACGCCGACGGCTCGCTGCACGTGCTGCTGACGCAGCGCACGGCCCATCTGAAAGCCCATGCCGGGCAGATCAGCTTCCCCGGCGGGCGCGCCGAGCCCACGGACGCCGACACGGTGACCACCGCGCTGCGCGAGGCGCAGGAGGAGGTGGGCCTGGAGCCTGCGCGCGTGCAGGTCATCGGTTCGTTGCCGGCTTACACGACCATCACGGCCTTCAGGGTCACGCCGGTGGTGGGGCTTCTCAGCGTGCCTTACGAGTTGCGCATCGACCCCTTCGAGGTGGCCGAGGCCTTCGAGGTGCCGCTGGCATGGCTAATGACGCCGGCACACCACCGTCGACACCGCATCGAGCTCGACGGCGCACCGCGGCAGTTCCTTTCCATGCCCTGGACCGCTGCCGGCAGCCAGCGCGAGTACTTTATCTGGGGCGCCACGGCGGCCATGTTGCGCAACCTCTACCGCTTCCTGGCCGCCTGAAGGCGCTGCGCGCGCAGACGAGCACGGCCGGTGCCGCCGCACCAGGACGGCGCGTCGCCGTCGGTATGATCCACAACGATGAGTTTCTTCGCCGTCCTGCTGGCCTTGTTGATCGAGCAGCTCAAGCCGCTGCCTCGGGACAACCGCATTCATCATGCGCTGATCTCCTGGGTGCGTTGGACCGGGCGGAACTTTGACGCCGGGCGCGAGCATCACGCCTGGGTGGTGTGGGGCGTCACGGTGCTGGCGCCGGCGCTGCTGGCCGCGCTGCTGTACGTGGGCATCGCGCGTCTGAGCATGGTACTGGCGCTGGCCTTCGACGTGCTGGTGCTCTACCTCACGCTGGGCTTCAGGCAGTTCAGTCACTTCTTCACCGACATCCGTGACGCGCTGGATCGCGGCGATGAATTGCAGGCGCGCCAACTGCTGGCCGAGTGGCGCCATCTGGACACCAGCGAGCTGCCGCGCACCGAGCTGCTGCGCCACGTCATCGAGCACGCACTGCTGGCGGCGCACCGCCACGTGTTCGGCGTGTTCTTCTGGTTCGTGCTGCTGTCCTCGCTGGGCCTGGGCCCGGCCGGCGCGGTGCTCTACCGCATGGCCGAGTTCGCCAGTCGCTACTGGGCCTTCAAGAGCCGCAGCCTGGGCGTGCCGGCCAACGAGCGGCTGATGCGAATTTCGCAGCAGCTCTTTGGCGGCATCGACCACGTGCCCGCGCGGCTCACGGCCTTCGGCTTCGCGGTGGTGGGCAACTTCGAGGAGGCGGTCAACGGCTGGCGGCGCGATGCCGGGCTGTGGCTGCACCAAAACGAGGGAATCATCCTTGCCGCCGCAGCCGGCGCGCTGGGCGTGCAGCTCGGTGGCAGCGTGGCCCCCGGCGTCACGCCCGATCGCAGCAAGACCTTCCATGTGGGTGCCGGCGGCGAGATCGAGGGCGCGCTGGGCTCCACGCCCGGGCTGCCGCCGCAGCTCGGCCACCTGCAGAGCATCGTCGGCCTGGTGTGGCGCTCGATGGTGCTGTGGCTGCTGCTGCTGGCGCTGCTGACGCTGGCGAACGTGCTCGGCTGATCCGCCGCCTCGTGACGGTCCAGGGCTGAAGGCTCAGCGCGGATGAAGCGAATCCCGCCTCACCACTTCGTGCGTTCCAGCTCCTCGCGAATCTCGCCGTAGATGCGGTAGCGGCTGGCGGCGATGTCGCCGCGCTCCACCGCGACGCGCACGCCACAGCCCGGCTCGTGGCGGTGCGTGCAGTTGTAGAAGCGGCACTCTGGCACATGCGCGCGCAGGTCCGGCATGAGCATGGGCAGCTCTTCCGCCGGGATGTGGCGCAGGCCGAACTCCTGGAAGCCGGGCGAGTCGATCAGCGCGCCGCGGCGCACCGCCGGGTCCAGCCAGTACCAGCGCGTGGTGGTCGTGGTGTGGCGGCCGGAGTTGAGCGCCTGCGAGATGTCACCTACCTGCGCCTGCGCGTCCTGCACCATCAGGTTCACCAGCGTGCTTTTGCCTGTGCCGCTGGGGCCCAGCACCAGCGTGGCGGCGTCCTGCAGCACTGGCGTGAGCAGCGCGCGCGACTCCTCCGGGCGGGTCTTGAGCGAGGCCTCCAGCACTTCCACGCCCATGGCTCGGTAGGGCTGCAGACGCTCGCGCGCCGCCTCAGCCTGTGGCAGCTCGGCCTTGTTGAGCAGCACGCGCACGGGGATGCCGGCGCTCTCGGCGGCGATCAGGGCGCGGCTGAGCTGCGACTCGCTGAACATCGGCTCGCCGGCCACGAGCATCAGCACCTGGTCGATGTTGGCGGCGAAGGACTTGGTGCGCCACTCGTCCTGGCGCATCAGCAGGTTGCGCCGCGGCTCCACCTTCTCGACCACGCCCTCGTCGCCGCTGGCCTGCCAGCGCACGCGGTCGCCGACCACGCACTCGCTCTTCTTGCCGCGCAGGTGGCACTGCACGCGTTCGCCCTCGGGCGTTTCCACCACCACGTGTCGTCCGTGTGCGGACACCACCAGCCCGACATCGAGCTCGCTATGGCGCCCCATGATCAGGACTGCGCCCGCAGGGCCGCCAGGCGCTCGGTGGCCGGCGGATGCGAGTAGTAGAAGCGCGCGTACAGCGGATCCGGTGTGAGCGTGGAGGCGTTGTCCTCGTGCAGCTTGAGCAGCGCGTTGGCCAGGTCGCGCCCGTCGGCCTGGGCGCAGGCGTAGGCGTCGGCTTCGAACTCGTGGCGGCGCGACAGCCGCGCCCCCAGCGGCGAGAGCAGGAACATGAAGGGCGGCAGCACCAGCATGAACAGCAGCAGCGCCAGCGCGTCGTTGGGCGCGTCCAGGCTGGGCCGCACGCCCAGGCCCAGGTAGAACCAGGTCTGGCCGGAGAGCCAGCCCAGCAGCGCCAGCCCGGCCAGGCTCAGCCCAAAGGCCAGCAGCATGCGCTTGAGCACGTGGCGGTGCTTGTAGTGGCCCAGCTCGTGCGCCAGCACGGCCTCGATCTCGTTGCCGTTGAGCTTGTTCAGCAGCGTGTCGAAGAACACCACGCGCTTGGCCGCGCCCAGGCCCGTGAAGTACGCGTTGGCATGCGCGGAGCGGCGGCTGCCGTCCATCACGAACAGGCCCTTGGCGGCGAAGCCGCAGCGCTGCATCAGCGACTGCACCTGGTCTTTGAGCTCGCCCTCGGGCAGTGGCGTGAAGCGGTTGAACAGCGGCGCGATCAGCGTCGGGTACAGCACCAGCGCCAGGAGCTGGAATGCCGTCCACGCGCCCCAAGCCCACAGCCACCACAGCGGCCCGGTGGCGCCCATGATCCACAGCACCAGCGCCGCCAACGGTAGCCCGATGAGCACGCCTACCAGCAGGCCCTTGAGCATGTCGGCCAGGTACAGCTTCCAGGTCATGCGGTTGAAGCCGAAGCGCTGCTCCAGCACGAAGGTGCGGTAGAGATCAAAGGGAAGGTCCAGCAGCGCGCCTATGACCACGAAGGCGCCCAGCAGCGCGAGCTGGTAGCCCATGTCGCCCAGCACCGGCTGCACGTTGTCGCGCAGCAGCGTATTGAGCGCATCCAGCCCGCCCAGCAGCGTCCAGGCCAGCAGCAGCGCCGAGCTGAAGGCCGCCTGTAGCAGCCCGAAGCGCCCGCGCGCCAGCGTGTAGTCCGCCGCACGTTGGTGCGCACGCAACGATACCGCCCCGGCAAAGGCCGCCGGCACTCTGTCGCGGTGCAGTGCCACGTGGCGCATCTGGCGCGTGGCAAGCCAGAGTTTCAGGAGCAGCGCCAGCAGCACGGCGCCTGCGAAGAGCAGGGTCAAGGCAGACATGGCGTCAAGTGTAGGGCTGCGACAATCGCCCCCTTTCCAGCCAGCCCACGAGGACTTTTTCCATGACGACCGAGCTCGCCGCCAGCGACCAGAACCTGATCTGGATCGACCTGGAGATGACCGGCCTTTTCCCCGACCGCGACCGCATCATCGAGATCGCCGTCGTCGTCACCGATGCCCAGCTCAACGTGCGTGCCGAAGGGCCCGTGTTCGCCATCCACCAGAGCGACGCCACGCTCGATGCCATGGACGCCTGGAACAAGGGCACGCACGGCAAGAGCGGGCTGATCGACCGCGTGAAGGCTTCCACCGTCGACGAGGCGCAGGCGCAGCAGGCCGTCATCGACTGGCTCAAGCAGTACGTGCCCGCTGGCAAGAGCCCGATGTGCGGCAACTCCATCTGCCAGGACCGGCGCTTCCTCGCCAACTACATGCCGCAGCTGGAATCCTTCTTCCACTACCGCAACCTGGACGTGAGCACGCTCAAGGAGCTGGCCCGGCGCTGGAAGCCCTCGGCACTGGAAGGCTTCAAGAAGGCGCAGGCGCACACCGCGCTGGCCGACATCCACGAGTCCATCGACGAGCTGCTGCACTATCGCCGCACGTTCCTGGCGGCCTGACGTAGCTGAAGCCTTAGGCCCCAAAAATAAGGGCTTTCACCGAGTCCCTTACAATGCGCGCTCGGTGTTGATTTCTCGGCACCGTTCGCTCATCCCCTCTGACCTTCGAGTTCTCCCGCACGGCAGCGCGTGGCGGAACTTGATCTCCCTCTCGCGAGCCGTTCGGCCTTTGCGGGAACCGGTCGGCGGCGATGCCGTCGCTTTCGGACCGGTGCACCTGCCTCTTCTTTCGGCAGGTGGAAATGTTCCTCCCGCGACTTGGAATCCGGCGGCGCCCGCGTGGCGCTGTCCGGCCGGCAGCTGTCTGCCGGCGCTGAAACTGAAGAACTCTGATGACTTTTGCTTCCCTGGGCCTCCACGACGCCCTGACCCGTGCCGTCTCCGATGCCGGCTACGAGAACCCGACCGAAGTGCAGGCCCGCGCCATTCCGCCCGCGATGGAAGGCCGTGACCTGCGCGTGTCCTCCAGCACCGGCAGCGGCAAGACCGCAAGCTTCGTGCTGCCCGCGCTGCAGCGCATCCTGGCCGCCCGCGGCGACAACACCAAGCGCCGTGACCGCGGCATGAGCGGCCCGCGCGTGCTGGTGCTGGCCCCCACGCGCGAGCTGGCGCAGCAGGTGGCCAAGTCGGCCATGGACTACGGCCGCCACGTGCAGGGCCTGCGCGTGGTCACCGTCGTCGGCGGTGTGCCCTACGGCGCGCAGCTCAAGGCGCTGCGCGGTCCGGTGGACATCCTGATCGCCACGCCCGGCCGCCTGATCGACCACGTGCAGAGCGGTAAGGCGCTGCTGCAGCACGTGGAGATGCTGGTGCTCGACGAGGCCGATCGCATGCTCGACATGGGCTTCATCGACGACATCAACTTCATCGCCAGCCAGCTGCCCGAGCAGCGTCAGACGGTGATGTACAGCGCTACCTTCGCCGGCCACGTCGGCCGCCTGGCCGACGAGCTGCTGCGCGACGCGCTGTCGGTGGATGTCGCCTCGCACACCGATACGCACGAGAACATCGAACAGCGCCTGCACTGGGCCGACGACATCGCGCACAAGAACGCGCTGCTGGACCACTTGCTCACCAACCGCGAGGTCGAGCAGGCCGTGGTGTTCACCAGCACGCAGGTCGATGCCGACCGCCTGGCCGACCGCCTGGGCGAGATGGGCCATTCAGTGGCCGCGCTGCACGGTGGCATGCCGCAGGGCCGGCGCAACCGCGTGCTCAACGGGCTGCGCAACCGCCAGCTGCGCGTGCTGGTAGCCACCGACGTGGCCGCCCGCGGCATCGACGTGCCCACCATCAGCCACGTCATCAACTTCGGCCTGCCGATGAAGGCCGAGGACTACGTGCACCGCATCGGCCGTACCGGCCGTGCCGGCCGCTCGGGCCTGGCGGTGACGCTGGCCGAGCGCCGCGACGTGGTGATGATCAAGCGCATCCAGCAGTTCACGACGCAGACCATTCCCGTGGCCACCGTCGAAGGCCTGGAGCCGCGCCAGCCCGAGCCGCGCATCTACCCGAGCCGTCCGGACGGCGGCCGGAGCGGCAAGCCCTTTGGCAAAGGCAAGTCCTTCGGCGGCCCGCGCCGCGAGGGCTTCGACCGCGGCCCGCGCCGCGAAGGCGGCTTCCAGCCGCGCGGCGAAGGCTTCGAGGGCCAGCGCGGCGAGCGCTTTGCCGCCCCGCGCGAAGGCTTTTCGCCGCGGCCCGAGGGCAGCGGCCACTTCGGTGGCCCGCGTCCGGAAGGCCGCTTCGAGCGCCGTCCGGAAGGCGCCTTCAGCCGCCACGGTGACGGCAACCGCCACCATGGCGCGCCGCGCGACCGCAGCCCCTTCGAGCGCCGCGGCGACGGCCCGCAGGGCCAGGGTGGCTTCGACCGTAGTGAGCGTCCGGCCGGCCGTGGTGGCCGCTTCGGCGAGCGCCAGGGCGACCGCGGCGGCTTCCACGCTGAGCGCGGCAGCCGCGGCCCGCGCCGCGACGGTGATTGGGAGCGTTGATTGCATGAAGCGGGCGGTCCACCCGTCCCGCTGAAGCGCTGAACCCTGCAAATGAAAAACCCGCCCGGCTCGCGAGCCCGGCGGGTTTTTTCATGGGAAGAGGACGATCAGGCCTTGAGCAGTTCGACCTCGAACACCAGCGTGGCGTTGGGCGGGATGACGCCGCCGGCGCCGTAGGCGCCATAGCCCAGCTCGGGCGGGATGACCAGCACGCGCGTGCCGCCTTCCTGCATGCCCTGCACGCCCTCGTCCCAGCCCTGGATCACTTGGCCCGCGCCGAGGTTAAAGCGGAAGGGGTCGCGGCGGTCCTTGCTGGAGTCGAACTTGCGGCCGCGGCCGTCCGACTTGGACGGATCTTGCAGCCAGCCGGTGTAGTGCACCGTGACGTTGGTGCCCGCTTGCGCGGTGGCGCCGGTACCCGGCTTGGTGTCTTCGTACTGCAGGCCGGAAGCAGTGGTGATCATGCGGAACGTCTCCAGAGCAAAGGGCGCATCATGCCAGCGCCTCACGAGCCCCGGTGCCGCCACAGCCCGATCAGGAAGCTGGCTAGGGCCAGCACGATGAAGAGCACGAACAGGATCTTGGCGATGCCCGCTGCCCCGGCGGCGATCCCGCCGAAGCCGAACAGCGCCGCCAGCAGCGCGACGATGAAGAAGACGATGGCGAAGGCGAGCATGGCTGGAGGTGGGCGAAGGTGCTGAGGGGTGCCGCGAGCAGCCGCGGCCTCACGATGGCTTGAGCTTAAGGATTCGCCCGAGCTCCCGGCATGGGACGCGGCTGGTTGCCGCTGTCGGTGCGGCCTGCATCGGCCTGTAGGACGGCGCCCACACGCCACCCAGCCGTCGAGACGGCTTTGCCGCTTCAGGCGGCTCAGGCGGCTCAGGCGGCCGGGTCGGCCTGCGGCGCTGGCGCCGGTGCCTCAGCGCGTAGCGGCAGCGTCGCCTCGATGCGCGTGCCCTGGCCCGGCGCGCTGTGCAGCCGTAGCCGGCCGCCCTCGGCCTCGACGCGGTAGCGCATGCCCAGCAGTCCGTGCGCCGAGGCCTTCTGCACTCCCGTGTCGAAGCCGGTGCCGTCGTCCTGCACGGCGGCCAGCGCCCACGGGCCCCGTTCGCGCAGCGTGATGCGCACCTCGCGCGCCTGCGCGTACTTGGCGACGTTGGTCAGCCCCTCCTGCACCAGCCGGTACACCGTCAGCTCGCTGGCCGGCGTCAGCCGCACCGCGCGCAGCGCGCACTGCACCTTCAGTCCCGAGCGTTGCTCGAACTCGCGCGCCAGGATCTCCAGCGCCGCCACCAGGCCCAGGTTGCTCAGCGCCGAAGGGCGCAGGTCTTCGATGATGCGGCGCTTGAGCGCGATGCCGCTGTTGAGCGTGCTGGTCAGGTGCTCGATGCGCGTGCTGAGCTCCGGCGGCACGGCGCCCATCTGCACCAGGCGCGAGCGGATGCGCGCCAGGTCCAGCTTGGCGGCGGTCAGCAACGCCCCCAGCTCGTCGTGCAACTCGCGCGCCAGGCGGCTCTTTTCGTCCTCGCGAGCGCTCTGCAGGTGCTGCGCCAAGTGGGTGAGGTCGGACGTGCGCTCGCGCACCTGTCGCTCCAGCCGGTCGCGCTCGTTCTGCAGCACCTGCTGGCGCGACTGGCGCTCCTGGTCCAGCGCCACGCTCTGGCGCAGGTACAGGAAGAAGGCCAGCAGGCTGATGGCGGTGACGGTGCCCACGCCGATGCGGTTGATCTGCAGCGTCTCCTCGATGCCCTGGCGCTGCCGGTTGATGGCCTCGGTCTCGCTGGCGATGAGCGCGTCGGCCGCTTCGCGCATGGCCTGCATCGCCTCGCGGCCGATGCCGCTGCCCACCAGCTCGCGCCAGGCTTGGTCGCGGCCCTGGTTGCGCAACTCCAGCGTGGTCTCCAGTTCCGAGAGCTTGCTGGCCACCAGCTGCAGCAACCTGTCCAGTTGGGGGCGTTGGGCATCGTCCTTGCCATAGCGCTGCTGCAGCGCCAGGGTGGCGTCGCGGATGTCCTGAACGGCCTTCTGATAGGGCTGTAGGTACTCGGGCCGGCCGGTGAGCAGATAACCGCGCTGGCCGCTCTCGGCGTCCACCACGGCCAGCAGCAGCCGGTGCGTCGCCACGCGCGCCAGGTTCTGCACCCGCAGCTGCTCGATGGCTTGCATGGCATGGCGGTAGGAGAGCTCGCTGATAAACAGCAGCCCCAGCGCCGCCATCAGAGCCAGCGGGAAGCTGAAGACACTGCGGCTGAAGCGGTCCAGCCACGCCGCCAGCCTCGGCATCGTGGCCAGAATGTTCTTCATCGCAGGGCTAAAGGTAGGTAGAGCCATGATCCGCGTTGCCATCGTTGACGATCACGCCATCGTTCGGGCCGGCTTGAGACAGTTCCTGGCCGAGCAGGAGGACCTGCAGGTCACCGGGGAGGCGGCCAATGGCCGCGAGGCGCTGGAGCTGCTGCGCAAGGGCGAGCTGGACGTGATGCTCATGGACCTGTCCATGCCCGGCCACGGCGGCGTGGATGCGCTGCAGGCCGTCAAGGCCCGCGCGCCGGAGCTGCCGGTGCTCATCCTCAGCGGCTTCCCCGAGCAGCATTACGCCACCACGCTGCTGCGCCAGGGCGCCGCGGGCTATCTCAACAAGGAGTGCGAGCCCGAGGAGATCGTGAAGGCCATCCGCACCGTGGCGCGCGGGCGGCGCTACATCACGCCGGCGGTGGCCGAGCTGCTGGCCGACCAGCTCGACGGCGGCGGCGACAAGGCGCCGCACGAGCTGCTGTCCGAGCGCGAGTTCCAGGTTTTCCTGCGCCTGGCCCAGGGCGAAACCATCGGGCACATCGCCGACCACATGGCCCTGTCCGTCAAGACCGTCAGCACCTACCGCACCCGTGTGATGGAGAAGATGAACCTGTCCTCCAACAGCGATCTCACCTACTACGCGCTCAAGCACGGCCTCATCCAGTAAGCCGGCCTTCCGGGCCGGACCCACGCGGCGGGCGTGGGCTGCCGACAAGGGCAAGCGGTGTGCGCGCTGCCGGTGTGGCGGCGGTGGCTTCAGTGGTCGGTGGCCGCGGCGCCGGCAAGCTGCATGCACCAGGCGATGAGGGTGTCAATCTCGTTGGACTTGTCGAACACCTCGTCGGCACCCAGCTCCAGGCAGCGACGGCGCATGTCGGGCGTGGCGAAGTTGCTGAGCACCACTTTCTTGGTCAGCGGGCGCAGCTTCTGCGCCGCCTGCAGCACGCCCAGGCCCGTGCCGCCCTTGAGGAAGATGTCCACGATCATCAGGTCGCAGTGCTTGCCGGCCTCGGCCAGCCAGCGCAGCGCGGTGCTTTCATCCTCGGCCGAGCCCACGACCTGCAGCGGCACCAGTTCTTCCAGGGTCGCAATCAGGTTCTCGCGAATGACGGGACTGTCTTCGACGATGTAGGTGCTCAGTGGTGATGACATGGGCCGGATGTCGTGGTGCGCGCCCTGATCGGCGTGGGCGCATGTTAGGTCGAGCACCAAGGACTGGCTGTAGTCGCGCGCGGTTGCTCGCTGTAGGAAGCTTCCTACCGCGAGTGCCCGGCCTCACTCACCTAGCGTCCACCCAGCGCCGGGCCCAGGCCTCGGTCGCCCGCGTCAGCCAGGTGTCCACGTCACCGGCATCCACTCCTGGCAACTGCAGTGCCTGCCCCGCGGTGCGCAGCGCGGCCAGCGGATCGTCCAGCGCCAGCGGTGGCGCGCCATGCTGCTTGGACAGCTTCTCCCCGCGCGCGTCCAGCACCAGGGGCAGGTGCAGGTACGCGGGCAGCGGCGCCTGGAGCTGGCGCTGCAGCCAAATCTGGCGCGGCGTGTTGTCCGCCAGGTCCTCGCCGCGCACCACGTGCGTGATGCCCTGCTGCGCGTCGTCCACCACTACGGCGAGTTGATAAGCCCAGCAGCCGTCGGCGCGCTTGAGCACGAAGTCGCCCACCGCGTGCGTCAGATCCTGCCGTTGCGGGCCCAGCCGTCGGTCCTGCCAGTCGATGCGCGTTGGCGCATCCTCGGTGCCGCAGCGCAGCCGCCACGCGCGCGCGGGCTTGCCGTGCAGCCCGTCGCGGCAAGTGCCGGGATAGACGCGCTCCTCGTGCCGCTGGTGCTCGTGGCCCTGGGCCGAGAGCGCCACCTCGATGTCGCGCCGCGTGCAGCCGCAAGGGTAGGCCAGGCCGCGCTGGACCAGCCCGTCCAGCGCCTGCTGGTACAGGGCCTGGCGCTGCGACTGCCACACCGGCGGCTCGTCCGGGCGCAGGCGCAGCACGTCGAGTTGGCGCAGGATCTCGCGGTCCGCGCCGGGCACGCAGCGCGGGCCGTCCGTGTCCTCGATGCGCACCAGCCAGCGCCCGCGCTGCGCGCGCGCGTCCAGCCAGCTCGCCAGCGCGGCCACCAGCGAGCCCGCGTGCAGCGCACCCGTGGGCGAGGGCGCGAAGCGCCCAACGTAGCTCTTCTCAGCGTTCACTTGTCCATCCACGAGCCGCGGCCGGCCGGTCACTCTTCACTTCCAGACTCTGATTTCTGTTCGTACCTCGACACCTCGGCACGAGTGGCCTTTCGAGGTTCGAGAACTTCTCGGGAGGCCTTTTCAGTCCACCGGCATCGGCATCCCGCAGTGGCGCTCCAGCAGCGCCTTGCGCGTGGCCGGACTCTGCAGCTGCTCCAGCCACCACTGCAGCGCCAGGCCCTGCGGCGCCTTGCGCGGCTGCGGCGCGGCCGAGGCGCGCCAGGCGTAGCCCAGGCGCGCGCGGGTCTGCTTGCGCTGCGTGGCCTTGACCACCAGCCGCCCCGCGCGGATGTGCTCGCGCGCGATCGGCTCGGGCACGAAGCCGCAGCCCAGGCAGCGCAGCTGCGCCTCGATCTTGGCCTGCAGGCTGGCCACGGTGAACACGTCCTGCCCGGGCAGCAGGTTCACGGTCAGCGGCGTGAGGCGCTGCGCCGAGTCCGCCACCGCCACCGCGCGGTGGCGCAGCAGCTCGGCGTCGGTGATCGTCCCCTCGTGCGCGGCCAGCGCGTGGTGCGGCGCCACGGCGAAGACGAAATCGATCTCGCCCAGCGTGCGCAGCTCGATGCCCGCCGGCACCGCGTGGTCCACGTCCACGCCGATGGCCAGGTCCGCCTGTCCCGACACCAGCGCCTCCCAGGTGCCGGCCAGCACCTCGGTGCGCAGCCGCAGCCGCGTGCCCGGGCCGTCCTGTCCGGCCGGGCGCAGCGCGTAAAAGGCCTCGCACAGCTCGAACATGGTCAGGCGCGAGATCACGCCGTCCATCGCCACCGTGAGCTGCGTCTCCCAGCCGCCGGCCACGCGGCGCACCCGGTGCGCCACCGCCTCCATCTCCGCCAGCAGGCGCCGGCCCTCGCTGAGCAACTCCTCTCCGGCGGCGGTGAGCTTGGCCTGTCCCGAGCGCCGGTCGAAGAGCAGCACGTCCAGCGCGTCTTCGAGCTGGCGCACGCTGTAGGTGAGCGCCGAAGGGACCTTGCCCAGCTCGCGCGCCGCCGCGGCGAAGCTGCCGCAGCGCGCGATGGCGTCCATCATCGCCAGGGCGTCTGGCGTCAGGGCGTTGTGCCGCTTCATCATCGTTTCATCTTATTTGAACGGGCACTTCAAGCCCTTAACGGCTTGGTTACAGCTTGGTTGCCTACAGTGGTCCGCATGATCAGCGTGCGCAAATCGGAGGACCGGGGCTTTGCCGACCACGGCTGGCTCAAAAGCTTTCACACCTTCTCGTTTGCCGACTACTTCGACCCGGCCCACATGGGCTTCGGCAACTTGCGGGTGATCAACGAGGACCGCATCGCCCCCGGCACCGGCTTCGGCACCCATGGCCACCGCGACATGGAGATCCTGAGCGTCGTGCTCGAAGGCGCGTTGGCGCACCGCGACAGCCTGGGCCACGCCGGCCTCATCCGGCCTGGCGAGGTGCAGGTGATGAGCGCCGGCCGTGGCGTGCGCCACAGCGAGACGAACGGCGCCCCCGGCGCGGTGACGCATTTCCTGCAGATCTGGCTGCTGCCCCGCGAGACCGGCATCGAGCCCGGCTACGCGCAGCAGGCGGTGGATCCCGCGCGCAAGCGCGGCCGGCTGGCGCTGGTGGCGGCACCCGATGCGTGGGAGGGCGCGCTGCGCTGGCATGCCGACGCGCGGCTGCACGCCGGCTGCTTCGACGGCGAGGAGTCCGCCACGCTGATGCTGGACGCGGGCCGCCTGGGCTGCGTGCACGTGGCACGCGGCAGCGTGGAGCTCAACGGCCAGCGCCTGCGCGCCGGCGACGCGGCGATGCTGCGCGACGAGCCGCGCATCGAGTTGCGCGCCGGGAAGGACGCCGAGGTGCTGGTGTTCGACCTGGCGCCCTGATCGCCCCGGCCCGGGCCCGCCCCGGGGCGTCGCTACAGTGGCGCCCCATGAAAAATTTGATCGACCTGCTGGGTGTGCTGCCCTGGCCGGACTGGCTGGCGCTGGCTTGGTTCCTGGGTGGTTGGGCGGGCTACGCCACCTTCTCGCGGCGCCAGGGCTTCGCCGAGCGTTCGCTGCTGGCTACCAGCAACCGGGTGCGGCGGCAGTGGATGCTGCAGGCCACCTTCCGCGACAACCGCGTGCTCGACGGCGTGGTGGTGCAGAGCATGACCTCGGGGCCGAGCTTCTTCGCCTCCACCACCATCCTGATCATCGGCGGCCTGCTGGCCATGCTGTCCACGACCGAGCGCGTGGCGGAGCTGGTCAAGGAGATCCCGTTCGCCGCCCGCACCAGCGTGCTGATCTTCGACCTCAAGCTGGTGCTGCTCACGGGCATCTTCGTGCACGCCTTCTTCCGCTTCACCTGGAGCCTGCGCCAGTACAGCTTCGGCGCGCTGCTGGTCGGGGCGGCCCCGGACCGGGATGTCTTCGCCGGCATGGGCGAGCGCGCCCCGGCCGAGCGCGAAGCCTTCGCCGACCGCGCCGGCCATGTCATGGCGCTGGCGGCCGAGGCCTTCAACGACGGGCTGCGCGCCTACTACATGGCTTTCGCCGTGGTGGGCTGGTTCTTCTCGCCGGTGTTCTTCATGGCCGCCACCGCCGGCGTGCTGTGGGTGCTGTACCAGCGCGAGTTCCGCTCCGAGGTGCTCAAGGCGCTGCGGACCTGAGCGGCCCCTGTGCTCAATGCCCGTCGAGGAAGGGCTGCACCGCCGCCAGGCTGCGGGCCGGCGCTTCTTCCTGTGGCAGGTGGCCCACGCCGGAGAGCAGCAGCAGACGGCTGCCCGGGATCTTGCTGCGCAGCGACTGCGCCTGGACCAGCGGCGTCAGGCTGTCCTCGTTGCCCCACAGCAGCAGCACGGGCACTTTCAGCTGGCTGAACATTGCCTCGCTTTCCTGCTCGCCCGGCCGCTGGCGCCACTGCTGCAGCAGTGCCCAGCGGTTGCCCTCGCGCTGCAGCAGCTCCTGGCGCCGGTCCACCCGCGCCGCGGTCACTTTCGCGCTCGGGGCGTAGAGCCATTGCAGCGTGCTGCTCACCAGCAGGCGCGGCAGCATCGAGGCCACCAGCCACTGCGGCAGCGGCAGCGAGGGCAGCACGCGCAGCGGCACGGGCAGCGACTCCGGGTCCTGCGGCGCGCTGGATACCAGCAGCAGCCGCGCCACGCGCCGGGGCGCCTGCAGCGCCATCTGCGCCGCCACCTCGCCGCCATGGCCATGGCCGACCAGGCGCATGCGCTCCACGCCCAACTGGTCCAGCAGCGCCAGCACGCGCCGCGCGTCGGCCTCGCTGCGGTAGTTCCCTTCGCGGGCCGGGTCCGAGAGGCCGTTGCCGGGCAGGTCGATGCGGATCACGCGGTGCGTGTTGCGCAGCGCCCGGGCCCAGTCCTCCCAGTCGTGCAGGCTGCCGCCCAGGCCGTGCAGCAGCACCAGGGGCTGCGGATCCAGCAGCGGCCCCTCGTCGCGCAGGTGCAGCACGCGCTCGTCCACCTCCATGAAGCGCGAGGGCGGTGCGGCCCAGCGTTCCACCAGCGTCTGCGCCGGGCGCTCCGGCGCATGCGACACCGCTACCAGCAGCGAGGTGGCCAGCAGTGCCACGCCGGCCATCCGTACCAGCACCGCCCGTATGCCCATCGTCAGCAGGCCGGCGCGGGCTGCAGGTCGGGTGCCAGCCCTTCTCGCTCGTCGAAGACGAAACAGGCGCCGCGCCAGCGCGGGGCGTGCGTCTGCTCAAAGTACTTGAGGATGCCGCCTTCGAGCTGCCACACGTGCGCCAGGCCCGCCTCCTGCATCAGCAGCGCCGCCTTCTCGCAGCGGATGCCGCCGGTGCAGTAGCTCACCACCGTCTTGTCCTGGAGCTGTCCGAGGTGGGCGTGCAGCGCGGCGGGGAAGTCGCTGAACTTCTTCAGCCGCCAGTCGATGGCGTCCTCGAAGGCGCCGGCGTCCACCTCGAAGCCGTTGCGCGTGTCCAGCATCACCACCGGGCGGCCGTCGTCGTCGTGGCCCTGTTCGAGCCAGCGCGCCAGGGTGGGCGCCGGTAGCGCCGGCGCGCGGCCCTGCGCGGGGCGGATGGCCGGATGGTTCATGCGAATGATCTCCCGCTTCACCTTCACCAGCAGCCGCCGGAAGGGCACCGTGTCGCTGAAGCTTTCCTTCGGCGCGATATCGGCAAAACGCGCATCCGATTGAAGCTGCGCGACCCAGTCGCGCACCGCCTCCGGCGCGCCGGCCAGGAACAGGTTGATGCCTTCCTCGGCCAGCAGCACGGTGCCCTTGAGGCCCCGTGTCAAGGCTTCGGCGTGGAGCTTTTCGCGCAGCGCGCCCGTGTCGAGCAGGGAGAGGAACTTGTAGGCGGAGATGTTCAGAACGGCATTCACGGCCGGGATTCTGTCAGGCCCCCCTCCGTAAAATCCCGCGATGCCTTTCGTTCACCTGCGCACTCATACCGAATATTCCGTCGTCGACGGCACCCTCCGCATCGACGAGGCCGTGGCCGCCGCCCGCAAGGACGGCCAAGTGGCGCTGGGCATCACCGACCTGAACAACCTCTTCGGAGCGGTCAAGTTCTACAACACCTGCCGCAAGAAGGGCCTCAAGCCCGTCATCGGCGTGGACGTGTGGATGGAGCCCGAGGAAGGCCAGAGCCAGCCGAGCCGCCTGGCGCTGCTGGTGCAGGACATCGACGGCTACCACAACCTCAGCGAACTGCTGGCCCGCGCCTGGACGCGCAACACCCAGCGCGCCCAGGCCTGGGTGAAGTGGGAGTGGCTGCAGGAGCTCGCGGGCGGGCTGATCGTGCTGTCCGGCGCCGACTGCGGCTGCGTGGGCATGGCCCTCACCGCCGGCGACACGCGCCGCGCCAAGGCCGCGGCGCAGCGCTTGGCGGCGCTGTTCCCGCAGCGCTTCTACCTGGAGCTGCAGCGCGCCGGGCTGCCCGGCAACGAGGCGCACGTGCGCTCGGCGGTGCAGCTCGCGGCACAGCTGCAGCTGCCCGTGGTGGCCACGCACCCGGTCCAGTTCCTGGAGCCCGAGGACTTCGAGGCCCACGAGGCGCGCGTGTGCATCGCCGAGGGCGAGACCCTGGGCAACCCGCGCCGGGTGAAACGCTTCACGCGCGAGCAGTACTTCAAGACCCAGGCGCAGATGGAGGCGCTGTTCGCCGACATCCCCAGCGCGCTGGAGAACAGCGTCGAGATCGCCAAGCGCTGCAGCCTGAGCCTGGTGCTGGGCAAGCCGCAGTTGCCGGACTTCCCCACGCCGCTGCTGCCCGACGGCAGCCGCATGCCCATCGCCGACTACTTCCGGCAGGCCTCCTTCGAGGGCCTGGAAGGGCGGCTGAAGATGCTGTTTTCCGACGAGGCCAAGCGCGAGGCGGAGCGCCCGCGCTACGTGGAGCGGCTGGAGTTTGAGATCGGGACCATCCTGAAGATGGGCTTCCCGGGCTACTTCCTGATCGTGTCGGACTTCATCAAGTGGGCCAAGGAGAACGGCTGCCCGGTGGGCCCGGGCCGGGGCTCCGGCGCGGGCTCGCTGGTGGCCTACGCGCTGCTGATCACGGACCTCGACCCGCTGCAATACAACCTGTTGTTCGAGCGCTTCCTCAACCCCGAGCGCGTGTCGATGCCCGACTTCGACATCGACTTCTGCCAGGGCAACCGCGACCGGGTCATCGAGTACGTCAAGGACAAGTACGGCCGCGAGGCGGTGAGCCAGATCGCCACCTTCGGCACCATGGCCGCCAAGGCCGCGCTGCGCGACGTGGGTCGCGTGCTGGGCATGGGCTATGGCCACGTGGACAGCATCGCCAAGCTCATTCCCGCGCCGCCGGGCAAGACGGTGACGCTGGCGAAGGTGCCGGACAAGCCCGAATCCAACGTCATCTACGCGCGCCAGGAGGCGCCGGAGCTGGAGCAGCGCGAAGCGGCCGAAGAGGAAGTGGCGGAGCTGCTGAAGCTGGCCATGAACGTCGAAGGCCTGGTGCGCAACATCGGCATGCACGCCGGCGGCGTGCTGATCGCGCCGGGCAAGATCACCGACTTCTGCCCGCTGTACCAGCAGCCCGGCAGCACCTCGGCGGTGAGCCAGTACGACAAGGACGACGTGGAGGCCATCGGCCTGGTGAAGTTCGACTTCCTGGGGCTGGCCACGCTGACCATCCTGGAGTTGGCGCGCGAGTTCATCGTCAAGCGCCACGCGGACCAGAAGGACTTCGCCTTCGAGACCATCCCGCTGGACGACCGGCGCGTCTACGAGCTGTTCTCCAAGGGCCTGACGGAGGCGGTGTTCCAGTTCGAAAGCCGCGGCATGCAGGGCATGCTGCGCGACGCCAAGCCCAGCCGGCTGGAGGACCTGATCGCGCTCAACGCGCTCTACCGTCCGGGCCCGATGGACCTGATCCCCACCTTCGTGGCGCGCAAGCACGGGCGCGAGCCGGTGGAGTACCCGCATCCCTTCACCGAGCCGGTGCTGGCCGAGACCTACGGGATCATGGTCTACCAGGAGCAGGTGATGCAGGTGGCGCAGGTGCTGGGCGGCTACTCGCTCGGCGGCGCCGACATGCTGCGCCGCGCCATGGGCAAGAAGAAGCCCGAGGAGATGGCCAAGCACCGCGAGATCTTCCGCGCCGGTGCGAAGGAGAAGGGCATCGACCAGGCCAAGGCCGACGAGGTCTTCGACCTGATGGAGAAGTTTGCGGGCTACGGCTTCAACAAGTCGCACGCCGCCGCGTACTCGCTGCTGGCCTACCACACGGCCTGGCTCAAGGTGCACTACACGGCCGAGTTCTTCGCGGCCAACATGACCATCGAGCTCGACGACACCGACAAGCTCAAGGTGCTGCTGGCCGATGCGCGCGGCAACTTCGGCATCGAGTTCGACCCGCCGGACGTGAACCACAGCGTCTACCGCTTCGAGCCGGTAGAGAACAAGCGCATCCGCTACGGGCTGGGCGCGATCAAGGGCACGGGCCAGGGCGCCATCGAGGCCATCGTCGCCGCGCGCAAGGAGGGCGGGTCCTTCAAGAGCATCTTCGACTTCTGCGCCCGCGTGGACCGCGGCCGCGTCAACAAGCGCGTGGCGGAAGCGCTGGTCAAGGCCGGTGCCTTCGACACCCTGCATCCCGACCAGCGCGCTTCGCTGCTGGCCAGCGTGAGCCTGGCCTTCGAATGGGCCAACACGCAGGCCGCGCATGCCGACCAGGGCGGGCTGTTCGACTTCGGCGACGACAGCCACGGCTCCAGCGCCCAGGAGCCGCCGCTGGTGGCGGTGGAGCCCTGGAGCATCAAGGAGCGGCTGCTGCACGAGAAGACGGCCATCGGCTTCTTCCTGAGCGGCCACCTTTTTGACCAGTGCGAGCAGGAGGTGCGGCGCTTCGCGCGGCTGCGCGTGGCCGACCTGCAGGACAGCCGCGAGCCGCAGCTGCTGGCGGGCATCGTGACCGAGCTGCGCATCGTCAACGGCGCGCGCGGGCGCGTGGGCATCTTCAAGCTCGACGACCGCAGCGGCTTCATCGAGGCCGTGGCCGACGAGCGGCTGCTGGACGCCAACAAGGAGCTGCTGCGCGACGACGAGCTCGTCATCGTGCAGGGCAAGTGCCAGCCGGACCGCTTCAGCGGCGGGCTGCGGCTCAACGTGCAGCAGGTGTGGGACCTGGCCGCCGCGCGCTGCCGTTTCGCGCGCTACCTGCGCGTGCCGGTCAACGGCACCGCGCCGCCGGTGGAGGAGGTGCTGCGCGACTTCCCGGCGCGGCGCACCGAGGACGAGGCCGGCGAGCAGGTGCAGGGCCTGACGGTGCGGCTGCTGCTGCAGCGCGAGGGCGCGCAGGCCGAGCTGGACCTGGGCGACGCGGCGCGCTTCTATCCGTCCGACGAGGCGCTGGCGCGCTGGGCGCGTGGCACGCACGGCCTGAGCCGCCTGGTGTACGGCGCCGACGCTACAAGCTGATGCAACTGCGCCGCCGGCGCTGTCGCCGCCACGGGCGCGCGGTGCGTTGGGATGCTTCGATTACTTTGCAAAGATCCCGATGAGAGTCCTGCTGAGCGCCGCGCTGGCTGCCGTTTCGCTGTTGTCCCTTGCCCCCGCGCACGCCACGGACGTGGGCGTGTCGGTGCAGATCAGCCAGCCGGGCGTGTACGGCCGCATCGACGTCGGCCGCTTCCCGCAGCCCGCGGTGGTGGTGCAGCAGCCGGTGGTCATTCAGCAGCCGGCCTACGTGGTGGCGCAGCCCCAGCCGGTGTACCTGTGGGTGCCGCCGGGGCACCAGAAGAAATGGAGGAGCTACTGCGGCCGCTACAACGCCTGCGGCGTGCCGGTGTACTTCGTGCAGGACCGCTGGTACCGCCAGCACGTGCTGCCGCACCGCGGCGAGCGCCATGACCACGGCGATCGCGGCAGGCGCCATGACCACGACCATGACCGCGGCGGGCGCCACGACCGCGACGACCACCATCACGGTCACGGCCACGGCCGGGGGCACGACAAGCATTGATGAGCGTCAGCGCGGCGGCGGCTCGTAGGCCCGCTCGCCCACGCGCAGCCCCTGGGCCGACAGCCGCTCGGCGCTGCGGACGCTGACGCCGGGCACGCGCGCGATCAGGTCGGCCCAGTCGGCGAAGGGCTGCTTCGCGCGCTCGGCCAGCAGCTTTTCCGACATCGACACGCCGATGCCGCGCAACTGCTCCAGCTGCGCCTGCGTGGCGGTGTTCACGTCCACTGCGGCTCCGTGCGCGGCCGTGGCAGCCACCATCAGCAGTGTCAGCACGACGCCTCGGGCCAGCGCTGGCCACGGACGAATCACGGTAGGCAAGGGCATGGAGGCTCCTTTCACGGGAGGTTCCGAAAGCCGCCCGGCACTGGGCGGGGGCCGCGGAAAACTTCGATAGCATCCCGCCCCTGATGACTACCACCCCCCCTTCGACTGGGTCCTCGTCGGCGTCCCGCACGAGCAGTACGCCCACCAGCAACCGAGAGGTCGCCAAGCGGCTGGGCCGCTATTTCTGGCCGCAGCGCTACGGGCTGCTGGTCTCGGTGGTGGCCTTCCTGCTGGGCTCGGCCACCGAGCCGCTGATCCCCAAGCTGCTGCAGGTCGGCCTGGACAAGGGCTTCCTGGCCGAGCCCGCCTTTCCGCTGTGGATGGTGCCGGTGACGCTGATCGGGCTGTTCCTGCTGCGCGGGGTGTTCAGCTTCGCCGGCACCTACATGCTGCGCCGCAGCCTCTCCCGCGTGGTGCTGGGCCTGCGGCGCGACCTCGCCGATGCGGTGCTGCGCGCCGATGCCTCGCTGTTCGCGCGGCTGTCGTCGGGCGTGGTGGTGTCCAAGACCATCAACGACCCGCAGAACATCGCCGAGATGCTCGGTGGCGCGATGCTGACGCTGCTGCGCGACGGCACCACCGCGCTGGCGCTGCTGGTCTACCTCTGCTATCTCAACTGGCAGCTCACGGCGCTGTCGCTCATCACCGTGCCGCTGCTGGGCGTGGGCGTGCGGCTGGTGCACCGGCGCGTGCACAAGGTGGGCAGCGCGGCCTACGAGGCGCAGATCGGGCTGGTGGCCGTGGTGGACGACCTGGCGCGCGCCTGGCGCGTGATCCGTACCTTCGACGCCACCGAGTTCGAGCGCGGGCGCTTCAATCGGCAGGCGAGCCACGTGCAGCGCATGGACGTCAAGAGCGTGGCCGCGTCGGCGCTGATGACGCCGATCTCGCAGCTCGCCGCCAGCTTCGGCGTGGCCGCCATCGTCACCCTGGCGCTGTACCAGGCGCAGACCGACGGCTCCACCGTGGGCGAGTTCGCGGCCTACGTCGCGGCGCTGCTGCTGCTGGTGTCCAAGACGCGTCACCTTACCGACGTGTCGCGGCCCATCACCGCGGCGCTGATCACCGCGCGCGGCACCTTCGAGCTGCTGGACGAGCCGGCCGAGCCCGACCCGGGCCGGCGCACGCTGGAGCAGGCCAGCGGCGAGATCCGTTTCGAGGACGTCTCGCTGCGCTACCCCGGCGCCGAGCGTCCCGCGCTGGACCACCTGAGCCTGGCCGTGCCTGCCGGGCGCACCGTGGCGCTGGTGGGCAGCTCCGGCGCGGGCAAGAGCACGGTGGTCAACGCGCTGCTGGGCTTCACGGCGCCGGACGCGGGCGATGTACAGCTGGACGGCGTGTCGCTGCGGGAGCTGAGCAAGGCCTCGCTGCGCCGGCAGTTCGCGGTGGTGACGCAGGACATCGTGCTCTTCGATGCCTCCATCGCCGACAACGTGGTGTACGCCCAGCCGCGCGACCTCGCGCGCGTGGAGAGCTGCCTGCGGGCGGCGGCGCTGTGGGACTTCGTCGAGTCGCAGCCCGAAGGGTTGGACGCGTCCATCGGCATCAACGGCAGCCGGCTCTCGGGTGGGCAGCGCCAGCGCCTGGCCATCGCGCGCGCGCTCTACAAGGACGCGCCGGTGTGGATCCTGGACGAGGCCACCTCGGCGCTGGACACCGAGAGCGAGCGCGCCATCCAGCAGGCGCTGGAGCAGTGGCACGGACGCAAGACCATGATCGTCATCGCCCACCGCCTGAGCACCGTGCGCAACGCGCATGCGATCTGCGTGCTCGAAGGCGGCCGCGTGGTGGAGCAGGGCACGCACGCCGAGCTCATGGCGCTGGACAAGCGCTACGCAGCCATGGTGAGGGCGCAGGCGGCGGGGTGAGGCCCGCTGCGGCCGGCCTCAGGCCGGCTGCGCCTGCGGCTGCAGCTGTGCCAGATCGGCGGTGATGCCCTCCACCAGCGTGTGGCAGAAGTGCGCGTTGCTGTAGCGCGTGCTGGCCGGGCTGAGCAGGAACTCGCGCATGGCGTGCTGGTAGCGGGCGAAACGCGCTTCGTCGATACCTTGCAGCGCCTGCAGCAGCTGCGCCATCGAGCCAAAGGCGTCGCCGTCGATGTAGCACTCGCGCGGGATGTTCTCCGTGGCGCGCGGGCCGCCCACGTACACCGGCACGCAGCCGGTGGTGAAGCAGTCGAAGATCTTCTCCGTCAGGTAGCCGGGCGCGCCGCGTGAGTTCTCGTAGCACAGCGCGAAGCGCGCGCGCAGCAGCACCTCGCTCTTGTGGTGCACGCTGCCGCGCCAGCTCGGGAAGGGTTTCAAGTCGGGCTGCAGCCTGGCGCGCCACTCGTGGAGGCGCTTGCGGATGCGGCCCCAGGCGCCCGGCTGCACCGCCGGGATGTTCCAGCCGCGGCCGTAAAGCGCAAACAGCTGCGGCGCCTGTGCCTCGAAGAAGCGGATGGCCTCGATGCGCTTGTCGTGCAGGTTGCGCGGGTCTGGGTGCCGCAGCGCCTTGTTGGAGGCCAGCATCACGCAGAACAGGTCGCGCCCGTCCCAGCCCGGCACCTCCTTCACCGTCAGGTCGTTGGGGTACTCCAGGCGGCGGAAGCGCTGGCCGTCGATCAGGTCCTCGTTCCAGGTGAACACCAGCCGGTAGCGCGCGAGCTGCGCCGGGTTGGCGTTGAGCGGGCGCACCAGCGGGTCCTCGTAGAGGAAGGTGTAGCTGGGCCGCTCGGAGGGAAGGTTGCGCTGGGCGTTGAGGTGCAGCTCGAAGGCGACCTCGCGGCCCTCGTTGCGATCGGGCGTGTTGAGCTCGATGCCGGCATCGGCGAAGCGCGCGCGCAGCTCGCGCCAAGGCAGGAAGAAGTCGCCGCCGTTGGGGCCGGCGCCCGGCGTGAAGGGCCGGTTGTCGCGCATGCGCTGCACGACCAGGTTGGCGTAGATCATTTGGTGTTATGGCGAGCAGCGTCCAGAGCCTGCAAAAGAACATTGCCGCAGCGAGCACGTCGGGCATGGCCGCGTTCGAGCAGCACGGCCGGCGGCGGGCGGTCCACGGGATGGGCCTGTAGGGCGGCGTGCATCTGCGCTGCCAGGCTGGCCGGGTCGCCGGCGCGGAAGAAGCTCACGTGGGGCTCTTCGATTTCCCGGTTGACGGGAATGCCGGAAAGGATGGCGGGTACGCCCAGCGACACGGCATCGAAGCCGGCGCCGCCACCAGGCCCTCCTTCGGACAGTGTGGGCTGCACCAGGGCCACGGCATGGCGCAGCAGCGCGATCTGCTCGTGCTTGGGGATCAATCCCAGCACATGTACCCGCGGCTCGATGCCCAGGGCGCGCACCTGCTCCATCACATCGGCGAAGTAGCGGTTGTTGCGGAAGTCGCCCGTCTCGCCGGTGCATACCAGGTGCAGCGTCGGGTGCGTGGCGGCCACCTGCGCGAAGGCACGGAAGGCGGTGAGGTGGTCCTTGTGCTGCCAGAACTGGTTGCAGACGATGAAGTACGGGCCGTCCACGCCCAGCTTCTGCAGTGGCGGGGGGGGCAGCTCCAGCCAAGCCGGGTTGGGCTCGGCGCTGAAGGGCAGGGCGAATACCTGGGCGCGTGCGCCGGGAACGAAGCGGCGGATGTCGCTCTCGACCGCCCGGGCGTTGACGATCACCGAGCTTGCCCGCTCCAGCATCTGGGCGAAGGCACGGTCGCGCCGCGCCGCGGAGCGCGGCCTGAACAGCTGGGGCAGGTGCCGGTGCTGGAAGTCGTACACGTAGCCGACCCAGGGCATGTCGCCATCCAGCGACAGCGGCTTGATGGCGGGTACCAGCACGTCCAGGTTGAGCTTGCGGAAGCTGCGCCGCAACGCTTGGCGGCCGATGTCGATTTCGTGCGGCGTGACACCGGCGCCGATGCTCGCCACGGCCGCGTCGATGGTGGCTCGGCTGGGCAAGGCCGCCGGCGTGGCGCGCGTGAGGCGGTCGCGAAAGGCCCGCAGTGCCGTGCGCGTGCGCAGGAGCGGCCCGTCCACCGGCAGCAGCAGGTGCAGTTCCAGGGGCTCGCCCGTGGCCCTGAGGCTGGCAGCCACCATGCGCAGGAAATCGAGTCCGCCACCCCAGTTGACGAAGGTGTGGCCGAGGATGCCGATGCGCCTCATTTGATGCGCCGCGCCGGCGCGCCGACGTAGACGCCGGCTTCTTCGAGCGAGCGGGTCACGACCGCCCCCGCGCCCACCGTCACGGCCGAGGCAATGCGCAGCCGCTCCAGCACCTGCGCGCCCGTGCCCAGCAGGCAGCCGTCGCCAATGTCCACGTTGCCCGAGATGTTGGAACCGGGGTTGACGACGTTGCAGTCGCCCAGGTGCGTGTCGTGGCCCACGGTGACGTTGAGGTTCAGCAGGTTGAAGTCGCCCAGCGTGATGTCGCAGGTCAGCGCCGCGCCCTGGCAGATGAGGTTGCCCTGCCCCAGCCGCACGCTGGCCTCGTCCAGCATCACGCCGGGGTGGACGAGGTTGGGGAAGTGCAGGTACGGATTGGCCGACAGTTGGGACGCCAGCTTCTGGCGGATGGGCGGGCGCCCGATGCCGATGGCCACGTCCGCGTCCACGCCCAACTGCAGCAACTGCGCGTCGGTGCAGCGCACGCTGCCGTGGTGCAGGCGCTGTCCGATCTCCGCATCCGAGCCGGCGACGTAAGCGATCGTGGCCCAGCGCTGCGCATGCGGGTCGATGCAGCGGGCGAGGTGGGCGATCTCCTTGGCCAGCCCCGCGGTGCCCAGGATGTAGAGATCACGCGCCATGGTGGGAGAAGTATTCGCGTGCCGCCGAGGCGATGCAGGCCACATCCTCATCCTTCAGGCCGGGCCAGCTGGGCAGGTTGATGCCGCGCCAGGCCAGGTCTTCGGCTACCGGGTGGCGGCGGTAGTGACGGTCGTACATCGGCATGGTGTGCACGGGGAAGAACAGCGGGCGGGTTTCGATGCCCGCGGCGGCCAGGTGCTCGCGCAGTCCTTCGCGGTGCTCCGGCGTGCGTGTGAGCACCGACACCATCCAGTAGCTGTGTACCGTCTCGGTCAGCTCGGCCTGGAACTCCAGCGGCAGCCCGGCCAGGGCGTCGCGGTAGCGTGCGGCCAGGGCGCGCTTGGCGACGATGAACTCGTCTGCCCGCTCCAACTGCGCCAGGCCGATGGCCGCGGCGATGTTGGTCATGCGGTAGTTGTAGCCCACCACGTCGTGCCAGTACTCGCGGTGCGCGGCCAGGCCCTGGCCCTTGTAGTGGCGGCAGCGCTCGGCCAGCGTCTTGTCGTTGGTGACCACCATGCCGCCTTCGCCGGTGGTGATGGTCTTGTTGCCGAAGAAGCTGAACGTGGAGATGTCGCCGAAGGTGCCGACGTGCCGGCCCTTGTAGAGCGTCCCGAAGGCTTCCGCGCAGTCCTCGATCACGAACAGCCGGTGCTTGCGCGCCAGGGCCGTGAGCGCGTCCATGTCGCAGGACTGGCCGTAGAGGTGCACCGGCATGATGGCGCGCGTGCGTGGCGTGATGTGCCGCTCCACGTCCGCGGGATCGAGCTGCCAGCCCCGCGCCTCGGAGTCCGCGAAGACCGGCGTGGCGCCGGTGTAGGTAATGGCATTGACCGAGGCGATGTAGGTCAGCGTCGGCACGATGACCTCATCGCCGGGCCCCAGTCCGAGCGCCAGCAACGCCAGGTGCAGCGCCACGGTGCCGTTGCATACCGAAGCCGCATGTGCCACGCCGATGCGCGAGGCGAAGCGGTTCTCGAACTCCCCCACAAAGCGACCCCGCGACGAGATCCACGAGGTGTCCAGGCACTCGTTGACGTAGGCCTTTTCGTTGCCGCTGAGGTCCGGCTGGTAGACAGGGATCTTGAATTTGCTCATCGGTGTTGCGGAAGACGAAAGAGGCCGCCCGTCAATGGAAAAGACGGCGGCGGGAAAGCGTGAATGCCTCACCCAGCCTCGTACGGCGCAAGGCAGGGGGAATTCCCTGCCTTCGATGGCCTGCTCGACCTGGGTCGTTGGCGTGCCGGATGCTGCCAGACTGCCTATACAGCCTGACAGGCAGCGACGCCTAAACGGCGGATTTTCCCATGTCGCTCAGGCCTGCATGGCAGGCGGATGGCGCAGAGGCGGCATCCGTGGCGATGCCTGGCGCCCCCCGGCCCTCACCGCGCCAGCGTGGCGCGGAAGTACGCGATGGTTTCCTTGAGCCCGTCCTCCAGGCTCACGCGCGGCTGCCACTGCAGCATGCGTTGCGCGACCGAGATGTCCGGCCGGCGCTGGCGCGGATCGTCCTGGGGCAGCGGCGCGAATGTCAGCTTCGACTTGCCGCCCACGAGCCTGAGCACCAGCTCCGCCAGCTGCAGCATCGTGAACTCGCAGGGGTTGCCGATGTTCACAGGCCCGGCAAAGTCCGCCGGCGTGTCCATGAGTTTCACCAGGCCCTCGATGAGGTCGTCCACGTAGCAGAAGCTGCGCGTCTGCTGGCCGTCGCCGTAGATGGTGATGTCCTGGCCCCGCAGCGCCTGGACGATGAAGTTGCTCACCACGCGGCCGTCGTTGGGGTGCATGCGCGGGCCGTAGGTGTTGAAGATGCGCGCCACCTTCACCTCCAGCCGGTGCTGGCGGTGGTAGTCGAAGAACAGCGTCTCCGCGCAGCGCTTGCCCTCGTCGTAGCAGGAGCGCGGGCCGATCGGGTTGACGCGGCCCCAGTAGTCCTCGGTCTGCGGATGCATCTCGGGGTCGCCGTAGACCTCGCTGGTGGAGGCCTGCAGGATGCGCGCCTTCACGCGCTTGGCCAGGCCCAGCATGTTGATCGCGCCGTGCACGCTGGTCTTGGTGGTCTGTACCGGGTCGTGCTGGTAATGGATCGGGCTGGCCGGGCAGGCCAGGTTGTAGATGCGGCCCACCTCGACGTAGAGCGGGAAGGTCACGTCGTGGCGCATCAGCTCGAAGTGCGGGTTCGCCAGCAGGTGTCGGATGTTCTGCTTGCTGCCGGTGAAGAAGTTGTCCACGCACAGCACGTCGTGCCCGGCTTCGAGCAGCCGGTCGCACAGATGGGAGCCCAGGAAGCCGGCGCCGCCGGTGACGAGGATGCTTTGCATGCGAAGAAGTCCTTGGGGGGGCTGGTGCACCAGCAGGCGCAGTGCCGGTTCCCCCCGGGACTTCTCCTCAATCAGGCTCGCCAGTGGTCGGCGATCCAGGGCGCCGGCCTGGCGTGGCGCCAGTTGCCGTTGCTGCGCCCGGCCAGGGCGTCGGGCGGGTTCATCACGCCGTGGAAGATCAGGATGCGCGCCCCTTCGGGCTTCGCCGGCGCGCGGAAATAGTTCAGCGGGAAGCGCGGGATGCAGTGGTACTTCCAGCTCGCGCACCAGGCGGCGGGCCAGTAGTCGAGCTTGCCCTGCTTGTGCAGCACGTCGGAGAGAAAGGCCTGCTCGTTGCGGAAGTTGGCGCGCGCCTCTTCGGGCCGGGCCCGGAACTGCGCCAGCACGTCCGCGTGCGCGCCCAGCTCGAAGCGGTAGACCGAGGAGTTGCCGGTGACGCGCCAGGGCCGCTTCCAGTCGTGAATGATCAGGAACTCCCCCGGCTGCTCGAAGAAGGGCGTGATGTCGTCCACGATCACCACGTCCAGGTCCAGGAACAGCGCCGTGCCGCGCAGGCCGTGCAGGTCGGCCTCGAAGGTGGTGAGCTTCTTCCAGCCGCGCTCGGGAATGCCCGTGGGCAGCGCCAGGTCCGGAATCGGCAGGCAGCGCACGTCCGGGTGCACGCCGGCGCCGTCGTCGGTCAGGCACGCGAAGGTGAAATCCCCGCGCAGGTGGCGGCGCACCATGGCGTAGAGCCGGTTGACGTACTCGGGGCCGTACTTGGTGCCCCATTTCATGCAGAGGATGACGCGCTGCGGGCTGCTGCTCATGGCGGTTCGGTTCAAGGTGGTCGGGCGCAGGGCGTCGGATCAGAGGTCTTCGATGCGCCGCGGCGGATAGGTGTCCCAGCTCTGGCAGCCCGGGCATTGCCAGAAGTAGTTCCGCGCTTCGAAGCCGCAGGCCGCGCAGCGGTAGCGCTGCATGGGCTGCGCCGCGCGCGCCACGGTGGCCTGGATGCGGGTGCGGATGTCCTCGGCCCACTCCGCGGGCGGCAGCTCCAGCACTTGCGCCGCCACCGACAGCGCGGGCTGCTGGCGCAGGTGCGACTGCAGGCGCTGCGCCGCCGTGGCGGGCTCGTCGAGCCGGCGCAGCGCGCCCAGCAGGTCGGTGTCGGGCTGCTGGTCGTAGAGCGCCTGGATCTGCTCGCGCGCTGGCGCGGGTTGCCCCAGGGACAACGCCGCTTGGGCGTAGGCCGGGGCCACCAGCGAGAACACGGCCGGGTGGCGGGCGCGCAGCGCGTCCCAGCTCTGCAGCGCCTGCACCGTGCGGCCGGCGCGCAGGTGGCGCTCGCCCTCTTGCAGCCAGGGCCTCGGCGCGGTGGGCGCGGCTTCGCGCGCGCGCTGCAGCGCGGCCTCGGCGGCTTCAGTGTCGCCGCGCGCGTCCGCCTCCTGCGCCAGTTCGCACCAGTAGTGCGAGATGCGCGTGGCGAAGGAGCCGATGCCGCTCCTCTCCAGCCGCGCGGCCACCTCGGCGGCGGCGCGCCAGTCGCGCGAACGCTCGTGCAGTGTCAGCAGCGCCAGTCGCGCCTCGGTGTCGAAGGGCGTGCCCTCCAGTGCGCGGAACGCCTCCTCGGCGCGGTCGAACAGCCCCGCCTTCATGAAGTCCTGCGCCAGCGCGTGCTGCGCGCGCTCGCGCTCGGCGGCGGGCAGGTCGCCGCGCTGCAAGAGGTGCTGGTGCACGCGCACCGCGCGCTCAAACTCGCCCCGGCGGCGGAACAGGTTGCCCAGCGCGAAGTGCAGATCGGCGCTGTGCGGGTCGTCCTGCACGGCCTCGACGAAGGCGTCGATGGCCTTGTCCTGCTGCTCGTTGAGCAGCAGGTTCAGTCCCTTGAAGTAGGCCTTGGGCGCGTCGCGCTGCTCGCGCACCCATTGCCGCATTTCCAGGCGCGAGGCCAGCCAGCCCAGCGCGAAGGCCACCGGCAGCGCCAGCAGCAGCCACAGCGGATCGAGCACCATGACTTACAGCCCCTCGCGCGGCGGATGCTCGGGCAGCGGCTCGGCGCCCTCCGGCGCGGCCGGCGCCGCGGCCGTGGCGCTGGGCGCCG
>NZ_CALAOH010000138.1 GCF_937926365.1 uncultured Azohydromonas sp. | reverse complement strand
GCCGCGCCCGGCGCTACCGCGGCCGCCGGGGCGCGCGAGCGGCTGCGCTGGGCGCCGCTGGCCTTCGCGCTGGCCGGCTACCTGATGTTCGGCCTGGGCTACATCGGCTACATGAGTTTCATCATCGCGCTGCTGCGCGAGCAGGGCCTGTCATCGGGCTGGCGCACCGGCTTCTACGTGCTGTTGGGCGCAGGCGTGGTGGCCTCGTCGTGGCTATGGGCGGGCTTGCTGCAGCGCGCCCGCGCGGGCGGGGCGCTGGCGCTGCTCAACGGGCTGCTGGCGCTGGCGACGCTGCTGCCGGTGCTCAGCGCCCATCCGCTGCCGGTGTTCGTGTCGGGCGCGGTGTTCGGGGCGGTGTTCCTGTCGGTGGTGGCCTCGACCACGGCGCTGGTGCGGCGCAACCTGCCGCCGGCGCTGTGGCCCTCGGGCATCGCGGCCTTCACCATCGTCTTCGCCGCCGGGCAGATCGCCGGCCCGACGCTGGTGGGCTGGCTCGCCGACGGCCCCGGCGGACTGCCGCGCGGCTTCGTCTGCTCCGCCGCGGCGCTGGCGCTGGGAGCGGTGCTGGCGCTGGGGCAGCGGGAGTTGAAGCAGAAGGCTTGAGGCCCGGATCAGCGCGTTCAGGCCAGCACCTGCTCCACCGCCCTGCGCCGGGAGCGCGGCATCTCCGGCCCACGGCCGATGCGCACCACCAGGTCTGGCCGCCGCGGCCCGATGCCCAGGAACGCGGCGAACTGCGGGCGCAGGGCGGGCACTTCCACCGGCTGGTTGATGAAGGCGGTGCGCAGATCCAGCGCGGTCGCCTGCAGCGCCAGGCGCTCGTAGCAGCGGCCCGCCTCCACCCAGTGCGCCTTGTCGTCCGCCTCGGAGAACAGCACCGCGATCGCGGCCGAGCCGCGGATGTGGCGGATGTCCTTGCGGTTCTGCGCCCGGGCCGAGAACGCCAGGCGCATGAACAGGACGCCCAGCCAGCGGGGCACGTCAGGGCTGCCCATCACCGGGCCGTACAGCCCGTCGCCCAGCCGCTCGGCCTCCCGGGCGTTGAAGCGGACCCAGCTCCGCAGCTCCCGGGCCCAGGCCGCATCGCCGAACTGCGCCGTGTTGCCGGCCGCGACGTACTCGGCCACCTGCTCCTTCTGCTGCGCGCCGCTCAGCAGCAGCACCGAGACGCCTCGTCCGTGTCCGGCCTGTTGCAGCAGGCGCCGCTCGGCCTCGTTCAGGGGCGTGCCGTCGTACTCGCAGCGGCTGTTCTGGCGCCGAGCCAGGGCCTCGAACAACGTGGTTCGGACCGGCGTGGCGTCCTCCAGCTCGACCCGCACCCGGTCCTTGGCGGCGTCATACGCCGCACCGCCGTCCAGGCCGGCCGCCTGGGCGGCGACGAGCAGGTTCTCAGCGGCGCAGCCCAGGCTGGCGTAGAGGTGGTGGTCGTCCGGATCGACCGCCGGGCAGCGCCGCGACAGGTCGGGGAGGATGGAAATACCCCCGGGCTCCAGCGCGAAGCGCCAGGGCTGGGTGTTGTGGCTGGAGGCCGCGAGGGTGGCCTGGCGCACCAGCTCCACCGGGTCCGCCCGGTGCCTGCCGAGCCCGTGCCGGCGCCAGGCCTCGCCGGCGCTGCGGACCTGTGCGTCGCTCATGCCCATGGCTGCGCTCCCGTCGGTTTGACGCCAGCGTAGGGTGCAGGCCGTGCCGTGGCCTGACGGGGATCAAGCCGGCCGCGCCACGCGCTCGGCCAGGCGCTCAGGCGCTCCTCCTGGGAAGGTCGCCGTCGCCGGCGCTGGCAGCATACGCGGCTCGATTTCCAGGGGGCCCCCCATGCACCGTCACCATCCTTCAGTTCCAACTACCGTTCCGCGTGCCGCGCCGCGGCGCCTGCTGGCCGGGCTGGCGCTGGTGGCGGTGCTGCTGGGCGGCTGCGCCCAGCCCGATGCCGCGACGCTGCGCGAGCGCGCGCCGCAGCGGGGCGGCTTCAGCTTCGCGCTCATGGGCGACATGCCCTACAGCCCGCGCGAGGTGAAGGCCGTGGACGCGCTCATCGACGATCTCAACGCCGACCGGGAGCTGGCCTTCGTGCTGCACGTGGGCGACATCAAGGGCGGCGGCGAGCGCTGCGACGAGGACCTGTTGCGCGGGCGGCTGCAGCAACTGCGGCGGGTGGGGCCGCCGCTGCTCTACACCCCCGGCGACAACGAGTGGACCGACTGCCACCGCCCCAGCAACGGCAGCTACCTGCCCACCGACCGGCTGGCGCTGCTGCGGCGCCTGGCCTATCCGGAGCCGGGGCGCAGCCTGGGCCAGCGGCCCATGGCCGTGCGCTCGCAGGCGCGCGAGCAGCCGGCGCACGCGGCCTTCGTCGAGAACTTGATGTTCGAGCGCCAGGGCGTGGTGGTGGCGACGCTGCACGTGGTGGGCAGCCGCAACGGCCTGGTGTCGTGGATGGCCCTGGACCCGAAGGACGGCGTGCGCGGCACCAACCCGTTGCGCGGCGCCGAGTTCGAGGCGCGGCAGGCGGCCAACCTGGCGTGGCTGGACCGCGTGTTCGACGAGGCCGCGCGCATCCGCGCGGCGGGCGTGGTGCTGGCGTGGCACGCCAACCCGCGCTTCGAGGCCGCGCCGGGCACGCTGGAGCGGCAGGGCTTCCAGCCGGTGCTGGACAAGCTGCGCGAGCGCGCCGCGGCCTTTGGCCGCCCGGTGCTGCTGCTGCAGGGCGACGACCATGTGTTCCTCGTGGACCGGCCCTGGATGCGCGAGGGCTCCACCGAACCGCCGTTGCCCAACCTCACACGCGTGCAGACCTGGGGCGCGCCCAGGATGCGCTGGATCAAGGTGCGCGTGGCGCCGGGCACGCCGGAGGTGTTTCAGATCGAGGAACAGCGGGTGGGAGGCAACCCGTAAGGAGTGCCGACGGCGTACCGGGGAGTGGGCGGAACAGCGCGCGTGCCGCAGGCGGCCTACCGCCCCCGCCGCTGGCTCACCGCCTCCACCCGCGGCCTGCGGATGAGCTCCAGCCGTGGCGAGGGGCGCGTCACGCTGGCGTCGTAGGGGTGGTCCGTGATGCCTGCGGCGTCGAGCACCTTGGCGACGTAGCCGCGCGTCTCCTCATAGGGCGGCACGCCCAGGTGGCGGTCCACCGTGCCCTCGCCAGCGTTGTAGGCGGCGGCCACCAGCTTCAGGTCGCCCTCGAAGTACGCCAGCAGCCAGCGCAGGTAGGCCAGGCCGCCGCGCACGTTTTGCACCGGATCGAATGGGTCGCGCACGTTGAAGCGCTCGGCCGTGGCGGGGATGAGTTGCATCAGCCCCTGCGCGTTCTTGGGCGAGACGGCGGCCGGGTTGAAGTTGGACTCGGCTTGCATGATCGCCAGCGCCAGCTCGGGCTGGATGCGGTACTGCGGCGCGAGCTTCTTCACCAGCTCCACCATCTTCTTCGGCGCGGTGTTGAACAGCCGCGTGCGCTGCGCCGGGTCCGTCACCAGGCCCGGGCGCGCCGTGCCGTTGATCATGGTGATGACGGCCGGCGGCGGTGCCGGCGGCAGCATGCAGTCGGGCTGCTCCGGCGCGACGCCGCTGAACATTCGCTTGAGCACTTCCGTGCCTTGCGGAATGCCCTTGTCCGCGGCGAGCTGGAACATGTGCGCGGCCCAGGCGTCGTTGCGCGGCACGCCGCGGCCGTAGGCGTAGATCCAGCCCAGGCGGAACTGCGACTCCGCGTCTCCCGCGCGCGCGGCGCGGCAGTACATCGCCGCGGCGAAGGCATCGTCGCGCTGCACGCCGTCGCCCTTCTCGTAGCGCTCGGCATCGGCGCGCAGCAGCAGGGCCATGCGCATGCGCGATTCAGCGTCCTCCCGCGGCGCGGCGGCCAGCGCGGCAGCGCCGGACAGCATCAGCAGGGCGGCTGCGGCGCAGCGTTTCAGCACGGCAGGATTCATGGGCGCTGGCTCCTCAAGCGGTGAAACGGTCGAAGCGGCGGACGGCGGGCAGTCGGGCGGGCGGGAAATCGAACCTTGGGGTGATTGACAGGTGGCCGTGGTGAGCTCATGGGCGGCGCCAGGGGCGTCGAGCGTCAGAGAGGGGCAGGTTCGGCATCCCCGCAGTCACGGACAACCCCCGGAGCAAACGGTTGATGCGGCGACCGGTGCGCGGCAGGCGCGGGCGGGGCGGGGCGGCCTGGGCCGGCGCCGCACGAGGGCGCCATCCCTCTCCAGGGTGATGGACTAGGCGGCGCAGGCGCGGAAATCAAGCCGGGAGGAGGCCGTGCCCGGAGGCGCGGGGGGCCTGCGGATGGGCGGGGGCAAAGGGAGGTGGAAAGGCTGTGGGCTGTTGCTGTGCGGAGGAAATTTCCAAGCCCGCAGCATCTCGTGAGCCGCGCCGCTTCGCTCCCCGATTCGTCACTCCCGCGCAGGCGGGAGTCCAGGCGGCCCCCAAGCAGCCGCAAGCAGATCGGTTGAACGCCGGGGCTGGGGTCATGGTTCGCGGCACTCAGGCTTCGCGCTGACGTGGGGCCGCCTGGATTCCCGCCTTCGCGGGAATGACGGAATAGCTGGCGAGGCACTTCAGCTCCCGGCCAACGTTCAACCACTTTCTTCAAACAGCGCCGCCTCTTTGCCGGATGCCGACGCTGCAAGCTAAGAGCCTCAGCCCTCCACCTTGAACGCCGCCGCCGACAGGTTCAGCCGCTTGAGCTTGTCGTGCAGCGTCTGCTTGGGCACGCCCAGCGTGCGCGCGGCGGCGCTGATCTCGCCGCCGTGCCGGCGCAGCGCCTGGGTGATGACGGCGCGCTCGAAGTCCTCCACCTGCTCCGGCAGCGTGCGCGTCGAGGCGGGCTCGGCCCCCGCCGCCGCGAGTATGCCCGGGGGCGGCGCCATCGCCGCGGCGGACGGGGCCACGCCGCCGGGCAGCAGGCTGTCGTCCAGCAGGCCCAGCACGAAGCGGTCGGCCACGTTGCGCAGCTCGCGCACGTTGCCGGGCCAGGGATGCGCCATCAGCGCCGCCAGCTGCGCCGGCGTCACCATCGGCGCGCTCTGGTGGTAACGGCTGGCGGCCTGCAGCGTGAAATGCTCGAACAGCAGCGGGATGTCCTCGCGCCGCGCCCGCAGCGGCGGCAGCTCGATGAAGGCCACGCCGATGCGGTAGTACAGGTCGGCCCGGAACGTGCCCCGCTCGCTGGCGCGCTGCAGGTCCTCCTTGGCCGCGGCCACCACCCGGCAGTCGATGGGCCGCGGCACGTTCGAGCCCAGCCGCTCGATGCTGCGCTCTTGCAGCGCCCGCAGCAGCTTCACCTGCAGCCCCATGGGCATGCTCTCGATCTCGTCCAGGAACAGCGTGCCGCCCTTGGCGTGCTCCAGTTTTCCCACGCGGACCTTGGTCGCGCCCGTGAACGCCCCCGCTTCGTGGCCGAACAGCTCGGTTTCCGCCAGGTTTTCCGGCAGGCCGCCGCAGTTCAAGGCGACGAAATTGCCGTTGCGGCGCGGCCCCTGCTCGTGCAGGCAGCGGGCGATGAGCTCCTTGCCGGTGCCGGTTTCGCCGTAGATCACCACGTCGGCGGAGGTGGCGGCCAGCGCCGCGACCTTGGCGCGCACGCGCTCCATCAGCAGCGAGCCGCCCAGCAGCGTGGCCTCCACGCCGCGGCGGCCTTCGAGCTGCGCGCGCAACTGCTCCACCTGCAGGCTCAGCCGGCGCTTGTCGGCGGCGCGGCGCACGGCCGCCACCAGGGTGTCGGCGCTGCAGGGCTTGGCGATGAAGTCCCACGCGCCCTGGCGCATGGCGTCCACAGCCATGGCGATGTCGCCGTGGCCCGTGACCAGGATCACCGGCAGCTGCGCGTCCGCCGCCTGCAGCTCCGGCAGCCACTGCAGCCCGCTCATGCCCGGCAGCCGCACGTCGCACAGCACCACCAGCGGCGCGCCGGCGGTCACGTGAGGCCGCGCCTCCTCGACGCTGCCGCACTCGATCACGTCGATGCCCGCCAGCATCAGTGCCTGCGCGCTGCCCAGCCGCACGTCCTCGTCGTCCTCGACCAGCAGGACGCGAATGGGGGTCTCGGCGGAAGGGCTCAGGGCGTGGGCAGCGGTCATGAGGCGTGGTGGTCGGAAACGGGGAGGTCAGGCGAGGAGGATGCCGCAGCGGCACCCTCGGCCCGCGCCAGCGGCAAGGTGAAGATGAAGCGCGCGCCGCCTTCGGGCCGGTTCTCGGCCTGCAGCGTCCCGCCCGATTCGCGCGCGATGTGGGCCGAGATCATCAGCCCCAGCCCCAGGCCCTGGCCGGCGGGCTTGCTGGTGACGAAGGGTTCAAACAGGCGCGCCAGGATGTCCTCGCGGATGCCCGGCCCGCTGTCCTCCACTTCGATGCGTGCGTTCGCCCCGTCCGCCCGGGCTCGCACGTTGAGCTGCCGCGGCGGTGCCACGTCGGGGGGCTCGGCGCGGCTTTCCATGGCGTCCACGGCATTGGCCATCAGGTTCACCAGCACCTGCTCCATGCGCGCCTCGTCGGCCAGCACCTGCAGCCCGGGCGGATCGATGTCCACCGAGAACTCCACCCCCGCCTCGCGCAGCCGGCGCGACAGCAGGAACTGCGCGTTGCCCACCACCGGCTGCAGCGCCACCGGCGCGGCGGGCAACTGCGACTTGTGGGCGAAGGTTTTCAGACGCTGCGTCAGCGCGCCGAGCCGGTCCACCAGCCGGGCGATGCGCTGCAGGTTGCCTTCCACGTCCTTGGTGCGGCCGTGCTGCAGCAGCACGCAGGCGTTGTCGGCCAGCGTGCGCATCGCCGCCAGCGGCTGGTTCAGCTCGTGCACCATGCCGGCCGACATGCGGCCCAGCAGCGCCATCTTCCCGGCGTGGACCAATTCGTTCTGCGCCGCGCGCAACTCGGCGGTGCGCTCCACCACGCGCGCTTCCAGGCTGTCGTAGGCCATCTGCAGCGCCACGCGGCTGGCGCGCTGCTGCACCAGCACGCGCCGCCGCTGCAGCCAGGCGAAGGCCAGCAGCGGCAGCAGCAGCCCGGCCAGCGCGCCGGTGAGCGCCATGCGCCGCGCCTCGGCCTGCAGCGGCGCCAGGTCGTCCAGCACCACCAGCCGCCAGGGCGTGCGCTGCAGCAGCCGCTCGGTGGCCAGGTAGCGCCGGCCTTGCAGCGTCAGCAGCCGCCCGCCCGTATCGGGCAGCGTCTCGCGCACCCGCCAGTCCAGCGGCTGCAGCGGCGCGCCGCCGTAGGAGCGCGTGCGCGCAGTCTCCTGCAGCACGGCGGGGGGCAGGGGCTGCAGCGGGCGGTACTTCCAGTCCTCGCGCGTGCCCAGGATCACCACCCCGTGCTCGTCCAGCGCCAGCACCTGCCCGGGCAGCTTGCGCCAGGCCTGCTCGGTGGCTTCCAGGCTGACCTTCACCGTCGCCACCCCCAGCGGCTGCGGCGGCGGCGCCTCGAAGCCGGGCTTCGGCGCCAGCGCGAAGGACAGGTAGTAGCCCGGCTTGCCGCTGGAGACGCCCACGCCGAAGAAGCGCCCGCGCCGCTGCGCCAGCGCGTCGCGCACGTAGGGGCGGAAGGAGAGATCCAGGCCCAGCGGCGAGCCGGGCTGCCCGGCGTCGCCGGCGGCCAGCACCACGCCGTCGCGGCCGATCACGTAGAGCATGTCGGCGCCGGCGGTGGCGTTGATGCCGCGCAGCGTGGCGCTCACGTCGCGGCGCAGCCCCTCGTCGCCCGGCGCGCGCAGCAGCTGCAGCACCTGCGGCGTGGTTTCCAGCAGCGAGGGCAGGTAGTCGAAGCGCGCGAGCTGCGCGTCGAGCCCGGTGGTCACCAGCTCCAGCCGGTGCTGGGCCTGCTGCTGCAGCGAGGCCAGGCCGCTGCGCCAGGCCAGGCGGTGGCCGGTGAAGGCCGAGGCCGCCACCAGCGCCAGGCCGGCGGCGCTCCAGGCGAGCAGGGTGCGGGGTTTCACGTCAATCCAAAGCATTGCGCGCCGCGCGACCGGCACCAGGGGCCGGCCACGGCGGCGCGCAGCATAGGGGCAAGCCGCGGTCAGCGTGCCGTCGCGGGCATGTGCGCTTCCTGCGTGTCGAGCACTTCTTCCGGCTCCTCGGCCTCGGCGACGGTCTCGCCGTCGAGCACGCGCTTCATGTGATCGCTGTCGAGGTCACCCGTCCACTTGGCCACCACCAGCGTGGCCACGCCGTTGCCGATCAGGTTCGTGAGCGCGCGCGCCTCGGACATGAAGCGGTCGATGCCCAGGATCAGCGCCAGGCCCGCCACCGGCACGTGGCCCACCGCGGAGAGCGTGGCGGCCAGCACGATGAAGCCGCTGCCCGTGACGCCGGCGGCGCCCTTGGAGGTCAGCAGCAGCACCGCCAGCAGCGTGAGCTGCTGCGTGATGGTCATGTCGGTGTTGGTGGCCTGGGCGATGAACACCGCGGCCATGGTCAGGTAGATCGAGGTGCCGTCCAGGTTGAAGGAGTAGCCGGTGGGGATCACCAGGCCGACCACGCTCTTGCGCGCGCCCAGGTTCTCCATCTTGGCCATCATGCGCGGCAGCACCGACTCGCTGGAGGAGGTGCCCAGCACGATCAGCAGCTCTTCCTTGATGTACTTGATGAACTTCGTGATCGAGAAGCCGTGCGCGCGCGCGATGCCGCCCAGCACCACGAAGATGAACAGCAGGCAGGTGGCGTAGAAGGTGGCCATCAGCTGGCCCAGCTGCACCAGCGAGCCCACGCCGTACTTGCCGATGGTGAAGGCCATGGCGCCGAAGGCGCCGATCGGGGCGACCTTCATGATGTAGCCCACGATGCTGAAGAGCACGTGCGAGAACTTCTCGATGAAGTCGAACACCAGCGTGCCGCGCCCGCCGAACTTGTGCAGCGCGAAGCCGAACATCACGGCGAACAGCAGCACCTGCAGGATCTCGCCCTTGGCGAAGGCATCGACCACCGTGCTCGGGATCACGTGGAGCAGGAAGTCGGTGGTGCTCTGCATCGCGCCGGGCTTGGTGTAGGCGGCCAGGCTCTTGGTGTCGAGCTGGCTCACGTCCACGTTCATGCCCGCGCCGGGCCGCACGAGGTTGATGATGACCAGGCCCACCACCAGCGCGACGGTGGAGACGATCTCGAAGTACAGCAGCGCCAGGCCGCCGGTCTTGCCGACCTTCTTCATGTCTTCCATGCCGGCGATGCCCACCACCACGGTGCAGAAGATGATCGGGGCGATGATCATCTTGATCAGCTTGATGAAGCCGTCGCCCAGCGGTTTCATGGCCGCGCCAGTCTCCGGATAGAAGTGGCCCAGCAGCACGCCGATGGCAATGGCCAGCAGCACCTGGAAGTACAGGGAGCGGTAAATGGGTTTTTTCTGGACAGCGTCCATGAACGTCTCCTCGCGACCGGCCAGGGGTGGAAACGGGGGGTGGCCAGCGAAGACGTCTTGTGCAAGCCGGGTGCCAGGAACGGCGGCTGCTTTAAGTCCCTGATTTACAAGGACAGCGGCGTGCCGGGGCGGCTCGCGCAGACCGAGGGGCCGGACAGGCGGACGGTGTGGTGTCCGGGATTCCGGACCAGCTTCTAGGCCAGCAACCTCAACCCCGGCGGTAGCGCTTCCCCATAGGCCTGCTGCTCCGCCGCCTCGTCCAGTGCGCGCACCTCGCGCACGAGGTCGATCCAGTGGCCGGCGACACCGGCCTCGGCCAGCCGCTGCAGCAGCCGCCCGCGCAGCGCCTCATCGGCGTCGCGCGAGCGGTCGCCCGTGCGCCGCGCCAGGTGCACGCAGGCCAACGCGGCGGCCGGCACCAGCCGCCAGTCCAGCGCCAGCAGCGCCTCGATCCAGCGCGCCGCCACCACCGGCGCCACCACCGTGTGCGCGCTGCCGTACAGCGGCGCGCGCGCGCCCAGACGGCCCAGCACCCACAGCTCCAGCGCGGCGGGCGAGGCGCCCTTGGCCTTCGCGCCCTTGGCCGCCGGTTTTCCGGACGCGGGCGCCGCCGCTTCCGAAACCTGCCCCAGCAGCCAGTCGCCGATCTCGGCCTTGTACTCGGCCGGGATGCGCTCCAGCGCCGCGCCCAGGCGCAGCATGTCCTCGCGGCTGCCGCTCACCAGCCCGGCCGGGCGCTCGCCTTCACCTTGCAGGTTGAACGCGAAGTCCTGTAGCAGCCGGCCCTGCGCCGCCTCGTCCAGGCCGCCGGCCACGCGCCGCCACAGCGTCCACCACTCGGCCGCCACCTGCGCGTCGCCGCGGTGCTGCACGCCGCCCTCGAACTGCGAGAAGAGCTGCTGCACGCGCCAGTCGTCGGCGGCGAAGCCGAAGCCGGGACGCAGGCACCAGCCCGCCAGGTTCAGCCACAGCCGCTCGTGGTCGGCCGAGCGGCGACGGCCGCGCGCGTGCTGCAGCAGCGCATCGAACAGCCGGCGCAACAGGGGCAGCCCCCAGCGTTCGCGCGCGCCCAGCAACTGCTCCAGCGCCGTGCGCAGCTGCCGCACTTCCTTCGGTGTCACGTCCCTGGCGCGCGGGCCGAACACCCGCGCGATGCGCTCCAGCGCCTCGTCCAGGCGCGGATGCACGCCGGCGTCCGGGCTGCCGGACGGCCCCAGGCCGCGCAGCCGGAACTCCAGCGCATGCCGCTGCCCGCTCTCGTCGGTGGCTTGCAGCGCCAGCGTGCCGACCTCGGTGAGCGAGGCCGAGAGTGTCACCGGCAGCTCGCGCCGCTGGTCCGCCGCCTGCACCACCGTCGAGACGGGCGGCAGCTTCGTGAACTCGCCCGCAGCCGGGTCCACCAGCGCGCCGGCCACGGGCTGCGCGCCGCCCACGCTGGAGAGCAGCGTGAAATTCACCGGCTGCCCCACGCGCAGCGCGAAGCGGCGCTCCCGCAGCGGCACCTCCACGCCGGGCTCGGTGCCGCGCGGCAGCACGCACACGGCGCGGCGCTCGTCGAGCTGCAGCCAGTAGTCGCGCGCCGATCCGCCGCCCAGCTTCGGGGCGGCGCTGCGGCGCGCCAGGCCGTGCGCCACCGCGCCGCGCGCCACGGCCAGGTCCGGGTCGGCATTCGACAGCAGCCGCACCGGCGCGCCGCGCCAGGCCGACAGCACCGACAGCAGCCGCTGCGCGATGGCATGCGCCTTGAACACGCCGCCGTTGAGCAGCAGCGCGTCCGGCACCGGGAAGGCGTCGGACGTGCCCAGCGCCTGCCGCGCCGCGTCGGCGTGCTGGCGCAGGAAGGCGGCGACGTGGCGCGTGACGGCGCTGTCGGCCGCGTAGGGCAGCCCGAACTCCACCAGCGCCGCGCGGCTGCGCTTCACCGGCTCGTCCGGCGCCACGTGCGGAAAGAAGCCATCGAGTGCCAGGACCTGGACTTCCGCGCGGCTGAAGACCACCGTGCGCGAGCCGCCGATGAGCCGGCTGCCGCCGCCCAGCAGCGTGACGTTGGCGCTGTCCGGCGCGTCGGCCGCCAGCAACTGCTCCTTGGCGACGCGGCAGCGTTCCACCAGCTGCGTCAGGCGGCCGGCCGAGAGGCGCTCGCCCCCCAGGCGCTGCTCCGCCACGTGCGCCAGCGCCAGGTCCACGTTGTCGCCGCCCAGCATCAGGTGCTGGCCCACGGCGATGCGGTCGAGCTTCTTCCCGTCCTCGGCCACGCGCACCAGGCTCAGGTCCGTGGTGCCGCCGCCCACGTCGCAGACCAGCACCAGCCGCGCGCCGCCCAGCGCCTGCGCCAGGTCGGCGCGGTGCTTGAAGGCCCAGTCCTGGAAGGCGGCCTGCGGCTCCTCCAGCAGGCGCAGATGGGGCAGGCCCGCCTCGCGCGCGGCCTCCACCGTGAGCTGGCGCGCGGTGTCGTCGAAGCTGGCCGGGACGGTCAGGACGAGGTCCTGCCGCTCCAGCGGCCGGTTCGGAAAACGGGTGTTCCACGAGGCGCGCACATGCGCCAGGTAGCTGGCGCTGGCCTGCAGCGGCGACACCTTGGGAACGTTCTCTTCGGCGCCCCACGGGAGGACGGGCGCGAGCCGGTCCACCGCGCCGTGCGAGAGCCAGCTCTTGGCGCTGGCCACCAGCCGCCCGGGCACCTGCGCGCCCAGGCGCCGCGCCAGCTCGCCGATGACGGCGTTCTCGTCGGAATGCCAGGGCAGCTGCAGCGCCTCGGAGGCCAGCTCGCCCGGGGCGGGGTGGTAGCGCAGCGAGGGCAGCAGCGGCGCGCGGCCGACCTCGCCGGGGGCGATGAGCTGATCGACCTCGAACAGCTCGATCGCGGTGGCGCCGGGCTCGGCCCAGGCCACCACGGTGTGCGTGGTGCCCAGGTCGATGCCGACCAGGCAGGGCGAGGCCGCCGCGGCGCCGGGCTTCTTCATGCCGCCGCGGCGGCTCCTTCGCTGCCGCGCACGTCGAACTCCACCTTCCAGCGCGCGCTGCCGTCACGCGGCAGGGCGATCACTTCCAGCGTGCCGGTCTCGGTCACGCGCGCCTGCAGGCTCACGGGCACCACCTCGCCGGGGCTGCGGCCTTCGGCCGGCAGCGTGGCCTGGATCTCCTCCAGCTCGTGGATCTCCTCGTCCGACCAGAAGTCCAGCAGCGTGCCGACTTGGTCCTGGCGCCGCACGCTGGAGCCGAAGAAGCGGAAGTGCACCGGCTCGCCCACCACCAGACCGAACTCCATCTCCGGTACTTCGGCTTCGGTGCCTTCTTCCATGCCGAAGGGCGCCAGGCACAGCAGCGAGATCGGCGGCTCCATGCCCGGCACGGCCGGCATGGCGGACTCGATGGCCACGTAGTAGGCCTGCGCCGTGCCGCCGCGGATGCGCACGCCGCGCCCGCGCCGCACGTAGCCGTAGTAGGCCGCGCCCTGGGCCACGGCGCGGTCCAGGTCCGCGCCTTCGAGCAGCCGCGCCGCCGGCGCGCCCTCGGCCTCCAGCCAGCCGTTGAGCACCGCCAGCACCCGCTCCGCCAGCACCGGCGACTTGAAGACGCCGCCGTTGAAGAGCAGCGCCGTGGGGTGCAGGAACGAGGCGCCTTCGGCCGCCGCGTTGCTGAAACCCTCCAGCTCGGCGGTGGCGCCGGCCTGGCGCGCCAGGAAGGCGGCCAGGTGGCGTGTGACGGCCGCGTCCTGCGCGTAGGGCAGGCCCACCTGCGTCAGGCCGGCGCGGGTGCGCGTGACGGGCCGGGCGTCGGCGCCCACCTGCGGGAAGAAACCTTCGACCAGCGTGCCGGTGACTTCCTCGCGCGTGAGCTCGGTGCGGATGGTCCCGCCGATCAGGCGCGAGCCGCGGCTGGGCACGACGATGGGCTGTGCCGGTGCCTCGGGGTCGGCCAGCAGCACTTCCTTGGCGACGCGGCAGCCCTGGGTGAGCGAGCGCATCTGCCAGGGGTCCAGCGTGGTGCCGTTGGCGGCCAGCTTGCGGGCCACCACGTGCGCCAGCGCCAGGTCCATGTTGTCGCCGCCGAGCAGGATGTGGTCGCCCACGGCCACGCGGTGCAGCTCCAGGTTGCCCTCGCGCTCGACCACGGCGATGAGGCTGAAGTCGCTGGTGCCGCCGCCCACGTCCACCACCAGGATCACGTCGCCCGGCTTGACCTGCTTGCGCCAGGTGCCGGCGCTGCCCTGGATCCAGCTGTAGAGCGCGGCCTGCGGCTCCTCCAGCAGCGTGAACTGGGTGCCGAAGGTGGCGTTGGCCGCCTCGGCCGTGAGCTCGCGCGCGGCCGGGTCGAAGGAGGCGGGGATGGTCACCGTCAGGCTCTGCTGGTCCAGTGGCGCCTCGGGATGCGCGTCGTTCCAGGCGGCGCGCAGGTGTTCCAGGTAGCGGATGGAGGCGTCCACCGGCGACACCTTGGGCACTTCCGCCGGGGCTCCGGCCGGCAGGATCGCGGCGCGGCGGTCCACGCCGGTGTGGCCCAGCCAGCTCTTGGCGCTGGAGACCTGGCGGATCGGCGTGGTGGCCCCGCGGCTGCGCGCCAAGTCGCCAACGATGAAATCCTGTTCGCCGGTCCAGGGCAGGGCCATGTCGCCCGGCGCCAGCTCCTCGGCGTGCGGCAGGTACAGGAAGGAGGGCAGCAGCGAGCGCTCCTCCACCGCGCCGGGCGCGGTGAGCTGCGGGATCGCCATCGAGCCCTGCACCGTCTTCTCGCCGTCGCTGGCTTGGAGATCGACCCAGGACAGCGCGCAGTGCGTGGTGCCCAGGTCGATGCCGATGGCGTAGCGCGGGCCGGCCGGCGTGCCCTGGTCCTCGGGCTGGCCCTCGGTCTCGAAATTCGTTTCTTCGCTCACAGCTCCACCTCCGCTTGCGCGAGCACGCGCGCGTCATGTTTCTCGGCCAGCTTGGGCAGCTTCACTTCCGCAGCGCGCCAGCCGCGGTGGCTGAGCGTGCCGGTGAAGGGCGGCTGGCCTACCACGTTGCCGGTGAGCTTCACGCTCGCGGCGTCGAAGCCGGGCTGCAGCGTGACGCGGCTGCCTTCGGCCTCGGTGCGCACCGGCTCGATGCGGAAATGCTCCTGCAGCACCTTGCGGCAGCCCGCGTGCACCACGCGCACGGCCGCGCCGATGTCGGCGTCGGCGTGGCCGGCCAGGTCTTCCTGCATGAAGTCGATGAAGCGGGCCTCGCGCTGCAGCAGCGCCAGCAGCTGCAGCGCGGCCTCGGGGCCGGACTCGCGCAGCACGACGGGCGCCACGGGCGCGGGGGCCGGGACGGGCGCCGGCTTGGGCGTGGCGACGGGGGCGGGCGGCTGGGCCGCTGGGGGCGGTGGCGCGGGCGGCTCGTCCAGGCGCTCATAGCGCGCGGCCTTGTCGGCGTTGCCCAGCAGGCTGAAGAAGGCCCCGAAGGCCATGGGAATGCGGCGCAGGAACGACGGTTTGGGGTCCTGGCTGGGGGTGGGCATCAGCGGGTTCTCCGTGGTGGTCCGGCAACGGGGCCGGAGGACGGCGGGTCGCGCGGCGCGCGGGCGGTTCAGGCCGGGGCGCGGCGACGGGAAATGCGGGCGATTCTAGGGAAGTCCCGGAGTCCGTCCGGCGGCGGGCGCGGCCGGAGCAGTCGCGGTGCCGATCGGGAGCGTCCGCCCCAAGCGAAACGCCCGGCCCGCGCTGCGCTGTGGCAGCTCGGGTCGGGCGTTGCTTAGACGGCTTATGTGGACCTCAAGAAATCCGTAACTCCAAGACCCGTTCGCACTGACCCTTCGATACCTCAGGGCAAGGTGCGCCTTCGGCGCATCGAAGTGCGAATCCGTCAGGCTGCGATGGCCGCATCCCGGCAGAGGGGCCGTTCATCCTTCGATACCTCAGGACGAACGGAATGCGGATTCGGAAACTTGAGGAGACCTGGGCTTACTTGCCCGCCAGGTCGCGCAGCACGGCGACCTTGTCGGTCTTCTCCCAGGAGAACTCCGGCTCGTCGCGGCCGAAGTGGCCGTAGGCGGCGGTCTTGCCGTAGATCGGGCGCAGCAGGTCGAGCATCTGGATGATGCCCTTGGGGCGCAGGTCGAAGACCTCGCGCACGATCTCGGCGATGCGCTCGTCGGGGATGCGGCCGGTGCCCTCGGTGTAGACCGTCACGTTCATCGGCTGGGCCACGCCGATGGCGTAGGCGACCTGGATCTGGCACTGGCGCGCCAGGCCGGCGGCGACGACGTTCTTGGCCACGTAGCGCGCGGCGTAGGCGGCCGAGCGGTCCACCTTCGTCGGGTCCTTGCCCGAGAAGGCACCACCGCCGTGGGGGCAGGCGCCGCCGTAGGTGTCCACGATGATCTTGCGGCCGGTCAGGCCGCAGTCACCCTGCGGGCCGCCGATGACGAAGCGGCCGGTCGGGTTGACCAGGTACTTGGTCTCCTTGAGCCACTCCTTCGGAAGCACCGGCTTGATGATCTCCTCGACCACGGCCTCGATGAACTCGGGCTTCATGTGCTTGCCGTCGCTCATCTCGGGCGAGTGCTGGCTGGAGAGCACCACGGTGTCGATGCTGTGGGGCTTGCCGTCCACGTAGCGCATCGTGACCTGGCTCTTGGCATCCGGGCGCAGGAAGGGCAGCCGGCCGTCCTTGCGCAGCTGGGCCTGGCGCTCCACGAGGCGGTGCGCGTAGTAGATCGGCGCGGGCATGAGCTCGGGCGTCTCGTCGCAGGCGTAGCCGAACATCAGGCCCTGGTCGCCGGCGCCGATGTTCAGGTAGTCGTCGCTGGCGTGGTCCACGCCCTGGGCGATGTCGTTGCTCTGCTTGTCGTAGGCCACGAGCACGGCGCAGCCCTTGTAGTCGATGCCGTACTCGGTGTTGTCGTAGCCGATGCGCTTGATGGTGTCGCGCGCGACCTGGATGTAGTCCACGTGCGCGTTGGTCGTGATCTCGCCGGCGAGCACCACGAGGCCGGTGTTGCACAGCGTCTCGGCCGCCACGCGGCTGCGCGGGTCCTGCGTGAAGATCGCGTCGAGGATCGCGTCCGAGATCTGGTCCGCGACCTTGTCGGGATGGCCTTCGGAGACGGATTCCGAGGTGAAGAGGAAGTCGTTCGCCACTTTTTTACACTCCTGGGTTGGCTGGCCTGCGTTGCCGCCCTTTCGGAGGTATCGGCGAACGCTTTAGCGGCATTTGTCGAGCCAGACGGCCCGGTGGGATTCACACCCACGTCGCCCCGCAAGTTGTCCTTTAAACCGGCGACGTTTCGATTCTATTCAACGATGAACTCTCTACTGCGCTGGATGGCGACTTGGCCGTTGCGAAGACTGCACGCTTTGGGGGCCATCCTGGGGTGGCTCACGTACGGGCTGTCGCCGACCTACCGCAAGCGCTTGCAGGCCAATGCCGAGCTGGCGGGGTTGACCCCGGCACAGCGCCGTGCGTCGGTGGCGCAAGCCGGCTGCATGGCCGCCGAGGCGCCATGGCTGTGGTTGCGCAACGGCCTGGTGTCGCCCGCGTGCCGCTGGGAGGGCGCGGAGCTCATCGAGCAGGCGCTGGCGCGCGGCAAGGGGCTGGTGATCCTCACGCCGCACCTGGGCTGCTTCGAGATCACGGCGCGCGCCTTCGCCGAGCGCTGGGGCGACACACACCCGCTGACGGTGCTCTACCGCCCTTCCGACAAGGCCGCGCTGCGCGAGCTGGAGGAGACGGCGCGCGCTCGCCCGGGCATGGCCACCGCGCCGGCGACGCTGGCGGGCGTGCGCCAGATGCTGCGCGCGCTCAAGCGCGGCGAGAACGTGGGCCTGCTGCCCGACCAAGTGCCGCCACAGGGCATGGGCGTTTGGGCACCGTTCTTCGGGCGTGAGGCCTACACCATGACGCTGGCGGCCAAGCTAGTGCGCCAGACCGGCGCGGACTGGCTGCTGATGTGGGCCGAGCGCTTGCCGCGCGGCCGTGGTTTCGTCGTTCACGTGAGCGCCCCTCAGCAGCCCCTGCCCGGTGCCGATGAACCCGACAGCGAGGCGCTGCAGCAGGCCTGCGCGCGCCGCATCAATGAAGAAATGGAACGCCTGATCATGTGCAACCCCGCCCAGTACCTCTGGGGCTACCACCGCTACAAGACGCCGCGCCCGGCCGCGGCGCCCACCGACGCCGCGGCGAGGTCGGCGACGTGAGCCTCGGTGCCAAGCTGGGCATCGGGCTGCTGCGTGCCATCTACCGTCTTCCGCTGGGGGCGCAGGCCGCGCTGGGGCAGGGCTTGGGAAGGCTGCTGCACGCGCTGGCCGGCAGCCGCCGCCGCATCGCGCTGCGCAACCTGGCGCTGTGCTTCCCGCACCTGGACGCGGCCGAGCGCGCGCGGCTGGTGCGCGAGCACTTCGGCTGGCTCGGCCGCAGCCTGCTGGAGCGCGGGCTGCTGTGGTACGCGCCGGTGGAGCGGCTGAAGAAGCTGATCCACGTCGAAGGGGACGTGACGCTGGCCGAGCGCAGCGAGCGCCCGGTGATGTGGCTGGTGCCGCACTTCGTGGGGCTGGACGTGGCCGGCGTGGCGACGCAGTTGTTCCAGAAGCAGAAGGTGGGCTCGATCTACCAGGCGCAGAGCAACCCGGTATGGGATGCCGAGATCCGCAAGGGCCGGCTGCGCTTCAACCAGGGCGAGGTGTTCGCGCGCAGCGAGCGCGCGCTGCCGCTGGTGCGCGCCATCCGGCGCGGCTGGGCCTTCTTCAACCTGCCCGACATGGACTTCGGCATCCAGGACGCGGCCTTCGTGCCCTTCTTCGACGTGCCTGCGGCCACGCTGCTGGCGCCGTCGAAGATGGCGCGCTCGCTGAACATGGTGGTGCAGCCGGTGGTGGCGGAGATGCTGCCCGGCGGCCAGGGCTACAAAGTGAAGTTCCTGCCGCCCTGGGACGACTGGCCCACCGAGGACCCGCAAGCCGACGCCGCGCGCATGAACCGCTGGATCGAGGAGCAGATCCGGCACTGCCCGGCGCAGTACCTGTGGGTGCACAAGCGGTTCAAGACGCGGCCGGCGGGGGAGCCGTCGCTGTACGGCTGAGCCTGTCGCGCACGCTGCGGGAACCCGGGTTGCCGCCTTGCCGTCACCTCACCCACCACCGGCGCAGACCGGACAGGAGATCGGCATGACACAGCAAGGCAAGCAGGACAAGTCCTCTCAACAGTCCCAGCAGGGCAGCTCCAACGCCCAGGGGGACAAGACCGCCCCGAACAAGCAGATGCAGGGTGGCACGCACGCCGGCCAGACCAGCGGCACGCAGCTCGGCGCCAGCAGCGCCGACGAGAGCCGTGCCGAGCGGGGCGGCATGGGCTCCACCGATGGGCGCGTGGATTCGCAGGGCGGCCTGGGCAGCCCGCAGCGCGCCACCAGCCAGGAACAGAGCCGCGGCGGCCAGATGGGCCCCGAGGGCGGCAGCACCCGTAAAGACCACGCCTGAGCGCAAGCAGCACATCGCGCCCCGAGACTGAAACCCCAGCCGCCGGCCCATGCCTGGCGCCGGCCGCCTGCGAGCGCCGGCCGATAATCCCGCGCATGAAACTCCGCTTCACCAAGATGCAGGGCGCGGGCAACGACTTCGTGGTCATTGACGCCACGCAGCAGCCCCTGGCGCTGACCCCCGAGCACTACCGCCGCCTGGGCGACCGGCGCTTCGGCGTCGGCGCCGACCAGATCCTGGTGGTGGAAAAGAGCAACACCCCCGGCGTCGATTTCCGCTACCGCATCTTCAACGGCGGCAGCGGCGAGGAGGTGGAGCAGTGCGGCAACGGCGCGCGCTGCTTCGTGCGCTTCGTGCACGACAAGCACCTCACCGCGCAGCGCAGCGTGCGCGTGGAAACCATGAACACGCTGCTGGAGTTGCGCCTGCAGGACGACGGCCGCGTCACCGTGGACATGAACGCGCCCGTGTTCGAGCACGAGCGCATCCCCTTCGACGCCTCCGGGCTGACGCCGCGCGAACTCAACGACTTCCAGCTCTGGCCGCTGGCGCTGGGCGACGGCGACGACATCGAGGTGGCCGTGGTCTCCATGGGCAACCCGCATGCGGTGCGGCGCGTGGACGACGTGCAGCGCGCGCCGGTGGCGATCGAGGGGCCGCAGATCGAAGGCCATGACCGCTTCCCGCGCCGGGTCAACGCCGGCTTCATGGAAGTCGTCAGCCGCGGCCACATCCGGCTGCGCGTGTACGAGCGCGGCGCCGGCGAGACCCTGGCCTGCGGCACCGGCGCCTGCGCGGCGGTGGTGGCCGGCATCCGGCTGGGCTGGCTCGATCACCGCGTGGACGTGGACGCCCCCGGCGGGCGGCTGACCATCGAGTGGGCCGGCGGCGACGCGCACGTGTTCATGACCGGCCCGGCGGAAACAGTGTTCGAGGGAGAGATCACGCTGTGAGCAGAGGCATCGACGGCATCACCGAAGACGACATCGCGCAGTACTTGTCGCTCAACCCGGCTTTCTTCGAGCGCCACGCCGAACTGCTGGCCGAGGTGCGGCTGGCCAGCCCGCACGGCACGCGCGCCATCTCGCTGCAGGAGCGCCAGGCGCTGCTGCTGCGCGAGCGCATCAAGGGGCTGGAAGGGCGGCTGATGGAGATGATCCGCCACGGGCAGGAGAACACCGCCATCGCCGACCGCCTGCACCGCTGGACCCGCGCCGTGATGCTCGCGCGCGATCCCCGCACGCTGCCCGCGCTGCTGGTGGAGGAGCTCAAAAGCCAGTTCCTCGTGCCCCAGGCCGCGCTGCGCCTGTGGGGCGTGGACGCCGCCCTTGCGCACGAGCCTTTCGTGCTGGCCGAGCCCGGCGCGGTGCGCGAATTCGCCGACGCCCTGGCGCTGCCGCTGTGCGGCCTGAACACCGGCGAGGTGGAGGCGGCGCAGTGGCTGCATGACGGCACGCCGGCGCTGTCCATCGCCTGCATCCCGCTGCGCAGCGAGCAGGCGGGGGGCAGCTTCGGGCTGCTGATGCTGGGCTCGCCCGACGCCACCCGCTTCGAGAGCGACATGGGCGTGGACTTCCTGGTGCGCATCGGCGACATCGCCGCTGCGGCGCTGTCGCAGTTGCTGCCGCGCTGAGCCATGGCGCGCACTTCCAAGGCCGCCGCGGCGCCCGTCGTGGCCGAAGGCTCCGTCCCCACTGCGCTGCCCGAGGAGCTGGAGCGATGGCTGCAACACCTGCAGGTGGAACGGCGCCTGGCGGCGCGCAGCCTGGCGCTGTACCGCGACGCGCTGCAGCGCCTGGTGGCGTTGTCGGGCGAGGAGGGCGTGGCGCTGCACCAGGCGCAGCCGCACCACGTGCGCGGCTGGATGGCGGCGCTGCACGCCGGCGGCCTGGCGCCGCGCAGCATCGCGCTGATCCTCTCGGCCTGGCGCGGGCTCTACCGCTGGTGGGGCCAGAACGGTGAAGTCCCGCTCAACCCCGTGATGGGGCTGCGCGCGCCCAAGGCCGGCAAGCCGCTGCCCAAGGCGCTGTCGGTGGAGCAGGCGGTGGCGCTGGCCGAGCACGAGGGCGAGGGGGACGACCCGGCGCTGGCCGCGCGCGACCACTGCATCGTCGAGCTGCTCTACGGCTGCGGGCTGCGCGTGGGCGAGCTGGTCGGCCTGGACGTGGGCGCCGGCGAGGGCGCCGCGGGCTGGGTGGACCTGCCCGACGCCACCGTGCACGTGATGGGCAAGGGCTCCAAGCGCCGCAGCGGCCCGGTGGGCAGCGCGGCGCTGGCGGCGCTGCAGCGCTGGCTGGCGCAGCGGGCCTCGATGGCCGCCTCGGGCGAGCGGGCGCTGTTCGTGAGCCGGCGCGGCACGCGGCTGACCGCCTCGCAGGTGCGCTCGCGGCTGCGGCGCCAGGCGCTGCAGGCCGGGCTGCCGACCTCGGTGCATCCGCACATGCTGCGCCACAGCTACGCCTCGCACCTGCTGCAGTCCAGCGGCGACCTGCGCGCGGTGCAGGAGCTGCTGGGCCACGCCAGCATCACCACCACCCAGATCTACACCCGGCTGGACTTCCAGCACCTGGCCAAGGTGTACGACGCGGCGCATCCGCGGGCGAAGAAGAAGGACGGCTGAAGGCCCGCGGCGGCGCACGCGCCCGCGCCTGCCGTGACGGGCTGCGCTGATCGCCAAGCCCCGTCCCGCCGGGCGGGCGAGTGGGGGCATGGACAATTCGCCCCCATGAAATCGATCCGAATCCGCGAGGGCAAAGAGCGCTCGCTGCTGCGCAAGCATCCCTGGGTGTTCGAGGGCTCCATCGCCAAGGGCAAGGCCGATCCCGGCGAGACCGTGCGCGTGGAAAGCGCCGAAGGGCGCTTCCTGGCCTGGGGTGCCTTCAGCCCCACCTCTTCCATCCGCGTGCGCGCCTGGAGCTTCGACGAGGGCGAGCGCATCGACGCCGCCTTCTTCCAGCGCCGCATCGAACAGGCCGTGCAGCTGCGCAGCCGGCTGCCCATCGACAGCGACGGCGTGCGGCTGATCCACGGCGAGGCCGACGGGCTGCCCGGGCTGATCGTGGACCGCTACGCCGACGTGCTCAGCGCGCAGTTCCTCTCCGCCGGCGTGGAGCGCTGGAAGGACACCATCGCCGATGCGCTGCTGGCCGCCACGGGCCTGGCGCGGCTCTACGAGCGCTCCGACTCCGGCGTGCGCGGCCTCGAAGGCCTGGAGCCGATCAGCGGCTGGCTGCGCGGCGGCGGCGAGACCGCGGTCACGATCCGCGAGCACGGCTGGCGCCTGACGCTGGACGTGGCCGAGGGGCACAAGACCGGCTACTACCTCGACCAGCGCGACAACCGGCTGCGCTTCATGGAGTGGGTCAAGCGCCTGGGCGCACAGCGCGTGCTCAACTGCTACAGCTACACCGGCGGCTTCAGCGTCGCGGCGCTGGCCGGCGGCGCCCAGCGCGTGGTGAGCGTGGACTCCTCCGGTCCCGCGCTGGCGCGCGCCAAGGCGCACGTGGAACTCAACGGCTTCGACTTGGCGCGCGCGGAGTTCGCCGATGCCGACGTCAACCAGTACCTGCGCGGCTGCCTGCAGCGCGAGGAGCGCTTCGACGCCATCGTGCTGGACCCACCCAAGTTCGCCCCCTCGGCCGCGCATGCCGAGCGTGCCGCGCGCGCCTACAAGGACATCAACCGCCTGGCGCTGAAGCTGCTGGAGCCCGGCGGCCTGCTGCTGACCTTCTCCTGCTCCGGCGGCGTGGGTCCGGACCTGTTCCACAAGATCGTGGCCGGCGCGGGCAGCGACGCCGGCGTGGACGGCTACCTGCTGGCGCGCCTGGAAGCCGCCTGCGACCACCCCACCACGCTGGCCTACCCGGAAGGCGAGTACCTCAAGGGGCTGGTGGTGATGAAGAAGTGAGGTCGATGCGCGGCTCGAACTTCGTGCGCTGCAGGCTGAAGAAGGAGCGCACGTTGCGCACGTTGGCGTCCTGCGTGAACAGGCGCTGCACCAGCGCCTGGTAGGCCGTCATGCCCGGCACCCACAGCACCAGCACGAAGTCCGGCCCGGAGGCCACGCGGTAGCACTGCTGCACGGCGCCTTCCGCGCGCACGCGCGCCTCGAAGGCCGCCTGGTGCTCCGCGCCCTGGCGGTCCAGCGTGATCTCGACGATGGCGGTGAGGCTGTCAGGCAGCACGGCGGGCGACACCAGTGCCATCTGGCGCTCGATCACGCCCTCGTCCACCAGCCGCCGCACCCGGCGCAGCGCCGTGGCGGGGGAGATGCCGGCGGCCTCGGCCAGCGCCTGGTTGGAGCGGCTGGCATCGTCCTGCAGCAGCGCCAACAGGCGCCGGTCCACTTCATCCAAGGAAGTCATGCGCAAAATTATTTCATGAACATATCGCTCATGAAATAAAAAATCGTACATATGCTAACTTGCAAGAAAACGCCAATTAATTCATTAATTTGCAAGCACATTGCATCTTGAACTGCCTACGATGCCGTCCACTGTTTCTGCCGAGGAGGGTTCGACATGTGTGGCATCGTGGCAGGCGTGGCGGGGCGTGACATCGTCCCGGTGCTTTTGGAAGGCCTGAAGCGGCTGGAATACCGCGGATACGACTCTTGCGGCGTGGCGGTGCATCAGCACGGCGCGCTGCGGCGCACGCGCAGCACGGCGCGCGTGGCCGAACTGGTGGCACAGGTGGCGCATGACGGGGTGGCCGGCGGCACCGGCATCGCGCACACGCGCTGGGCCACGCACGGCGCACCGGCCGAGCACAACGCGCATCCGCACTTCTCGGGCGACCGCGTCGCGCTGGTGCACAACGGCATCATCGAGAACCATGAGGAGTTGCGCGCCGAGCTGCAGGGCCGCGGCTACGCGTTTGCGAGCCAGACCGACACCGAGGTCATCGCCCACCTCGTGAGCCACCTCTACGAAGGCGACCTGTTCGAGGCCGTGCAGCGCGCCACGCAGCGGCTGCGCGGCGCCTACGCCATCGCGGTGTTCTGCCGCGATGAGCCGCAGCGCGTGGTGGGGGCCCGCCAGGGCTCGCCGCTGGTGCTGGGTGTGGGGCAGGGCGAGAACTTCCTGGCCTCCGACGCCATGGCGCTGGCCGGCGTGACCGACCAGATCGTCTATCTGGAAGAGGGCGACGTGGTGGACTTGCAGCCGGGCAAGAGCTGGATCAGCGCGCGCCAGGCCGACGGTGGCTACCGCCCGGTGCAGCGCGAGGTGCGCACCGTGCACGCCCACAGCGGCGCCGCCGAGCTGGGCCCCTACCGCCACTACATGCAGAAGGAGATCTTCGAGCAGCCGCGCGCCATCGCCGACACGCTCGAAGGCCTGGAGCGCGTCAACCCCGAGCTGTTCGGCGCGGGCGCCACGGCGGTGTTCAAGGACGTGCGGCAGGTGCTGATCCTGGCCTGCGGCACCAGCTACTACGCCGGCAGCACCGCCAAGTACTGGCTGGAGTCCATCGCCGGCATCCCCACCAGCGTGGAGATCGCCAGCGAGTACCGCTACCGCGACAGCGTGCCCGATCCGAAGACGCTGGTGGTCACCATCAGCCAGAGCGGCGAAACAGCCGACACCATCGCCGCGCTCAAGCATGCGCGCGAGCTGGGCATGGAGCACACGCTGACCATCTGCAACGTGGGCACCAGCGCCATGGTGCGCGAGTGCCGCTTCAGCTTCCTCACGCGCGCCGGCGTGGAGATCGGCGTGGCCTCGACCAAGGCCTTCACGACGCAGCTGGTGGGCCTGTTCCTGCTGGCGCTGGCGCTGGCGCAGGTGCGGGGTCGCCTCACGGACGAGCAGGAGGCCGCGCACGTGCGCGCGCTGCGCCACCTGCCCGCCGCGGTGCAGGCGGTGCTGGCGCTGGAGCCGCAGGTCATCGCCTGGAGCGAGGAGTTCGCCAGCAAGGAAAACGCGCTGTTCCTGGGTCGCGGGCTGCACTACCCCGTGGCGCTGGAGGGGGCGCTCAAGCTCAAGGAGATCAGCTACATCCACGCCGAGGCCTATCCGGCGGGTGAGCTCAAGCACGGCCCGCTGGCGCTGGTGACGGCCGCGATGCCGGTGGTCACGGTCGCGCCCAACGATCAGCTGCTGGAGAAGCTCAAGAGCAACATGCAGGAGGTGCGCGCGCGCGGCGGTGAGCTGTTCGTGTTTGCCGATGCCGACACCCGCATCGAGAGCGCTCAGGGCATGCACGTGATCCGCATGCCCGAGCACTACGGCGTGCTCAGCCCGATCCTGCACGTGGTGCCGCTGCAACTGCTGGCCTACCACACGGCCTGCGCGCGCGGCACGGACGTGGACAAGCCACGCAACCTGGCCAAGAGCGTGACCGTGGAGTAAGGCGCAAGAGGGGCGCGGCGCGGGGCTCTGGCCGGGGATCGTGCCGCGCGCGCCGCGCCTGGGAGCGTGCGGGCACGGCGCCATTCCGGTGAGGGGGGATCAACATGAACTGGCTGGCTCGGCGTTTTGAGCTTTCGCGCCATGGCGATGGGCAGAACCTGCGGCCGATGGAAGGGCTGCGCGGCTGGGCCGTGTTCCTGGTCTTCCTGGTTCACTACTCGACGCTGGCGCATCCCTGGGTGGAAGGGCACGCGGCCCTGGCGCAGTGGAGCGCTGCGCTGCACACCATCGGCAACACCGGGGTGGACCTGTTCTTCGTGCTCAGCGGCTACCTGATCTACGGCTCGCTGCTGGGGCGGCGCCAGCGCTTCGGGAAGTTCATGTGGCGGCGCGTGCAGCGCATCTACCCGGCCTTCCTGGCCGTGTTCGCGGTGTACCTGGGGGCCTCGCTGCTGTCACCGGCGAACAGCCGCATCCCTCAGGCGCTGCCGCAGGCGCTGCTGTACCTGGGGCAGAACCTGCTGCTGCTGCCCGGGCTGTTCCCCATCGAGCCCATGATCACCGTGGCGTGGTCGCTGAGCTACGAGATGTTCTATTACCTGGCGCTGCCCGCCGTGATCGGCGTGCTGGGCTTGCGCCACCGCGACCCGCGCTGGCGCTGCGTCTTCTTCCTGCTGCTGACGGCGGCGGTGCCGGTGGCCTGCAACCTGTTGGGCGGTGGGCCGATACGGCTGACGATGTTCATGGCGGGCATCCTGCTGCACGAGGCCCTGCCGCAGTCCCGCATTCCCACGCCGGGCAGCGTGCTGGGCGTGCTGGGCTTGCTGGTGGGCATGACGGCGCCGCTGCTGCCCAGTCCCAACTCCGTGACCTACGCCCTGAAGGTCCTGACCGTGTACGCCGGCTTCTTCGTGCTGTGCTTGGCGTGTTTCCGCGATGCCGCCGCGCCGCTGCCGCGGCTGTTGTGTTGGACGCCGCTGCGCTGGCTGGGAAACATGAGCTACTCCTACTACCTGGTGCACGGGCTGGCGCTCAAGCTGGGCTTCCTGGTGCTGGCCAAGCTGCTGCCGCCCACGGGGCAGGAGGCGTGGGTGTATGCCGGCCTGATGCTGCCGATGTTCGCCGTGACGCTGCCGGTGTCGGCGCTGCTGTTCCTGGCGGTGGAGCGCCCGTTCTCGCTGGCGCCGGCCCAGCCGGCCCCGCGCTGCCCTACGTCCGCTGAGGTGGCTGCTGCGGCGCTGCGCGAAACCGCGGCCTTGGCATCGACGTGCACGGTCCGCCGGCCGGCGAGGGACGGCGCCGCCGAGGGCGCAGCGGCGCGAGGAGCGACGCGGGTGGAGTGAAACAAGGGCTGGCGCCAACGTCCCGGGAGTTTGGGTGGTCTGCGCGCAGTCTTGTTCGGGGGAGCCAGTGTGAGCAAAGGCGCTGCATCTTCTGAATGTCATCCCGAACTGCGCTGGGAGGACGGCCCAAGGGGGCAGAGCGCCTTAACTGGCGCACCGCTGCAGGACGCATCTTTGCTTGTCGAGCTGGATGAAGCTCAGGCCGCGCGGTGCCTCACTCCGCTTCGCGCTGCCCCGTGCACACCGGATGGTTCAGGCAGCGCCAGAACACCTGGCCGGCCTGCGGGCCCAGGCGGTGCACGCGGCGCACCATGGCGCCGTGGCACAGCGGGCAGGGCGGCACGGTGTCCTCGAAATCGGGCGGCTGCGCCGGCGTGTGCAGTGGCGCCGTGGAGTCCAGCGCCGTCGCCTGCAGCGGGCTCGATGCGGCCAGCCGGCGCTGCCGCCAAGCCGACAACGCCGCCAGCAGCAGGCACAGCAGCGGTACCAGCACCTGCCCCACGCTGGCCAGCAGTTGCGTCCCGTGGCTGGCCGGCGGCTCGCCGGCCTCGTGCAGCGCGACGAAGGCCGCCAGTGCCAGGGCCACGCCCACCCACCAGGGCATCCGCGCCAGGAGGCCAAGGGAGGGGGCGGCAGGAGAGGTGTCTTGTTGCGTCATGAGCTCGGAGCGGCAGACGGGGAGAGAGCCCCTCCGCCGCAGGGACCCACACTCTAGGAGATGGGGACAGCCCCGCCGCGGTACGGTTTCACGCCCCGCGCACAAGAACCGGATTCCTGCGCAAAAGGTCACTTCCTCGCCACCGCGTCCTTGCGCGATGCGGAAACCGGTTGCGCCGCCTCGCCGCTCCAGCCTCCGCCCAGCGCCCGCGCGCGCAGGTTCCACGGCCGGGAATACGCCCAGGCCGCCGACGCCGAAGGTCTTGAGCAGCGCGCTGTCCTCGAACTCGCCGGCCACGCGCGGAGGGATGCCTTCCTGCGCCACGACCCAGAAGTAGTGCAGGTGGCGGCAACTGAGGTCCGGGCCCAGGGGCTCCTCAGTTTTGAGCGAGGGAAGGCGCTGTGATTCGCTGCTTCTTGGAGGTTTCGTGCGGCCGTCCTTGGGGACGTGCCCGCTGGCCGCATTGGTGTGCCAGGCGGCGGGCCGGGCCTGCGCACCGCCTTCCTCAACTTCTGCTCTCGGCGGCTCCCATGGGATTCCTCCGCCTTCCCGTGCTCACGCAACCGCTGTTCCTGGCGCCGTGCAGGGTGGAGTACGCGCTGGCGCTGGTGTCCATCGACGGCAAGGCCGCGCTGATGGTGGGCCGCGCGCTGGTATCGCTGTGGAAGACACGCGGACCGGCGCCGCGGCCGTGGGAGAGGGATCAGCGCTTGCCGGCGTGGCGGGCGATGTCTTCCTGGATATGGCGCAGGAAGTAGCGCAGGTAGAAGCCGCCCATGCCCAGGGTAACGGCAATCACGGCAACGCTCATCAGGCCGTAGTCGGTGGTCAGCAGATCCTTCAGCGCATGCATGGTGTCCTCCTCGTCGTGGATGCGCTTATCTGACTACCGCATGTGAAAACGCCCTTTGCGCAGCCTCAAAACGGACTGCAGGTGGAATTTGAGCCATCGCAACTTCCGGTGCGCGTGCACCCGCCGCAGGGCTGCCTACACTGCGGTCCCCCCTTGAATCTGGAGGAGCAACCCATGAAATTCGAAACCCTGGCCGTGCACGGCGGCTACAGCCCCGATCCCACCACCAAGGCCGTGGCGGTACCCATCTACCAGACCACCGCTTACGCCTTCGACGACACGCAGCATGGCGCCGACCTGTTCGACCTGAAGGTGGCCGGCAACATCTACACGCGCATCATGAACCCGACCACCGCGGTGCTGGAGCAGCGCATCACGGCGCTGGAAGGCGGCATCGGCGCGCTGGCGGTGGCCTCGGGCATGGCGGCCATCACCTACGCCATCCAGACCATCGCCGAGGCCGGCGACAACATCGTCTCATCCTCCACGCTCTACGGCGGCACCTACAACCTGTTTGCGCACACGCTGCCGCTGTCGGGCATTCAGACGCGCTTCGCCGACGCGCGCGACCCCGCCTCCTTCGAGCCGCTGATCGACGAGCGCACCAAGGCCATCTTCTGCGAGTCCATCGGCAACCCGCTGGGCAACGTCACCGACTTCCATGCGCTGGCCGAGATCGCGCACCGCCACGGCGTGCCGCTGATCGTGGACAACACCGTGCCCACGCCCTTCCTGTGCCGGCCCTTCGAGCACGGCGCCGACATCGTCGTGCACTCGCTGACCAAGTACCTCGGCGGCCACGGCAACTCCATCGGCGGCGTGATCGTGGACTCCGGCAAGTTCCCCTGGGCGCAGCACGCGCAGCGCTTCAAGCGCCTCAACGAGCCCGACGTCAGCTACCACGGCGTGGTCTACACGCAGGCACTGGGCGAGGCGGCCTACATCGGCCGCGCGCGCGTGGTGCCGCTGCGCAACACCGGCGCGGCCATCAGCCCCTTCAACGCCTTCCTGATCCTGCAGGGCATCGAGACCGTGGCGCTGCGTATGGAGCGCATCTGCGACAACACCCTGGCGCTGGCGCAGTACCTGCGCACGCATCCGAAGGTCAAGTGGGTGAACTATGCGGGCCTGCCCGACCATGCCGACCACGAGCTGGTGCAGCGCTACATGACCGGGCGCGCCTCGGGCATCCTGACCTTCGGCGTCGAAGGTGGGCTGGAGGGTGGTGCGCGCTTCCAGGACGCGCTCAAGCTGGTCACGCGGCTGGTGAACATCGGCGACGCCAAGTCGCTGGCCTGCCATCCGGCCTCCACCACGCACCGCCAGCTCTCGCCCGAGGAATTGGCCAAGGCCGGGGTGACGGTGGACACGGTGCGCCTGTCCATCGGCATCGAGCACATCGACGACCTCAAGGCCGACATCGACCAGGCGCTGGCCGCGGTCTGATTCCGGTTCTGCTTCGAGAGTGAAATAAACCCCGTTCGCCCTGAGCCTGTCGAAGGGCAGGCGCTCGGATGTCGCCGCAGGGCTTCGACAAGGCTCTCCCGAGCTTGTCGAAGGGCTCAGCCCGAACGTTTTTTTATTTCATTGCTGACGAAGACTCGGAATGAGCCTTCGCCGCCGGGGCGCCGCCGCGCCCCGGCCCGGTTTGCAAGACTGTATTGCAGACGGTAAGAAACGCTTCCGGCGCCACCAAAGCGCTGGCCGGGCACCCGCAGTGCCCAAGCCGGCGCACAAGGAGGTGCAGCATGAAGCAAGCGAACCTGTTTCCGCACGGGCTCATCGTCGCTGCGGCCGCCGCGCTGGGCGGGGTCCAGGCGGTGCAGGCTGCGGCGCCTGCGCCGACGGAGGTGCCGCGCTACCGGGTGCACAACCTGGGCACGCTGGCGCCGCTGAGCAACAGCACCGCGGCGGCGATCAACGACTCGGGCCTGGTGACGGGCACGATGTCCAACGGTGTCGATCGCACGCGCGAGGTGTTCCTGGGCGCCGGCCAGGGCGACCTGCGGCTGCTGGGCACGCTGGGCGGCCCGCTGAGCATCGCGCTGGGGCTCAACAACCGCGGCGACGTGGCGGGCTGGTCGGTCAACGCCGACGGTGTGCAGCGCCCGGCGCTCTACAGCGGCGGCCGCTGGCTGGACCTGGCCGCGCCCTTCGCCAGCTTCGAGAGCGGCGTGGCCAACGCCGTCAACGCCTCGGGCCAGGCCACGGGGCAGATCAGCGGCCACGCCTTCATCTACGACGGCACGCTCAGCCGCGAGCTGCGCGTGGGCAACACCAGCGAAGGGTTGGGCATCAACGATCGCGGCGTGGTGGTGGGCGGCGCGGTGATGCCGGGCGACGTGGTGCGCCGGCCCTTCATGCATGAGAACGGCGTGACCACGCTGCTGCCCTCGCTGGGCGGCACCTTCGGCCAGGCGCATGCCGTCAACAACGCCGGCCAGGTGGTGGGCTACAGCTACACCGCGCAGGGCGAACTGCTGCCCTTTCTCTACAGCGGCGGCACGATGACCGCGCTGGCCAGCGAAGGCTTCGGCGAGGCCTTCGACATCAACGAGCAGGGCTGGGTGGTGGGCATGTACAACTTCGACGCCTTCCTGTGGCGCGACGGCGTGCGCCACGATCTCAACGCGCTCGTCGCGCCGGACCAGGCCGGGCGCTGGACGCTGCTGTCGGCGCAGGGCATCAACGAGAGCGGGCAGGTCGTGGGCTACGGGCTGTTCCACGGCTACCTGCGCGGCTTCGTCGCCACGCCGGTGCCCGAGCCGGGCAGCTGGGCCCTGATGTTGGCGGGCCTGGGGATGGTGGCCGCGGCGGCTCGGCGCCGCGGCCGCAAGGCTCAGCGCGTGGCCTGCTGCTGAACGTCGGCGCGCACCTGCACGCTTTGCAGCACGTCGCTGCTGGCGGGCACGGGCGTGGGCGCCGCTTCGGCCCTGGGCGCCGGGCACGAGCCCTTCTCCAGCAGCGGCACCAGCGCCGGCACGAGGGACTTCATCAGTTGCGAGGGCAACGCACTGGTGAACTTGTAGTTGGCGGCGTAGGGTTCCTGCACGTAGGCCATCATGGTGCCGAAGTAGCGGTCGCCGATGACGAACATGAAGGTGGCCGAGCGGCTGATCACGCGCGAGGACAGCACCTGCCCGTGGCGGCCGAAGCTGTCCTTGCGGTGGTCGCCGGTGCCGGTCTTGCCGCCGATGGGGACGATGGTGCCGTCGTGCAGCTTGAGCACGTCCTTCAGGCGCCTTGCGGTGCCGTTGGCCACCACGTCGAAGGCGGCGCGCCGCGCCGTGGCGGCGACTTCCGGCGGCAGCACGCGCTCGGGCGGATTGCCGCGCAGCGTCAGGCGCGTCTCGTAGGGCGTGTTCTCGGCGAAGTGCAGCTCGTCGATGCGCGCGGTGCTCTGGCGCAAGCCGTCGTTGGCCAGGATGCCCATGAACTCCGCCAGCGCCGCGGGCCGGTCGCCCGAGGCGCCCAGCGCCGAGGCGTAGGAGGGCGTGAGCGATTCGAAGGGGTAGCCCAGGCGCTTCCAGCGCCGATGGATCTCGATGAAGGCCTCGATCTCCAGCAGGTTGCGGATGCGAACGTCCTGTGCGCCCTTGTGCTTGGTCTTGAACAGCCAGGCGTAGACGTCCTGGCGCTCCTGGGTGCTGGCCTGCACGGCTTCGGCGAAGGTGCCATCGGGATGATCGCGCAACCATCCCGCCAGCCACAGCTCCAGAGGGTGCACGCTGGCCACGTAGCCCCGGTCGGCCAGCGACATGCGCTGCGGGTCGTAGGTGTCGTAGAGCTTGCGCAACTCCTTGTCGGTGTAGTTGGGCATCTCCTCTTGCAACTGCTGCAGCAGGAAGTCGCTCAAGTCCTGCATGCCGGCCCGGGGCTCGATGGTGCGGAAGACTGCGGTGAGCTTGGGCGCCGTCTCGCGCACACCCTGCAGCAGCGTCTCGCGCACTTGCGTCCAGTCCTTGCCCTGGTACTTGCGCCAGAAGCGCAGCAGGTACGCCTGGCCTTCCTTGTCCGCGAAGCGCATGAGGTACTCGCGCCGCTGCGGATTGTCCGGGTCCTTGAACAGCGCCGGGTCCGCGCTGGGCAGGTTGTACATGACGTGCCAGACCACGTCGCGCATGAGCCGGATGAAGGGCAGGTTCACCGAGTGCCGCAGCGCCTCGGCCACGGGCATGATCTTGCCGTTGTCACCGGGCTCGAAGTTGGCGAAGAAGTGCAGCCCGCCGCCGGTGAAGAAGCCTTCGCCCGGGCTGGCGGAGTATTTGCGCTGCATGGCCGCGTCGAGCATGGGCTGCAGGCCGCGGTCGCTCGCGCGCAGGAGGTAGTCGCGCGCCCAGCGGCCGATGTGGTCGCGCTCGTGCAGCTCCAGCGCGGCCAGCGCGATGCCGTCAAGACTGTTCCAGCGCTCGTGCAGCTCGGCCACGAGTTCCAGGTACGTCACCAGCGTGCGCAGCTTGGCGGTGGAGCCCAGGTCCAGCCGCGCGCCTTCGTTGATGTCGAAGGGCTGGTCCCAGTTGTCGGTCTGCACGCGCAGGCGGTTCACGCCCTCGCCGCGCTCGAAGAGCGTGAAGCTGAACACCAGCTTGCTCGGGTCGTCGCCCGGGCTCAGCAGCCTGAAGCCGTACAGCCCCGCGGCCTGTGCGCCTTCGGGCGTGCCCAGGCCGCGCAGCAGCTCGGTGGCCGTGCGCTGCACCGGCGTGTCCAGCGTGGCGCGGGCGCGCAGGTCGATGCGGTCGAGGTCGTAGGCGCGGGGCACGTCCAGCATCGCCGACAGCCGCGTGCGCAAGGTCGTGGCGGCCTTGCGGTCCACGAAGCTTTGCTGTGGCGCCCTGGGCGCCGCCTGCGACTGCAGCGTGAGCGTCAGCGGCAGCGCCGCGTCGCGCAGCGCAGGGCTGATGAGGCCGGCATCGCCCAGCAGACGCAGGTAGCTGTTGGTCAGATCCTCCAGGCCCGAGTCGGCCTCGATGAGGTAGTGCGAGGGGCGGCGCTGCGAAATCATCAGCGACAGCGCCTGCTTGAAGGCCAGGGCCTGCTGTGCCAGCAGCTCCGGGCGCGGGTCTTCGCCGGTGTCGGTGAGCAGGCGGTTGACCTCGTCGAAATCACGCCCGTACCAGACCCACAACCCATCGCCCAGGCCGTTGACCTCGCCGAAGCCGGGCCGGGCCGCCAGCGGCACGGTGTTGATGTAGTCGGCCACGATCTGCTTGCGCCGCGCCAGCGTGTCGGGCCCGTCGATGTAGGCGCGCAGCGAGGCCGAGGCCATCTGGCGCAGCTTGTCCTTGACGCCGTCGGTGCGGCCTTCGGGCGAATGGCGGTACTTCTCGATCTGCGTGGCCAGCGTGCTGCCGCCGGGTGAGCGGCCCGAATCGCCCACCAGGCGCAGCCCCAGGCTCAGCGCCGCCTTGCCCAGCCGGTCCCACTCCACGGCCGGATTGCGCTGCGGGGCCGCGGCATCGAGCAACTCGCGGTTCTCGATGAACAACAGCGCCTGCACCAGCAGCGGCGGCACCGCGTCGAAGCCGTCGTACACGCGCTGCGGGTAGCGTGTGGCGAACATGGGTTGTGCGCGGCAGTCCAGCAGCTCCAGCCCGCCCTGATTCTTCTCGTGGTAGGTGGGAAACAGCCCGTGGTCGGCCAGCTCCACCATGCGTGGCGACATGCGCGCCTGGGCCTGCACCGTGTAGCCCTGCCGCTGCAGCCGGTCGATGAACAATGGCAGCTGCGTGTAGCCCAGGCGCAGGTCGTAAGGGCCGTCACCGGGATAGCGCACCTGGTCGGTGGCGCCGGGCTGCAGCTCGAAGCCCAACTCGCTGCTGATCTGGCTGAGCTGCCGTGCCTGCCATCGGGAGCTGCGAACTTCCTCGACAACCGTGTACGCGGCCGCCGCAACGGCCGCGATCCCCACGCCCGGCACCACGAGGCGGCCGAGCTTTCGCCAGGAGAGGAAGGGCTTCAAGGCAGCTCAACTTCAATGAGGTTGGGACTCACGATACTGCTAACCGTAACCAATTCCACGCCTATTCGGGTTGTCCCGTCTTTGGTGTGGGAACGTACCAACGAGGGTTTGCCTGAGGCTGTGACGCAGTTCCGGGAATAGGTTTTGCCGAAGGGGGACTTCGCGATTTGAGCGCTTGGGCGCTGGGTTTTTCGCCCGTCCGGGACTGCCGGCAACGGCCATGCGAACAGGGGGCCCGGCGTGCGATGCTGCGGCCATGAACCCCCTCGTCATCGCCCATCGCGGGGCCAGCGGTTGCCGGCCCGAGCACACCCTGGAGAGCTATGCGCTGGCCATCGAGCAGGGTGCCGACTTCATAGAGCCCGACCTGGTCAGCACCCGCGACGGCGTGCTGGTGGCGCGGCACGAGAACGCCCTGGCGCTGCTCAATGCCGATGGCTCGCTGCGCGAGGCCACCACCGACGTGGCCGAACGTGCCGAGTTCGCTTCGCGCTGCTGCAAGAAGTCCATCGACGGCCACGCGCGCATCGGCTGGTTCACCGAGGATTTCACCCTGGCCGAGCTGCGCACGCTGCGCGCACGCGAGCGGCTGCCCGCGCTGCGCGGCACGGCCTTCGATGACCGCTTCACCGTGCCGACGTTCGACGAGATCCTGGCGCTGCTCGACGAGGCCAACGCGCGGCGGGGCGGGCGGCCGGTGGGCGTCTATCCGGAGACCAAGCACCCGAGCCACTTCCGCAAGCTCGGCCTGCCGCTGGAGCCGCCGCTGGTGCAGGCGCTGCACCGCCACGGCGGGCGGGGGCCGCGGCCACCGGTCTTCATCCAGTCCTTCGAGGTGGGCAACCTGCGCCTGCTGCGCGAGCTCACGGCGCTGCCGCTGGTGCAGCTGATCGAGGCCGAGGGCCGGCCCTGGGATTTCAGCGCCGCCGGCGACCCCCGCCGCTACGCCGACCTGCTCGCGCCCGCCGGCCTGAAGGCGCTGGCCGGCCACGTCCAGGTGCTGGGCGTGGATGCCGACCTGGTGATCCCGCGCCGCCCGGACGGCCGGCTCGGCACGCCCACGCCGCTGGTGGCGCGGGCGCATGACGCGGGGCTGGCGGTGCACGCCTGGACCTTCAGGGCCGAGAACCGCTTCCTGCCGGCCGACTTCCGCCGTGGCACGGACCCCGCCGCGCATGGCGACCTCGCCGGCTGCCTGCAGGCATTCCTGGACGCCGGCCTGGACGGCTTCTTCACCGACCACCCGGCGCAGGGCCGGCAGGCCGTCGCGGCGCGCGCCGCGCGGCGGAGCTGAGCCATGCAGGCCCTGCGCGGACTGGCCTTCCTGCTGCTGCTGCAGGCGCTGGGCGAAGCCCTGGCGCGCGGTTTCAGCTTGCCCCTGCCAGGCCCGGTGCTGGGGCTGGTGCTGCTGCTGGCGGCGCTGCGCGTGCCGGCGTTGCGCGCGCCGGTGGCCGCGGCGGCCGATGCGCTGCTGACGCACCTGTCGCTGCTATTCGTGCCGGTGGGCGTGGGGGTCATCACGCACTTGGCGGTGCTGTCGCAATACGGGCTCAAGCTGCTGCTGGCCATCGTGCTGTCCACCTGGATCGGCATGGCGGTGACGGCGCTGGTGCTGCGCGCGCTGCTGGCGCGCTCGCCCGAAACGCCGGCCGGCGACGACGCCGGGGAAGGGGACACGCATGGCTGATTTCGTCCAACTCTGGGTCTACATGGCCTCCACGCCCCTGTTCGGGCTCACGGCCACGCTGGTGACCTATGTGAGCGCGCAGGCGATGTACGCGCGGCTGGACCATGCGCCCTGGGCCAACCCGGTGCTGTGGTCGGTGCTGATGCTCGGCGTGCTGCTGCTGCTCACGCGCACGCCCTATCCGGCCTATTTCGCCGGCGCGCAGTTCGTGCATGCGCTGCTGGGGCCGGCGGTGGTGGCGCTGGGCTGGCCGCTGTGGCAGCGGCGCGAGGCGCTGCGCCGCCGCGGCGTGGCTCTGGTGGTGGCGGCGCTGGCCGGCGGCGCGGCAGCGGCCCTGAGCGCGCTGGCGCTGGGCTGGGTGCTGGGGCTGCCGGCGGACGTGCTGCGCTCGCTGGCGCCCAAGTCCGTGACCGCGCCGGTGGCCATGGGTATCGCCGAGCGGCTGAACGGCATCCCGGCGCTGGCGGCGCTGTTCGCCGTGCTCACCGGCATGGTGGGCGCGCTGTCGGCCAAGTACCTGTTCGACGCCCTGGGCGTGCGCGACTGGGCCGTGCGCGGCTTCGCGCTGGGCACCGCCGCGCACGGCATCGGCGCGGCGCGCGCGCTGCAGGTGCACCCGGACGCCGGCGCCTACGCCGGCATGGCGCTGGGCCTGCAGGTGCTGCTGGCGGCGCTGCTGATGCCGCTGGCGGCGCGCTTCATCGGCTGAACAGCGGCAGACCCGGCGGCCATGGAAGGGCGCCGCGCCCCGTTCAGCGCCCCAGGCGGGCCAGCCGCCGCCGCACGAAGCGCCACAGCGTGAAGGCCAGCGCCAGCGCCAGCGCGACGGCCACGATCAGCACCACGAAGAAGGCGATCGGGTGCGCCCACGACAGCCACAGCAGCCCCGGCACGGCGGCGTCGCCCACCAGGGACAGGGCCAGGTTGGTGAAGGGCTCCGGCGAGGTGTTGACCGCCGCGCGCGTGCTGGCCTTGCCCGCGTGCGCCGTCGCCGCCAGCGTGCCGCCCAGCAGCGCGGTGACGGTGCCCCAGGCCAGCGCGTCGCCGCCGAAGGCGCCCGAGAGCGCCGCCACGGCCAATGCCGCACCGGCGGGAATGCGGATCGCGGTGTGCACCGCGTCCCACAGCGAATCCACCGCCGGCACCTTGTCGGCGATGAACTCCACCACCAGCATCACGCCGGCCGCGCCCAGCACCAGCGGGTTCTGCAGCACCTGCAGCCCCGGCGGCAGCGTCACCCACTGCAGCCAGCCCGCCAGCCCGGTGAGGAACACCGCGGCGTAGAGCCGCATCCCGCTGGCCCAGCCCAGCGCCGCGGCCAGCGCGGCCAGTTGCGTCAGGTCCTGCGGCGTGGCGGCGGCAGGGTCCATCGCAGCCTCGCGTCGTCCTGCGCCGCGCCTGCGGTCCGGCGCCTCAGCGGACCTCGGCGATGCGCTGGGCCAGGTGCGCCAGCGCCTCTTCCACCTGGTCGATGAGGATCAGGCACAGGTCGCCCGGCTCCAGGCGCGACAGCGCGGCGTCGATGGCGACGAACTCGCCGCGGATCTCCTCCACGTGGCGCGTGCGCGAGGCCCCCTGCAGGCCCTGGCGCAGCAGCCCGATCACCTCGCCGTCGGCGCGCCCGCGCTGCGCCGCGTCCTGGTACAGCACCACCTCGTCGAAGGCCGCGCCCAGGATCTGCGTCTGCTCGGTGATGTCCTCGTCGCGCCGGTCGCCCGCGCCGCTGATCACCACCGAGCGCTTCTTGGCCGGCATGGTGGCGATGGCCGCCACCAGCGCGCGCATCGCGTCGGGGTTGTGGCCGTAGTCGGCGATCAGCGTGGCGCCGCGGTAGTCCATGACGTTGAAGCGCCCCGGCGCGTTGTGCGCGTCGTTGACGAAGCTCGCCAGCCCGCGGCGCACCGCGTCCCAGCTCAGCCCCGAGGCCCAGGCCGCGGCCACGGCCGCCATCACGTTCTCCACCTGGAAGCCGATGCTGCCGCCGCGCGTGAGCGGGATGTCGCGCAGCGACAGGCTCTCGCGCCAGGTGCCCTCGGCGGCCACCACCGCGTCGCCGTCCACGAACACGGTGCGCTGGCCCTGCGCGCGGTGCATGGCCATCAGCGGGTGGTGCCGGTCGGCGGCGAAGAAGATCACCTTGCCCGGGCACACGCCGGCCATGGCGGCCACGGTCGGGTCGGCGGCGTTCAGCACCGCGTAGCCGCTCTCGGCCACGTTGTGCACGATCACGCGCTTGAGCACCGCCAGGTCCTCCACCGTGGTGATGTAGTTCAGCCCCAGGTGGTCGCCGGCGCCGATGTTGGTCACCACCGCCACGCTGCAGCGGTCGAAGCCCAGGCCCTCGCGCAGCACGCCGCCGCGCGCGGTTTCGAACACCGCCGCGTCCACCTCCGGGTGCAGCAGCACGTTGCGCGCGCTCCTGGGGCCGCTGCAGTCGCCGCTGTCGGTCTGGCGGCCGTTGACGTAGACGCCGTCGGTGTTGGTCATGCCCACGCGCAGCCCGGCGCTGGCGAACAGGTGCGCGATCAGCCGCGTGACGGTGGTCTTGCCGTTGGTGCCGGTGACGGCGACCACCGGGATGCGCCCGTCCTCGCCCGGGGCATAGAGGTGGCTGACCATCGCCTCGCCCACGTTGCGGCCCTTGCCGTAGGAGGGCGACAGGTGCATGCGCAGGCCCGGCGCGGCGTTGACTTCGACCACACCGCCGCTTTGCTCCTCCAGCGGGCGCAGCACGCTCTCGGCCACCACGTCCACGCCGCAGATGTGCAGCCCGATCATTTGCGCCGCCGCCACGGCGCGCGCCGCCACGTCCGGGTGCACGTCGTCGGTCACGTCGGTGGCGGTGCCGCCGGTGGAGAGGTTGGCGTTGTTGCGCAGCGTCACGCGGCGCCCCTTCTCGGGCACGGACTCGGGCGTGAGCCCCTGCAGGTCCAGCCGCGCCAGCGCGATCTCGTCCAGCCGGATCTTGGTCAGCGAGGTGGCGTGGCCGTCGCCGCGGCGCGGGTCGGCGTTGACCTGCTCCACCAGCTCGCGCACGGTGCGACGCCCGTCACCCACCACCTGCGGCGGGTCGCGCCGCGCCGCGGCCACCAGGCGGTTGCCCACCACCAGCAGCCGGTAGTCGCAGCCGGGCAGGTACTTCTCGACCAGCACCTCGCCGATCTCGGCGGCGGCTCGGTAGGCGATCTCCATGTGCTCGCGCGTGGCGACGTTCACCGTCACGCCCTTGCCCTGATTGCCGTCCTGGGGCTTGAGCACCACGGGCAGGCCGATCTCCTGCGCCACGGCCCAGGCTTCCTCCAGGCTGGACACCGGCCGCCCGATGGGCACCGGCACGCCGGCGGCGGCCAGCAGCTTCTTGGTGAGGTCCTTGTCCTGGGCGATGGACTCGGAGACGGCGCTGGTGGTGTCCACCTCGGCGGCCCAAATGCGGCGCTGCCTGGAGCCCCAGCCGAGCTGCACCAGGCTGCCCTCGGTCAGGCGCCGGTATGGAATGCCGCGCGCCACGGCCGCGGCCACGATCGAGCCGGTGCTGGGGCCCAGGCGCACGTCCTCGTCCTTCTCGCGCAGCGCGGCCAGCGCGGCGTCGAGGTCGAAGGCCTCGTCGGCCAGCGCCGCGGCCACCAGGGCGCGTGCGGTGTCGAAAGCCATGCGGCCCACGGGTTCCTCGGTGTACTCCACCACCACCTGGTACACGCCGGCTTCCAGCGTGGGCTGGGTGCGGCTGAAGGTGACGGGGCAGCCGGCCTGGGCCTGCAGGCCCAGCGTGGCGGCTTCGAGCACGTGCGCCAGGGACGTGCCGGCGTGCAGCGGCGCCAGGCCCGGGAAGCGCTGGCGCAGCCGGTTCTCGAAGCCCGGCATGCCGGCGATGGCGTTCTCGGCGCCTTCGCAGGCCACCACGGCTTCGATGGCGGTGTGGCGGCTCCAGAGGTTGGGGCCGCGCAGGGCACGGATGCGGGAGACGTTCATCAGCGATTCGGATTCGGGTTGCGCGCGAGCTCGGCATCGAAGGTTTCGATGCCGGCACGGATCAGGGCGGGCGCGATGCCCAGGGCCCAGGCGGCGGCCACGGCCGGCAGCACGCCCTGGGCGCGCTCGGCCTCGCCCCAGGCGCCGAGCTCGATGCGCTGCGGCGCCGCGTCCGGCGCCAGCAGCTCGGCGGCGCGGCCCTGCAGCCGCACGGCGCGGCCGCCCGCGGCCACGTGCTCCTGCAGCGCGGCGTTGTCCGCCGCCAGGGCGTAGAGGATGGATTCGCCGTCGCACAGCGGGGCCAGTGCGGCGATGCGCGCGTCGTCCGCGTTGAGCACGGCCACGCCCCCGTCCAGCACCACGTCCACCTGGGTGCGCAGCACCTTGGGCAGTTGATCCGCGTCGCGGATGTCGTAGTGGCCCAGCGTTTCGGCGCCTTCGAAGTCGGTGACGATGCCGATGTCGCAGCGGTCGTAGGACAGGCCGTCGCGCAGGATGGACAGCGGGCCGTTCTCGATCACCGCCGCCTCGATGCGGCGGTTCATCAGCAGCCGGTGGCCGGCTTCCCAGTTGGCGCAGTCGCCACCCTGCACCGGGCGGTTCTCCAGGAACAGGCCGTCGCGGCAGGCCAGGCCCACGGGCGTGCCGCGCAGGTGCAGCAGCCACGCCACCAGCCGCGCCGTGACGTGCGTGCTGCGCGTGCCGGCCACGCCGACGATGGGAACGCGCCCGCTCTCGCCCTCGGCGAAGAGGTGGTCCACGATGGCGCGGCCCACCGGCTGCGGCGTGCCCACGGCCGGCTTCAGGTGCATCAGCAGCCCCGGGCCGGCGTTGACCTCGACGATCGCGCCGCCCTGCGTCTCCAGCGGCTTGGAGATGTCCTCGGCCACCAGGTCGATGCCGGCGATGTCCAGCCCCACGACCTTGGCCGCCAGCACCGCCATGGCGGCGACTTCCGGGTGGACCTCGTGCGTGCAGTCGAAGGCCATGTTGCCGTTGCGCTGCACCAGCACGCGGCGCCCGGCGGCGGGCACGGAGTCGCCGTCCAGGCCCTGGCGCTGCAGCAGCTGGCGCATCACGGGCTCGCGCTCCAGGCGGATGGTCTCCAGCGGCAGGTCCTCGGTCTCGCCGCGGCGCGGGTCGGTGTTGAGCTGGCTGTCGATGAGCTGCACCACGGTGCTCTGGCCGTCGCCGGTGATCCACAGGCTCTCGCCGCGCGCGGCGGCCACGAGCTTGCCGCCCACCACCAGCAGCCGGTGCTCGTTGCCGCGCACGTAGCGCTCGACGATCACCTCCGAGCCTTCCGCGTCGGCGATGCCGAAGGCGGCCTCGATGTCGGCCTGCTCGGTCAGCTCCAGCGACACGCCGCGGCCATGGTTGGCGTCGGAGGGTTTCACCACCACCGGCACGCCGATGTCTTCCGCCGCCTCCCAGGCCTCCGCGGGCGACTCGACCACCCGGCCCTCGGGCACCGGCACGCCGCAGGCGGCCAGCAGCGTCTTCGTCAGATCCTTGTCGCCGGCGATGCCCTCGCCGATGGCGCTGGTGCGGTCGGTCTCGGCGGTCCAGATGCGGCGCGAGCGGGCGCCATAGCCCAGCTGCACCAGGTTGCCGCTGTTGAGACGGATGTGAGGGATGCGGCGCTCGGTGGCCGCCTCCACGATGGCGGCGGTGCTGGGGCCGAGGTAGCAGTCGTCCAGCTCCTCACGCACCACGTTCACCGCGGCGTCCACGTCGAAGGGCTGTTCGTTGATGGCGGCCATCAGCAGCGCGTGGCCCTGCGCCAGCGCCGCGCGCGCCACCTGCTCGTCGCGGGCGCGGAACACCATGCGGTAGACGCCGTGCTGCGAGGTGCTGCGGGTCTGGCCGAAACCGGTGGGCATGCCCGCGAGGTTGAGCAGCTCGATGACCACGTGCTCCAGGATGTGGCCGGCCCAGGTGCCCTCGCGCAGCCGCTCCACGAAGCCGCCGCGCTCGCCCACGCCGCAGTGGTGCTCCATCAGGTTGGGCAGCATGCCCAGGAGCCGGTCGGTGAAGCCGGGCAGCAGGTTGGAGGGGTAGTCCTCCAGCTCACCGAGATCCAGCCAGACCTCCAGCGCAGGGCGGTAGGTCCAGATGTTGGGCCCGCGCAGGTGGTTGATGCGCAGCAGCCGGATGTCGTTCTTGGGGCTCATGGTCAGTAATGCTGTCCCGGTCGAATGAGGGATTGTGCCGTTCGCGGCAGGTGGGGCAGGCGGGGGACCGGCCGCAAGGCGTGCCGGTTGCCTGCTTGCGCGAGAATCCCGGGCCCCCGGCGCGCGCCGAGGGCTGCTGAAGCCCATGTCACATCCAATCTCCGCTCCCTTGTCCGGTGAGGTCGGCGCCGCTTGGCGCGGTGCCTTGCCCTCCCGCCTCGAAGCTGGCGACAACGTGCTGGCCACGCTGCAGGTTGACCTCGACGCGCAATTGCGCTTTGCCGACGGCGGCCTGGTGCTCACCGAACGCACGCTGCAGGCCGCTTCCCCGGACGGGCGCTGGCAGGACTGGCCGCTGACCCGGGACCTGGCGCTGCGCCTGAACGACCACGCCGGCGTGGGCACGCTGGAGCTGGTGGACGCGCACCGGCGCCTGGCGCTGTGGCGCTTCACGCTGGCGCAGGGGCCGGCGGCGCAGCAGTTCATCGCCGCCTTCGAACGCCAGCAGGCGCGCCGCGCCGGGCAGCTGGCCGCCGACGAGGACGCCGCGTCCGCCGACGCCGCCGAGGCCGAGGACGGCGCCGCCAGGACGTCCAAGCCGACCTCGACCTGGGTGCTGCTGCGGCTGTGGCGCTTCGCCCGCCCGTACCAGGGCCGGCTGTTCCTGGGCTTCCTGCTGACGCTGGCCTCCACCGCCGCCACGCTGGTGCCGCCTTATCTGACCATCCCGCTGATGGACCGGGTGCTGATCCCGTTCCAGAACGGGCAGGCCATCGACACCACGCTGGTGCTGCTGCTGCTGTCGGGGCTGCTGGGGTCGGCGCTGCTGGCCTGGGGCCTGAGCTGGGCCCGCACGTACCTGCTGGCGCTGGTGAGCGAGCGCATCGGCGCGGATTTGCGCACCACGACTTACGAGCACCTGCTCACGCTGTCGCTGGACTACTTCGGCAACAAGCGCACCGGCGATCTGCTGGCGCGCATCGGCTCGGAGACGGACCGCATCAACGTCTTCCTGTCGCTGCACGCGCTGGACTTCGCCACCGACGTGCTGATGATCGCCATGACGGCGGCCATCCTGTTCTCCATCAACCCCTGGCTGGCGCTGGTGACGCTGCTGCCGCTGCCCGTCATCGGCTGGCTCATCCACATCGTGCGCGAGCGGCTGCGCACCGGCTTCGAGAAGATCGACCGCGTCTGGTCCGAGGTCACCAACGTGCTGGCCGACACCATTCCCGGCATCCGCGTGGTCAAGGCCTTCGCGCAGGAGGCGCGCGAGGCGCAGCGCTTCAAGGAGGCCAACCGCCACAACCTGGAGGTCAACGACCGGCTCAACCGCACCTGGAGCCTGTTCACGCCCACGGTGACGCTGCTCACCGAGATCGGGCTGCTGGTGGTGTGGGCCTTCGGCATCTGGCAGATCAGCCGCAACGAGATCACGGTGGGCGTGCTCACCGCCTTCATTGCCTACATCGGCCGCTTCTACTCGCGGCTGGACTCGATGAGCCGCATCGTGTCGGTGACGCAGAAGGCCGCCGCCGGCGCCAAGCGCATCTTCGACATCCTGGACCACGTCTCCAACGTGCCCGATCCGGCCCAGCCGGTGCCGCTGCCCTCGGTGCAGGGCCGCATCGAGATGCGCGGGCTGACCTTCCGCTACGGCAACCGCAGCGTCATCCGCGGGCTGGACCTCGACATCCACCCCGGCGAGATGATCGGCCTGGTGGGCCACAGCGGCTCGGGCAAGAGCACGCTGGTGAACCTGCTCTGCCGCTTCTACGACATCAGCGACGGTTCCATCCGCGTGGACGGCACCGACATCCGCCGCTTCGCCGTGGCCGACTACCGGCGCCACATCGGGCTGGTGCTGCAGGAGCCGTTCCTGTTCTTCGGCACCATCGCCGAGAACATCGCCTACGGCCGCCCCGACGCCACGCGCGAGCAGATCGTGGCCGCGGCGCGCGCGGCGCACGCGCACGAGTTCATCCTGCGCCTGCCTCACGGCTACGACTCGATGGTGGGCGAGCGCGGCCAGGGCCTCTCCGGCGGCGAGCGCCAGCGCATCTCCATCGCGCGCGCTCTGCTGATCGACCCGCGCATCCTCATCCTCGACGAGGCCACCTCCAGCGTGGACACGGAAACCGAGGGCGAGATCCAGAAGGCGCTGGACAACCTGGTGCAGGGCCGCACCACCATCGCCATCGCGCACCGCCTCTCCACGCTGCGCAAGGCCGACCGCCTGGTGGTGATGGACCGCGGCCGCGTGGTGGAGGTGGGTCCGCATGACGAGCTGATGGAAAAGCAGGGCGCTTACTGGCGCCTGTACGAGGCGCAGGCGCGCAACGTCGATACCGAGCCGCAGATGCCGCGCGCGCCCGAGGCGCACGTGGCGCGGCAGACGGGGGAGGTGTGATCCATGAGCAACCTTGATGCCTCGAACGCCGACGGCGCGGACATCCGGCTCTCGCGCAACCCCTTCGGCCGCCTGGTGCTGACCGACGCGCACGGGCGCGAGCACGTGGGCGTGACGCCGGTGCGCGCCTTCCCGATCGCGGCGCCGCTGGAAGGGCTGTCACTGGTGGGTCCGGACGGCCACGAGCTGGCCTGGGTGGAGCGCATGGACGCGCTCACGCCCGCGGCGCGGCTGCTGGTGGAGGAGGAGCTGGCGGCGCGCGAGTTCATGCCGCGCATCGAGCAACTGGTGTCGGTATCGGGCTTCGCCACGCCCAGCACCTGGACCGTGCACACCGACCGCGGCCCCACGCAGTTCGTGCTCAAGGCGGAGGAGGACATCCGCCGCCTGGCCAATGGGCTGCTGCTGATCACCAGCGCCGACGGCGTGCAGTTCCGCGCCGAGCGCTTCGCGCTGGACAAGGCGTCGCGGAAGCTGCTGGAGCGGTTTCTGTAGCGGGGGGCGGCAGCCCGCGCTGCCTCAAGCCGCCTCGCGGCTCCCCCGCTGCAGCCGGCGCAGCAGCGTATCGGTGGTATCGCGCAGCGCGCGCGCCTGGGCGCCGGCGCTGTGCAGCAGGCCGCACTCGTCGAAGCCGCGGTTGTCCAGCACCTCGCACACGACCTCATAGGCCGTCAGCACCTGCAGATGCTTCACCGGCACGCCCGCCAGCGCGTGGCGCAGCATGCGCGCGTGCACGCGGTAGTCCAGCGCGTTCATGCGCCGCTGGCCGGTTTCGAGCGCGTTTAGCCGACGCGCGAGGTCTTCGATGAAGAGATGGCGGTTGTGGGCAAGTTCGTTCACGGCGGGCCTTCGACGGTGCCTCGCCACTCGGCCGTCTGGTTCCGGGCCGCGGGCAGGGCGGAATTGCATGCCGTCATTGAGCCCCATCGAGCCCGGCACCGATCGGCGGACCAGCCGCCGATTCGTCCCGGAGTTCCAGCCTTCCCGTACCCCTCGTAACAGCCGTGCCCGTCCACTGACAACGACGCGACCCCGGGCGTGACGGATGTCCTTGCGTCGCGCCGAGCCGCAAAAAAATCGGGCCCGCGAGGGCCCGGTCTCGTGGATGCCGGGGGCTGGCCTCAGCCCATGTGGCGGCGGTGGCGGAAGGTCTGCTTGAGCATGTAGCCGCCCATCAGCAGCGCGCCGGCGGCCAGCGCCATGGAGCTCGCCGGCATGGTGCGCACGGTGTTGGAGGCGATCTCGCCGGCGTGCGGCGCGGTCAGCTCCAGGCGGCGCTTGGTCATGCGCGCGCCCAGTTCGCCCAGGCGGTCGGCCAGGCCCAGCTCGGCCTGCGGCAGCAGCGTCGTCTCCTCGTCGGCCACGTGGTGCATCACCGCGCGCATGAGCGACATGAAGACGCGGTCGTGCTCCGGGTCGGTCGGGTCCAGCGTGCGCAGCCGCGCGATCAGCGTGCGCATCTCGTCATGCTCCGGCACGCTCTTGTCCAGCACCGCGTTGTCGCTCTGCGCCTCGCGCATGGCGGGATAGAAGATCTCCTCTTCCAGCTGCGCGTGGATCTCCAGCGCCAGGCACACCGTCTTGGCCAGCGCCTGCTTGGTCTTGGGCGGGGTATCGACCTCGTACTGGTGGAAGGTCGCCAGCACATGGGTGTGATCCATGCGGATCATGTTGGTGATGCTCGGCGAGAGCTTGCTCAGGAATTGGTTCATGACGGTCGTCTCCGGAGGGTGAGCCTTGGGGCAGGCAAGCCGCATTCCTGTGGGGGGCCCTCATGGCGCGAGGGCCCGGCGCCGGCGCTGCCTTCAGCCCGCCAGGGCGTGGAACAGGCCCAGCGGGTGGTGCGCGCGCGCCACCGAGATCATGAACCCGAACACCGCCAGCGCCAGCAGCCACCCCAGCGTGCGCTGCGCGCCAGTGCGAGCGCGCTTGAGCACGAAGGTGCCCAGCGCCACGTACACCGGCAGCAGCGCCAGCTTCACCCACAGCCAGGCCGAGGCCAGCGGCTGGAACTGCAGCGAGGCGAGCACCAGCAGCGCGGCCACGACCAGCGCGGTGTCGATGGCCACGGCCGTGATGCGCAGCGGCGTCGCCATGGCCCAGCGCGAGCCGCCGATCAGCGCCAGCCCGCGCAGCGCGAACAGGCTGCCGCTGAGGTAGACGAAACCCATGTGGGCCTGTTTCAGGGTGAAGTAGTGCTCGGTCAGGGCCATGCGGAAGCGGGCCGCACGCGGCGGCGTGGTGTGGGAAGGAGCCGCCAGCCTAATGCCGCGCGGCGGCCTCGCCGGCACGAACCGGTGCCGGCTCAGTTCCAGCGCCCGTGCAGCCCGCCCACGCTGTAGCGGCCTGCGCCCAACAGCGCCACGGCCAGCGCGCCGAAGAGGTACATGCCCTGCAGTTCCAGCTCCCAGCCGCCGGTCTTGTTGAGCTGGCCGATCTGGCCCATGTGCACCAGGCCGATGGCCACCAGCATGTTGATCACCACGATCAGCGCCGCCGCGCGGCTGTACAGACCCAGGATCAGCAGCAGCGGCGCCACCACCTCGCCGACGTAGACGCCATAGCCCAGCGCCGGTGGCAGCCCGTACTTGGCCAGCAGGCCCATGATGAAGCCGGGTCCGCCGACGAGCTTGGCGATGCCGTGCAGCAGGATCAGCACCCCCAGCACCACGCGCAGCACGAGCTTGCCCGCGTCCTCGGTGGGTGTGGAACCGGCGAGCGGCGGCTTGGTGGTGCTCATGGCGTCCTCCTGGAGATTGAGGTGTGCAGGCACGGCGAAATCGGCCCGCCGCGCGGCCGGCAAGCCGCGCGCCCGCCTGGGCCCGGGCCATCTCCGAAGCGCGCCCCAGGCATGGCGAATGCCTCCAGGCCGCGCATTGACTTTTCAAGAATGAGGAACGCCATGGATGCCATCGAACTGCTCACCAGCCAGCACCGCAGCCTGGAGGCGCTGATGAAAGCCTGGATGGACGGGCCGCAGTCGCAGCGCGAGTCGCTGTTCAAGCGCGTGGGCGACGAGCTCACCGTGCACCTCACGTCGGAGGAGCAGATCTTCTATCCCGCCGTGAAGGAGAAGCGCACCGAGGACATCCTGCTGGAGTCGCTGGAGGAGCACCTGTCGCTCAAGCGCGTGCTGGCGGACCTGGTGGAACTCGCGCCGGACGACCCGGCCTTCGAGCCGAAATTCCACGTACTCAAGGAGCAGGCCGAGCACCACCACAAGGAAGAGGAGGAGCACCTGTTCCCGAAGGTGCGCAAGCTGCTGGAGCCCATGGCGCTCAACACGCTGGGCCAGCAGATGCAGGCGCTGCAGCAGCAGCTCAAGCGCGAGGGCGACCCGCGCGAGATCGTGACGGAGCAGACGGACAAGGCGGCGCCGCTGGAGTGAGAGCGGTGGATTCCGCGGCAGCCGAGAGCTGAAGCGCCGCGCACCTCATTTCGTCATGCCCGCGAAAGCGGGCATGACGGCCCAGGGGGCGCAGCGGCTCGCCTGGCGGGATGCGTCAGGACGCCGCTTGATCAACTCCCGCCCTGGTGTGAGCGCTTCCCCGGGTTCTTCTTGGTGCGCGTGGCCACGCCGCGCGCTTTGCTGCGCTTCTGGCCGGTGGCCTTCTGTTCCTGCGCGGGGCGCAGCGGGATGGTGGCGCGAGCGTCGGCTTCGGTCTTGATCTGGCTACCCATGCGGGACTCCTGAAAAAACGTCCGGACGCGGCATTGGCAAGGCCCGTGCCCTGGCGCTGGCAGGCATTCGGCTTGCCGCCGCGCGGCGATGGCAGACACCCCCCCAGGCAGCAACGGCAAGACCAACGTGTTCGTCGGGCTGGCAGAGGCGGCCTGGCGGCATCGCAACCGCACGATCCTGGCAATGGCGCTGCTGGTGGTGGCCAAGCTCGCGGCCGTGGCGGTGCCGCTGCTGCTCAAGGCCGTCATCGACCGCTTCAGCGAGCCCGGCACCCTGGCCGAGAGCAGCCCCCACGGCGACACGGTGCTGGTGCTGCCGGTGTTCCTGCTGCTGGGCTACGCGCTGCTGCGCTTCGCCGGCACGCTGTTCACCGAGCTGCGCGACCTGGTGTTCGCGCGCGTGACACTGTCCACCGTCACCGACTTCGCCGAGCGCTGCTTCGCGCACCTGCTCTCGCTGAGCCCGCGCTTCCACGTGCAGCGCAACACCGGCGCGCTCATCCGCGACGTGGAGCGCGGCACCGCCGGCGTGGGCTTCCTGCTGGGCTCGGGCCTGTTCACCGTGGTGCCCACGCTGGTGGAGTTCATCGCCGTGCTGGCGGTGATGGCCGCGGGCTACAGCCTGTGGTTCACGCTGGTGATCATGGTGACCTTCGTCGTCTACGGCAGCTTCACCACCGCCAAGACGGCCAAGCGCGCGCTGCGCCAGCGCCGCGTCAACGACCTGGACTCGCGCGCCAACGGCCGCATGGTGGACACGCTGCTCAACTACGAGACCGTCAAGACCCATGCGCGCGAGGGCTTCGAGCGCCAGCGCTACGGCAGCGTGCTCGGCGGCTGGGTGGAGGAGGGCGTGCGCAACCAGCGCGCCCTGTCGGGCCTGCACATCGGCCAGAGCGCCATCATCGCCGCCGGCGTCGCGGCGGTGATGCTGCTGGCCGGCGAGCAGACCGTGCGCGGGCAGATGACGGTGGGCGACCTGGTGCTGGTCAACAGCTACATCATCCAGATCTGCCTGCCGCTCAACGCCCTGGGCTACGTCTTCCGCCAGGCGCGCGACGCGCTGGTGAACACCGAAAAGCTCTTCGCGCTGCTGCGCCAGCCGGTGGACATCCAGGACGCCCCGGACGCGCCGCCCCTGAAGCTCGCCGGCGGCGCCGTCGCCTTCGAGCACGTGCATTTCGCCTACGAGCCGGGCCGGCCCATCCTGCACGACCTCAGCCTGGAGATCGGCCCCGGCCAGACCGTGGCGGTGGTGGGCAGCAGCGGCTCGGGCAAGAGCACGCTGGCGCGGCTGCTGCTGCGCCTCTACGACCCGCAGCAGGGCCGCGTCACCGTGGATGGGCAGGACCTCAAGCACGTGCAGCTGGACTCGCTGCGCCGCGCCGTCGGCGTGGTGCCGCAGGACACGGTGCTGTTCAACGACACCATCGCCTACAACATCGGCTACGGGCGCCAGGGCGCGGGCATGGCGGAGGTGATCGCCGCGGCGCAGGCGGCGCAGGTGCACGAGTTCATCCTGTCGCTGCCCGATCAGTACGAGACGGTGGTGGGCGAGCGCGGGATGAAGCTTTCCGGGGGCGAGAAGCAGCGCATCGCCATCGCGCGCGCCTTCCTCAAGAACCCGCCGCTGATGATCTTCGACGAGGCCACCTCGGCGCTGGACACGCGCGCCGAGCGGGCGATCCAGCACGAACTCGACCGCATCGCGCAGGGGCGCACCACGCTGATCATTGCCCACCGCCTCTCCACCATCGTCGGCGCCGACCAGATCGTGGTCATGGACCGTGGACGCATCGTCGAGCGTGGCCGCCACGAGGAGCTGCTGGCCCGAAATGGGCTCTACGCGCAGCTGTGGAACCTGCAGCTGCAGCAGGAGCAGTTCGACAAGCTGGAGCGGCGCCTGGCGCGCCAGCCGGTGAACCTGGCGGTGGTGATCGCGCAGGCGGTGGACGGGCTGGCGGCCGAGCTCGATGCGCGCCAGGTGCGGCTGTCGGCGCACATCGACCTGGGCAATGCCAGCGTCACCGGTGACCCGAGCACGCTGGCGCAGCTCGCGCGCGAGCTGTGCGTGGCCGCGATCCAGGCCACGCCACGCGGGCGGCGCATCGAGGTGCGGCTGGAGCGCCAGGGCGAGCTGGCGCGGCTGACCATCGCCGACGGCCGCCACGCCGTGCCGGCGCTGGCGCCGCCGGGCGCGTTGCAGGCACCCGAGCCGGTGGCTCACCTGCCGCCTTTCGGCCTGGACACGCCGCTGGATCCGCTGGCGCTGCGCTCCACCGTCGAGCGCCAGGGCGGGCGCCTGAGCATCGAGCCGCCCAGCGCCTCGCACGGGCTGCGCTACGTGGTGGAGCTGCCGCTGCGCCCGGTATCCATCCCCGAGCCGGAAGCGCAGCTGCCGCCGCCCGGCCTAGCGAGCGACGACCCGGTCGAGGACGAGGCGCTGCCGCGCCTGGACGGACTGCGCGTGCTGTGCGTGGAGCCGCGCCCCGAAGCGCGCACGGCGCTGCAGCAACTGCTCGAAGGCGCGGGCGCCGAGGTGCTGCTGTTCGACGGCGCCAACGCCACGTTGCAGTGGCTGGAGCGCCAGCCGATGTCGATGTGGCCGCAGCGGCTGCTCAGCGAGGTGGCGCTGGGCAAGGAGGACGGTCTGCAGTTCATCCGCGTGCTGCGCCAGCTGGAGTCGCGCCGCGGCGTGCCCGTCCCGCAGCGGCTGCCGGCGATGGCGCTCTCCGGCTTCACCGCCCCGGAGGCGCAGCAGCAGGTGCTGGCGGCCGGTTTCAACGCGCACCTGGCCAAGCCCGCCAACCCGCGGCGGCTGCTCACCGAGCTGGCCGCGCTGCGTGGTCCCGCGCCGGGTGGCACGCGGGCTGCTGCGGAAGGGGCGGGACCGCCATCACCCCCGATCGAGGTGTAAGGGCCGGCGCGGGCGCGCCGGTTGCCATGTCACCGGTATGGACAAACAACCCTCCAGGCGTGGAAGCCATTTCGCCGACCGCCATGCCGCCGAGCAGGCGCTGGCCTTGACGCTGCCCATGGTCGAGGCGGCCATGGCCGATCCGATGGTCAGCGGTTGCGGCTTCTTCTATCTCGTGGTCATGGACCCGGCGCTCACGCCCGCCGACTGTTCGTTCGAAGAAGCCGTGTTGCTGGAGCACGCCGTGGGCGACCGCAGCCGCTGGGATGCGGACTACGCCGGCTTCGCCCGCGCCAAGGCGCGGCTGGCCTGGAGCCGGGGCGACACGCACGCGCTGCAGTCGTTGCAACCGCACCGGCTGCGCGAGGGCGACAGCCTGCTGTGGGGCAGCGCGGTGCTGGACGGCATCGTGGTGGCCGCCAGCGGCGCCTATCCGTGGTTCGACGAGGCCTTCGCCACCGCGCTGGCCGCCAACCTGCGCGCCATTGCCAAGCAGCGCCACGCCGCGGCGCTGGAGAAGCGCCAGCTCCATGCCGGCGGCTGAGCCGACTCTGCCGCGGCGCCCGGGGGGCGCCGCATTCGTTTCCGTTCCGTCGATGTGTCGACATTTGCAAAGCCAGGAGAAGCATTCATGACCTCTACCCCGGGCACCGCCCTGAAGGGCCGCAGCATCGTCATCACCGGTGGCTCGCGCGGGCTTGGCGCTGCCATCGCGCAGGTGCTGGGCGCCGAGGGCGCCACCGTCGTGCTGGCCGACCTCGACCTGGACCGCGCCAAGGCCAAGGCGGCCGAGCTGGCCAAGGAGGGTGTGGAGGCCATTGCCGAGGCGCTGGACGTGGGCGAGGAGTCGCAGGTGCTGGAGCTGCTGCAGCGCGTGCACGACCGCTTCGGGCGGCTGGACGCGGTGGTCAACAACGCCGCCATCGACATCACCGTGCCCGTGGCCGAACTGCACGGCTTCGACTGGGAGCGCATCGTCAGCACCAACCTCAGCGGCCCGTTCTACGTCGCCAAGCATGCCGCGGCGCTGATGGGGCGTGACTCGTCCTGCGGCGGCGGGCACATCGTCAACATCGCCTCCACGGCCTCCAAGCGCGCCTGGCCCAACGCCGCCGCCTACCACGCCACCAAGTGGGGGCTGCTGGGCCTGTCGCACGCGCTGCACGCGGAGCTGCGGCCCAAGGGCATCAAGGTCACGGCGGTGGTGGCCGGCGGCATGCGCACGCCCTTCCTGCTCGACCGCTTCCCCGACATCGACCCCGGCGTGCTGCAGGACCCGGTGCAGGTGGCCAAGGCGGTGCGCTTCTGCCTGCTGCAGGACGAGGAAACCGTGATCCCGGAAGTGACGGTGATTCCGATGCGCGAGAGCAGCTGGCCCTGAGCGGGCTGCCGGCCAAAGCGTCCCGTCATGTCCGCGCAGGCGGGCATCCACGCCAGGCAGGACGCAGCCTGGAGCGCGTGGACACCCGCCTGTGCGGGTGTGACGGGTTGTTCGAAACGCCGCCGCTCAGGCGGCGTTTTCCTTGCGCATCAGGAAGCGCGTGAAGCTGGCGCCGCGGCGCGTGACGGTCTGCGGCTCCACCACTTCGAAGCCGCGGGTCTCGAAGAAGGGCCAGGCGGCGAGACTGGCCTCGGTGCTGAGCTCGGTCACGCCGGCGGCGCTCAGCGCGTCCTCGGCGGCTTGCACCAGCCGCGTGGCCACGCCGCGGCGAGCGCAGCGCGGGGCGGTATAGAGCGTGTCGATGTAGCCGTCGTCGCGCCAGGAGACGAAGCCGCAGGGGCCCAGCGCGTCCTCGGCCACGAGCGTGTGCTGCGCCTCGAAGCGCTGGCGCCAGGTGTCCAGGTCGGGCGGGCGCGGCGCCCAGGCGTCGAGCTGCTGCCGGCCGTAGTGCGGCGCGCCCAGGGTGTGGACGGCGGCGGTGAACAGCGCCACCAGCGTCTTGAGGTCCGCGGGCGCATAGGGGCGAATGGCGATCAAAGTCCTCCCTCCGTCAGTCGGGCCGGGTCCAGCAGTTCCTGCAGTTTTTCCCGGCCCAGGTCCGTCATCTCTTCGGCCACGTCGATGATGGGCCGGCCCTGCTTGTAGGCCGCCTTGGCGATCTCGGCGGCCTTCAGGTAGCCCACCAGCGGATTGAGCGCCGTCACCAGCACCGGGTTGCGCGACAGCGCCGCGCGCAGGCTGGCCTCGTTGACGGTAAATCCTGCGATGGCGCGGTCGGCCAGCGCGCGGGCCGCGGCCGCCAGCAGCTGCTGGCTCTCCAGCAGGTTGCGCGCCACCAGCGGGAGCATCACGTTGAGCTCGAAGTTGCCGGACTGGCCGGCCAGGGTGATCGCGGCGTCGTTGCCGATGACCTGCGCGCCGGCCATCGCCACGGCTTCCGGGATCACCGGGTTGACCTTGCCCGGCATGATCGAGCTGCCCGGCTGCAGCGCCGGCAGCTCGATTTCCGCCAGCCCGGCCAGCGGGCCGGAGTTCATCCAGCGCAGGTCGTTGGCGATCTTGATCAGGCACACCGCCGTGGCCTTGAGTTGCCCGGAGAGCTGCACGGCCGTGTCCTGCGCGCCCATGAGCGAAAAACGCTCCGCCGCGGGCTGGAAGTGGATGCCGGTGCGTTTCTGCAGCAGCGCGCACAGGGTGGCGGCGAACTCGGGATGGGTGTTGACGCCCGTGCCCACGGCGGTGCCGCCCTGCGCCAGCGTGGCGACGGCCGGCTGCAGCGCGCACAGCCCGTTGATGGCCTGCTGCACCTGCGCGCGCCAGCCGCCGAGCACCTGGTCGAAGCGCACCGGCATGGCGTCCATCAGGTGCGTGCGGCCGGTCTTGACGTACTGGCGCAGCGTGGGCGCCTTGTTCTCCAGCGCCAAGGCCAGGTGTGCCAGCGCCGGCAGCAGCGCGCGCTCCAACTGCAGCGCCGCGGCGACGTGGATGGCCGAAGGGACGGTGTCGTTGCTGCTCTGGCCGAAGTTGACGTGGTCGTTGGGGCTGACCGGCTTGCCGAGGCGCTGGGCGGCCAGCGTCGCCAGCACCTCGTTGGCGTTCATGTTCGAGCTGGTGCCCGAGCCGGTCTGGAACACCTCGACCGGGAAATGCGCCGGGTGCCGCGGGTCGGCCAGCAGCGCGTCGGCACTGTCGGCGATGGCCTGTGCCAGCGCCGGCTCCAGCAGGCCGAGCTGCTCGTTGGCCCGCGCCGCCGCGGCCTTGAGGTGCAGCAGGGCCTCGACGAAGGCGGCCGGCATGGGGCCGCTGCCGAAATTGAAGTTCTCCACCGCGCGCTGCGTCTGCGCGCCCCACAGCGCATGCGCGGGCACGCGCACCTCCCCCATGCTGTCCTTCTCCAGGCGCCAGTCTCCTTCGGGCGCCACGCTTGCGGCGGATAGTGACGTGCTGGCGCCGCTGGCGGACGATTCCGTGCTCATGGCTTCTCCCTGGGTACCGGTAAAGGGCACCCTCGGCGCTGGCGCAGCAAGCGACGTGCGCCGGGCCGCGGTGACCAGCCCCCCGAGGTGACGGCGCCGGCCCGCGGCGAGGCCCGGAAGGCGTGGAAAGAGTGCACGCAAAAAGGCCACGGCCGCCCGTGGGCGGCCGTGGCCGGAGAGTCAGGGCAGGGTCTGGGTCAGGCGGTGCCGCCATCGCCACCGGGCTCGCCGGGCTCACCGTCACCCTTGTCCTCGGCGGCGTACTCCTTGAGCCGGTTGTAGAGCGTCTTGAGGCTCACGCCCAGCACGGCGGCGGTGCGTTCCTTATGCTGGTTGAAGTGGCGCAGCGTGGCCAGGATGAGCTGGCGTTCGGCCTCGGCCATCGAGGTGCCCAGCCGGATGGAGATGCTGGCCTCGCCGCGCCCGGCGGGTGTGGCAGCGGCAGTACCCGTGCCGGCGGCGGCCTCGGCCGAAGGTGGGTCGCTGGGCAGCCACTCGTCGGTGATTTGCTCGCCCTCGGCCATCACGAAGGCGCGCTGCACCACGTTGCGCAGTTCGCGCACGTTGCCCGGCCAACGGTAGGCGGCAAGCTTCTCCAGCGCCGCGGGCGTGAAGCGCTTGCGCACGTTCTCGCGCTCGCACA
>NZ_CALAOH010000137.1 GCF_937926365.1 uncultured Azohydromonas sp. | reverse complement strand
AGATCGGCCGCCATCAGCGCCGTCCCGGCGCTGCATGACTTGCCCAGCCGCTTACTCAGTTCGAGCGCAACCGCAGCGTCATCCCGCGAGGCGAGTCGAAGGCGCTGCTGCTGACAACCAATGGCAACGCGTACGGCAAGGCATCGGCGCTCAAGGTCATGCAGGACCTGGGGCGCAAGGTCGGCTTCGACATCCGGCCGCTGATGCTGCGCCACAGCTACGCTATCCACACGCTGCTGCTGCTCAAGGCCCACCCAGACATCAGGCTGGAGCCGCTCATGTACGTGCGCGACCGCCTCGGGCACAAGAGCGTGCAGACGACCATGGTTTACCTACAGCAGATCGAGCGGCTGCTGGGCGCCGAGGCGCTGTCGATGATGGCCGAGTTCGACCGCCTCTACGGCGTGGCGCCAGCGCTGCGCACCGCGGCTTCGTAGCATTCACTGCCCCACCCCGCAGGCTTGCGCATGGCAAAAACGAAGGTCTACCAAACCAGCGCGGCCCGCAGGGAAGACGCCCTCGCGGCTACTGAAGTGCCCGGTGGTGCCCCGTCCCTTCCCTATCCCGGTGGCGCGCGCATCGACATGGTGGCCTTGCTCGGATCTGACGCCCGATTCGCCTGTGGCGTAAGAACCTTCGACTTCAACGCCTGGCTGGGCCGGGGCATCGACGCCTGGGTCTGGGCGACAGTGGCCTGTCTCAGGGCCATGCTCCTGTCGGGCACACGCCAGACCAGCACCGTCACCAGGTACGCGAAGCAAGTCCCGCAGTTCCTGTCTTACCTCACTGAAGGCCGTGTGACCCCACGCGTGGCAACGCCGGCTGACCTTTGCCCGCTGCACATCGAGACGTACATCAGCTGGATGCGGGAACGCGCTCGGTGTCTGGGCTGGACCGAAGGATCGACGCGGACCATATTCAAGAGCGTCAAGGCCGTTGTGCTGGAGATGTTCACGCAGGGCTTCATCCTAGGCGAGCCGACACGGTTCTTCAGGCGAGCGCCGCTGCCTAGAGGAGACGGTGGCAACCGCCACACCGGTCTCAGCGACGCTGAGCAGGGGCGTCTGGCCCAGGCGATCAAGGCGGACCTTGTGGCGGCCCATCATCAGCGGCTGATGCTCATACCCAGGGACGTGCAGGCGCTGAGGCTGCTGCTGGTTGCCCATCGGCAGGGGACCAACCTCACGCCGCTGCTGGAGTTGCATCGGGATGCCATGGCACCAGGCGTGCTGCCCGGCACGATTCGCATCCGTACCGTCAAGTACCGCGGCAAGACCATCAAGTCCGGCGTTGGTCGCGCCGGGCCGGGTGGTACCCAGTCCGGGCCGCAGTGCGAGAGCGACATGGTCTTCGCGCTGGCGGAGGCAGCGGTCCTGCAGCAGGCGGTCAAGAGCACCGAAGCCCTCGTGGACGAGGCACCGGTGCGATACAAGAACCGGGTATGGCTGTACCGGTCCGAGGAGGCCGCTTCGTCGACGAAGGGCTTGGTCACCTGCCTGACGAGTGAAAGTGTGTCTTGCGCCATCCGCACCCTGGTCAAGCGGCACCAGTTGCGCGGTGATGACGACCAGCCGCTGCGGCTCAACTTCAGTCGGCTGCGCAAGTCGTTCTTCGAGCGCGCATTGCGCCTCACCGATGGCGACCTGGCGAAGACGGCGAACCTGATGGGCAACACGCCCCAGGTATCGGCCCTCCACTATGGCTCGCTGAACGACGCCCGAAAGGCCGAGGCAGCGAGGTTCATGAACGAAGACTACGCCGCCCTGATGCGCGGCGGCGCAATGAATCGCGGGGGAATGCCTATCGAGCCCTGCGTCATCGCGGTCTCGCACCCTGAGACCGAACGAAGCGGCATGCCGAGTTCGCTGCCGCAGCCCACGCCCGTGTCTGGCTGCAAAGACACGCTCAACGGCGAGCACGCGCCCCGCGATGGGCACAACCACTGCGACCGCTATGTGATGTGCCTGTTCTGCTCCAGCTTCGCCGTCACAGGCACGGTGCAAGAGCTGTGGCGGCTGTTGAGCTTCCAGGCCTTCGCCAAGGCGGAACTGGAACACCTCGATGCGGCGCTGGGACCCGAGCGCGGCAGCGACGACGCTCTCGAAGAGCTGCGAGACCGTTACAGGGTCGCCATCTCGTTCATCGACGACTTCACGCACCGCCAGTTCCCGCCCGGCAACGTCAGGCAGGCGCGTGCGAAAACCGAGACGTGCTTGCATCCCTTCTGGTATCACCAGATGACCGTGAGCCGCCGGGCGCGTACGCGTCAGCCCGAGCCCGGTCGTGACGCCCCCATGGCACTGCTGGGCGGCACAACGGAGGACCGTCATGGCCCCACGTAGCCGGAAAATCCTGCGCCAGGACGGCTGTGCCCAGACGGCGAAGGAGCCTCAGCACGAACCGCCGCTGCTGTCGGGTGCTGATGCCGCAGGGGCCACCGTGCTCTGCAGCGGAGCCCGAGTGCTTGCTGGGCGGGCGTCGGCGGCCATCGACACGCTCCGATCCCATGTGCGCCCCCAGGCCTTCGAGCTGCTGGCCGTCCAGCCGGTCAGCCTGGCGGGAATGTCGCAGGCTGAGCGCGACTTTGTCGTCATCACCGCCGTGGCTGATGGGCAGGGCAACGAGCACCCGGTGAGCCGCTTCGGCGACCGGATCTGGAACATGGCCGTCGAGACGAAGGCCAAGAACAGGAGTGCCTCCCGGCACGCCATCGCCTGGCCGGACAACGTCCCGAAGCCCCTGGTGGACGATGCCAAGGCGGCGCTGTACTGCGCGCTGCGCCGCGGCCCACATGGGAGGTCATGGTCAGCAAGCGCAGTGGCGATGGTGGGGCAGGAAGCGGTTCACGTCTTGCGGTACTTGGCATCCCTGGGCCTTCACAACTTCGGCCAAGTGCTCGCAGTCCACCTGTGCGATTACATCGCGACGTCGCGCGGCCTGAACCTGTCGGAGGAACTCGCCAAGCCGCGACGCCAACTCCAGCCGAATTCCGTCCGGAACAGGCTCGAGGTCGTCAATCTCGTCTGGCACTTCCCGATGGAGGTATTCCATCCGCTGCCCCAGCATCCCTGGGGCGGAGACACGTTCGCCCACGCCTGCGGTCACCACGACGACAGCGGTCCGTGCGGGCACACCGGCAAGACACCCGTGGTCCCACGTTCAGTGCAGCGCGCGCTCTTCGCGCATTGCGAAGCGTGTCTTGCCGAGGCGGATGCACTGCTCCAGGCCAGGGACGCGGGGAAGATCGCGGCCAACTCACCCGAGCTCACTGCGGTGCGGGACGCCGTGCTGTACCTGACACAGGCCACCTCGGGCATGCGCAACAGCGAGAGCATGGAACTCACCAGCGGCTGCTGGCGAAGCGAGTTGAGCAACGGAGTCGCCTTCCACTGGGTGCGCACCCGAGAGATCAAGACCCGCAAAGGCCCGGTGGACTACCTGATTGCGCCAGAAGCAGTGGGCGCGTTGAAAATCCTGCAGCGCTACGCCGAGCCGCTGCAGCAGCGTCTGGCCGACGAAGCCCGCTGGCTTGAGGGACAGTTGCGAGAATCTCCTGACCAAGGAAGTCGCTTGTTCAACTGCATGAGCGTCGCGGAAGCTCTGGGCCGTCTCAACCACGTTCGTGAAATCGGCGAGCACCTGTTCCTGGGCCTGGACAAGTCACGCTCTGACCACCTCGGTACCGGCTCACGGGTCGAGGTGATGAGCGCACACGCCTGCAACTACCAGCTCAAGACCCTGGCTCGTGCCGCGGGCACGGACTGGGACCTGGCCAACCACCAGTGCCGGCGCACGTTCGCCTACAACGTGGCCAATTCGCGCCTGGGGCGCATGGGCCTGGTGTTCCTCAAGTGGCAGCTCAAGCACACGTCGATGTCGTGGACCCAACTCTACGCCTCCAACCCTTACCAGGACCTGGCGCTGTACCGCGAGATGGAGGACGAGCAGGTCAAGGCGCGCGTCGATCTGATGGAAGGCTGGATGCAGCCCGACGCGCCGCTGAGCGGCGGCTCCGGCAGGAAGCTGATGCAGACCCGGGCCACGCCTGTGCGAGACCTCGAGGATCTGCTGCTGTACACCGCCGAGGCGGTCGAGGTCCGCAGCACGGGGCATGCGTGGTGCCTCAGTGGTACCCGAGGCTGCCACGGCCAGGGGGTCTACGACCCTGCGAAGTGCGCCGGGTGTTCGCAGGCCGTCATCGATCGCGACCAGGCCATCACTTGGCAGATGATCCACCTGGACAACCTGAGCCTGGCGGCCATCACCGACTGCGGGCCCGCCGTGGTGCAGAAGGCCCAGCGGGCGATCCGGCGCTCCGAAGAGGTCCTGAGTAACCTTGGTGTGCCCTTGCCGACCAGGGAGCAGGCCGAAACCTACGCCAAGACGGGAACCCTCCCATGAAGCCACCAGTGACGACCGCACGGCAGGCACCCCAGCCAGCGGCCCATGCGCCCCGGCAGCGCAACCGGGAAAAGACGCTGGAGGAACTGCGGTTCGCGATGCTGCGGGTCAAGAACAAGGGCCTGAAGATGAGCATCCGGGCGGTGGCGCTGGAGGCTGGCGTGGACCCCTCGCTGGTGCACAACACCTACCCCGACATCGCCGAAGAGATCCGGGCCCTCGTGGGTCGCAGCACGCGCAGGCAGCGCGACGAGGTGCGCGCAGACCTGGTGGCTGCTCGCCAGCGTCTGCGGGAGGTCACTGCCGAGCGGGAGCAGCTCAAGAGGGAACTGGCCGTGCTGGCGTCCGTGAACCTGACCCTGAACGACCAGGTAGCCGAGCTGAAGGCGGAGATCGAGGGAAAGCTCAAACGGATCGGCCCTGATCCGGTTGTTTAACCCTTCCCGAGTTGAGAGAGGCCAGCGCCACTGCTGTTCTTGCGCCGATGACGGCCCAATGCTGCTCACGGCCAGCGGGCGCCATGCACACTTGATCAACCATCCTGCGTCGCAGCCGGCTCCTGCGTCGAATGGCGCCTCGCCACTGCGATGGTTACCGCATACGCCTTGAACGTGGCAGTGGCTGGCTGCCCCACGGCAAGATCAAGCTCTTCGACTTCGTCGTTGGTCGCCGAGCTGGTGATGACGCCGCCGCCGGGCAGCGTCAGATGAACGAGGCTCGACACATCGCCCTTGTCGATGCGCGACACGGTGCCGGCGAGCTGGTTGCGCGCCGACAGCTGGTAGCCCTCGAAGTGGGTCACCAGTGCTACGGACGACGAGCTGACCATCGCGATGGCGTCCGCGCCGGGCTTGGCCTGCAGGCGCCTCACTGCAGTGCTGGTGAGGGTGGCCGCGATCTCCTGGCCGCCGGCCAACGCCACCGTGATCAGCGAGGTGACCGGCCCGCTCTCCACCGCAGTGATCGTCCCGGCGAACTGGTTGCGCGCCGTGGCCTTGATCGACATGCGCTTGAGCACGCCCGAGAGCTGCGGCTGCTGCAGCAGCCAGGCCTCCTGGGTCCTGAGGTACTCGCGATGCGTGGCCTGCAGGTGGCGCCAGGCATCCAGCAGGGCGTGCGCGGTGGGGGTGAGCCGCGAGCCACCGCCGCGCGCACCGCCGACGCTGCGCTCGAGCAGCGGCTGCGTGGCCAGGTTGGTCGCCGTCTCCAGCACGAGCCAGGCGCCGCGGTAGCTGTAGCCCGCCGTCGCGGCGGCGCGGTTGAGCGAACCGGTGGCTTCGATGGCGTCGAGCAGGGCGAAAAAGCGGGCGTCGAGCCGGCCGGCGAGCTTGAGCTCGCCGGTCAGCAGGCTGGCGTCGGACATGAGCGGATCTTCCTGGCAGAACCATGGCATTCTGGACCGTCCGAAGCCACGCCCGTGTCCACGCCGAAGGCGTGAGCGGTCCACGACCGGTGCGCTGCCCCGACATGGCCATAGAGCACGCGTACTGGATAATTGGCGGGAACGCGGCTCGCGAGTCCCCAGCCGTCGCAGGACGCCGCGAGCCGCTGACAGCCGACTTCCGGGAGGGCGTCATGTCCATCGCGATCATTGATTCCTGCGCCACAGACGCACCTGCGACGCCGGCCGCGCCTGAAGCGCTGGCCACCACGCTGCGCATCGAAGGCTGGGTGCGCAAGCCACTGGAGCTCGATGCCGCCGCGCTGGACGCCATGGACGGCACCCTGGTGCAGGACTTCGACGTGATCTGCACGTGGGACGGCTCGCACGGCGTGCTGCCGCCGGTGCGCGCGGTGTTCCTGGGCGACCTGATCATGCGCGCGCACCCGGCCTTCGAGCAGCGCGTGGACTACAAGCGTACGGCGCTCGTGGCCGAGGGTCGAGGCGGCTACCGGGCACTGTACTCGTGGGGCGAGGTCTTCAACTCGCCGCTGGGCCGCGGCATCGTGGTGGCCTATGCCCAGGACGGCTCCGCGCTGCCGCTCGACAAGGGCACCTTCGTGCTGTTCTCGCGCCACGACGTGGCCACCGGTCCGCGCTACGTGCAGGGGCTGCGCCGCATCGAGCTGGTCAAGGTCTGGTAGGGCCTGCCCAGCCCCCCTTCCCATCCCGCCTCGCATCCGCCTGGCGTCGCTGCGGTGGCCCGCTCCTTGCATCCTCTCCGTGCGCTGTGTAAAAAGCTACATAGCGAACAAAGGAGGAAGCGGATATGAGGACGTGTTCCAGTCACGGCTCCTGGCGGGCCGTCATGCTTCGTGGCCTATCCCAGGCCTGCGGCGGCCTGGAGGCACTGGTGATGTTGTCCGCGGACCAGTACCTGCGCTTGCCGCTGCCGCACGCCGACGCCGCGGCGTGGCAGCCGCTGGTAGGGCAGCGGGTGTGGGCGGACCCCGACCTGGGCGCCTTGCGGGCCGAAGCGCCTGACCAGGGGAAGTGCGGCCATGCCTGAGATCGACGCGACCTACGATGCCTGGCATCGAACCGTGCCCAGCTGCTTCGAGGGCCTGGTGGTATGGCCCCGGGCCTTCCGGCAACACGAAGACGAAGAAGCGCTGGCCATCAAGCTCGTCGGCGTGGACAGCGAGGGACGGCGCTGCTGGATTCGTCACGACCACACCGCGGTGGCCGAGGGCTTCGACATCGATGAGCAGCCCATCGACGTGCTGCTGGGCCACGAGCGCCGCACGGCGTGGCGGCTGCGTTCGGGCTACTGGCTGCTGCAGGTGGACCGCATCGAGCGGCTGGAGTCCTGCGCGCCGCGGGTCGTGAACCAGCCGGTGCTGGTGGTACGGGAGGAGGAGCTGGGGCTGTAGCCGGGCCGGGCGCCGGCTCAGGCCCCGTCGCTGCGCATGAACGCCACCTTCACATCCGCCGGTGGCGCCCAATACGGGGCAGAGCTCACGAGCAGATCGGCGCTAGCGCGGGCGTAGGCCACGGCGTTGGTGGCGTTGACGCCCCCGGCCGGGGCCAGCTTCACCTGCAGCCCGTGCTGCTGCAACGTGGCGCGCAGGGCCGCCAGTGCCTCGGGCGCGAAGCGTTCGAGCTGCAGCACGTCGGCGCCGGCCGCGGCTGCAGCCAGGGCTTCGGCCTCCGAGCCGACTTCCACCACCAGGCGCTTCTCCGGCTGCCGTCGGCGCAGCTCGGTCAACGCCTGCTGCCCCTGTTGCGGGGCGACAAACAGCAGGTGCTCGGGAAACACCAGCAGGCTCTCCGACAGGCCCAGGCGGTGCATCACACCGCCACCGTCCTTGACGGCACGGGCAGCGAACACGCGCGTGCCGGGAAAGTTCTTGCGCGTGCAGGCCACGGGCACTGTGCAGCTGGCCGCGTCGAGCGCATCCAGGATGTGGCGCACGCCGCCGGCGATGCCGGACATGCTCTCCACCAGCGTTTGCGCCGCCTTCCAGGCCAGCAGCAGTGCGTCGGGCCGGCCGCGGGCCTGCAGGAGCAGGCTGCCGGTGGCAACGCGGGCACCCGAAGGCCGCATCACATCAGCTGCCGCGCCGGCCAGCTCGAACAGTCGCGCCGCCTCCTCCACGCCGCTGAGCGTCATGTCGGCGCGGGCCGTGAAGCGCACGCTGCCCAAGCCGGCCAATGGCAGCGACTCGGTGGTCAGGTCGCCGTGCGGCGCGTCCTCGTCGAGGAGAGCACGCAGCACGGCATCATCCAGAGGGCGGCGAGATCCCATCCTCAGGGCTTCACCGCCACCATCACGGCGTAGGCCTTGAAGGTGGCCGTGGCCTGCTGGCCAACAGCCAGGCCCAGGGCGTCCACCGCGTCGTTGGTGACGCTGGCCGTGACGACGGCGCCCCCGGGCAGCGTGACGCCCACCAGCGAGGTCACGGCGCCCCTCTGCACCCGGGAGATGGTGCCAGCGAGCTGGTTGCGCGCCGAGAGCTTGTAGCCGGCGAAGTCCGTGACCAGCACCACCTCGGAGGACTTGACCAGCGCAATGGCCTCCTGGCCGACGGCCACAGCCAGGCGCTCGGCCGCCCCGGTGGTCATCGAGGCCGTGATCTCCAGGCCGCCGGCGATGCCGATGGTCACCTGCGAGGTGGCGGGCCCCTTGTTGACGGCGGAGATGGTGCCGGGAAACTGGTTGCGGGCAGAAGTCTTCATGGCGTTCCTCTATGGGTTTGGCCTGTGGGCCGGAATGAAAAACTGGAAGGCATCCAGGTGGCCGGAAATGCCGGGTTGTGGCGGGCGAGCACGGCTGCCGGTGCACGCCGAGGCTGATCCTGGCGTCGCGGCGCGGCTCATGTCGTGGCGGTGTGGCCCGCGGCCAGCAAGGCCCGCAGCCGTGCCTCCAGGGCACGCGGCGCGCGGGGTGGCTGTGGCTGCAGTGCCTGCTGGGCCACCTCGCGGCTCAGCGCACGGTCGAGGTCCACCTCGCGCACCGCGCGGCCGCCCTCGATGAGGAAGGCGACGTTGGCCAGCGCCAGGACGTCTTCCATGTCGTGCGTGATCATCACCGCCGGGATGCCCCAGCGCTGGCGCACCGCGCCAAGCTCCTCGCGCAGCTGCTGGCGCAGCATCGGGTTGAGCGCCGCGAAGGGCTCGTCCAGCAGCAGCACCTGGGGGTTGCACGCCAGGGCGCGCGCCAGTGCCACGCGCTGCTGCTGGCCGCCCGAGAGCGTGACCGGGCGGCTGTGCGCCAGCGCCGTGAGGCCGAAGCCGTCAAGCAACTCGTCCACGCGCCGGGCGTCGGCGCGCGACAGGCGCCGCCACCAGGCCGTGAGCCCGAAGGCGACGTTGTCGCGCACGCTCAGGTGCGGAAAGAGCGCGTAGTGCTGGAACAGGTAGCCCGCACCGCGCTGCTCGGCCGGAACGGCGATGCCGCCGGCGCTGTCAAACCAGGTGCGTCCACCCACGCGCACGTGCCCGGCGTTCGGCCGCAGCAGCCCGGCCATGGCCTGCAGCGTGAGCGACTTGCCCGCGCCCGATGGGCCGTAGAGCGCGACCACCGGTGCCTCGCTGGCAAAGCGCACGTCCAGGTCGAAGCGCCGGCGCCCGTCACTGACCGAGAGCTCGACGGCGACGTCAATCATGCTTGCCGAAGCCGTAGCGGCCGAGGATGGACTGCGCCTCGGCCGAGGAGAGGAACGCCACGAACTCGCGTGCCAGCGCCGGCTGCCTGCTGTCCGTCACGACCGCCGCTGGGTACGTCACCGGCGCATGGTCACGCGCGGTGAGTACGACGCGCACCTTGTCCTTCATCAGCTCGGCGTCGGTGCGGTAGACGAAGCCGGCTTCCACCTCGCCACGCGCGACGTAGTCCAGCACCTGGCGCACGCTGTCGGCGAACACGAACTTGGGCTCCACCGCCTCCCACACCTTGGCTGCTTCGAGGGACTGCTTCGTGTAGCGGCCCACGGGCACGGTGGCGAGCTTGCCGATGGCCACGCGCTTGACCTCGGGCCGGGTCAGGTCAGCGATCCTGGAGAGCGTCGGCGCGCCGGCCATGGGCGTGACCATGACCAGCGAGTTGCTGGTGAAGTCCCGGCGCGTGGCGGCATCAAGAACCTTCTCCTTGACGCCACGGTCCATGGTCTCCTGGTCGGCGCTCACGAACACGTCCACCGGCGCGCCCTGCAGGATCTGCTGGATCAGCACGCCGGAGGCGGCGAAGTTGAAGCGCACCGTCGTGCCGGGCTTGACGGCCTCGAAGCGCGTGCCGATCTCGCGAAACGCGTCGGTGAGACTGGCGGCGGCGGACACCGTGAGCTGCTGCGCGGCGGCCATCAGCGGCGCGGCAGCCAGGACGAGCACTGCGGCAAGGCGGCGGGAGAGTCTCATGGTTGGAAGGCTCCAGGGGTAGGTCGTTGGGGTATGCGGATCAGCGCGCGGCCAGGAAACGGTTGGAGGCCACGAGGATGGCCACCGACACGGCTGAGATCACAAAAGCCAGCAGCAGCGCGGCCTGGTCCTGGCCGGACTGCACGGCGTCGTAGATGGCCATGGAGGCGGTCTGCGTCTGGCCGCGGATGGAGCCCGCCACCATGAGCGAGGCCCCGAACTCGCCCATGGCACGGGCGAAGGCCAGGAGCGTGCCGGCCAGGATGCCGGGCCAGGCCAGCGGCAGCGTCACGCGCGCGAACACGCTCCAGCGTGACTGGCGCAGCGTGCGCGCGGCGGCCTCCAGGTTGCGGTCCACCTGCGAGAAGGCGGTGCTGGCGGCCTTGAGCACCAGCGGCAGCGCCACCAGCGCCGAGGCCAGCACCGCGCCGTGCCAGTTGAAGATGACCGTGTAGTTGAAGTGCTCGCGCAGCCAACCGCCCAGCACGCCGTGGCGGCCCATGAGCAGCAGGATGCCGTAGCCCAGCACCGTCGGTGGCAGCACCAGCGGCAGCATGCACACCGCCTCCAGCACGCCGCGTCCGGGCAGCCGGGTGCGGGCGAACGCCCAGCCCAGCGCCACGCCCAGCAGCAGGGCCAGCAGCGTGGCCACGATGGCCACCTGCAGGGTGAGCGCCAAGGGCGCCGCGTCGAACTGTTGTAGCAACTCGGACATTCCAGACAAACGTTACATACCTCACTTCATAACGTATCGTAGTGCATGGATCGTGCCGGGAGGGTCGCCAGTACACCCGTCGGCACAGACGTTGAACCTGGGAACGGGGCTGGCCACGGTCGTGCGTCTTCCGGCACGAGACTGCATGGCCAACACTGGAGGACTTCATGAAGAAAACCGTCGTGCTTTGCGCCGCGCTCACGGCCTTGCCTTGGGCCGCCGCCGCTTGCCCTGCGGACACGCGACCCCGCGCGCCTACGACGCTGCTATCGGTCGAAGGGGCGAACCCTGCCGGCGTCGCCCTGGACGCCGCAGGATTGGCGGCTCTGCCGCAGGTCAGTCTTGTGCAGCGGCAGACGGTGTCGTCGAGCGCCAGTGGCGCCAGCGAGCGCAGCGTGACCTATGCCGGTGTGCTGTTGCGTGACGTGCTGGCGCGCGCTGGCTTCGGTGCGCCGACGGATAGGGGCGCCCGCGTGGGCGTGATCGAGGCCGTGGCGACCGACGGCTACCGCGCTGTGTTCAGCTGGGGCGAGCTCTTCAACTCAAGCCTGGGCGAGCAGGTGCTGGTCATCTCGACCCAGGATGGCAAGGCGCTGGACGCCGCGGCCGGACCACTGGCGTTGCGCTCGCTCGGCGACTTGCGTCCGGGCCCGCGGCACGTGCGCAACTTGTGCGCCTTGGTCGTCCGCCGTTGAGCGTCCTGGGCAAGACGTCGGTGCCGTCGCCGCGCTGAGAAGACGAAAAGTGTGAGTAGCGAGAAGGCCCAGGCAATCAAGGCCATACAGCCAACTCACAGTGAGTAGCAATCTGAATACCGGGGATAATCAGGTCAGACAGGATTTCGCTGGCCGGCGACGGTATTGCTTTCGGATGGTGAGTCCGCTGTAGGCGAGGCACCCTGCCTCTCATCCTCACCCGGTTCTTCCTTTGGACAGGACGCCTTCCCGTTGGGTGTCGAAGCCGCGCGGCGTTCCTGTTGCTGTCGGGCAACCGCAGCTATCTGTGCCAACCGCGGTGCTAGGGATTCAATACAACGTTGGCGGAGCTTCGCAACTTTGCCCATCACTATCGTTTCTGAAAATGCCGCGTGAGCCGCTGCCTTCCCGGGCGCCCTTTGCGTAACAGCGGCCGCCTCAGGGGCCGAGCACGAGGTACAGCCCCCAGAACACCCCCAGGATGATGGCGCCGCAGATGGCCCAGGTGAGCAGCAGCGCCGTGGTGAAGCGGTAGGGGCCGCCGCCAATCTCGTCGCCGGGCATGATCCACATGCCCAGCACCGGGAAGGCGACGCGGAAGGTCATGCGCCGGTTTTCCAGCGCGGCGTTGAGCCGGAACAGCGTCCAGATGCCGATGAGCAGCAGCGGCAGCCCGAACGCCTCCGGGCCGAATTGCTGGAAGGCGCCCCACTGCACCAGCGCGGGCCAGGCCAGCGCGTCGATGACCGCGAGGTTGCGGCGAGTTGTCGTCGGGTGGTTCATGGCTGGCTCCTGATGGTCGATGACTGGACCCGCGAGCGGCAGGCCAGGCAAGGCGTGGGGTGAAAAAAGGACAACCCGGAGTTGCAGCTCCCCCCGGGCACGGATGCGGGGCTGTTACCTAGTGGGAGCCGCTCGCTCCTGCGTGGCCACCTGTGGCACGACAGCCTGCGTCGGCGCCGCAGTGCGTGCCACCGCCGGGTCATAGACCTGCACCGTGGGCACTGCCTTGCCCTGCGCAATCGCCTTGTCGATATGCGCGCCCCACTCCTTCATGGCGTCCGCTACGGTCGCGGCATCGAGCTTCTGGGTGTCCAGATAGGAGCGCATGGCGTTCATCGCCTGCTCGCGCTTCACGTCGACCGCGGGCGCCTGCGACTGCTGTGCCGCCTGCTGGGCGGCCCGTGCGGCGGGCTGCTGCTGCGCCGGCTGCTGGGCGCTGCCCTGTGCCGGCGCGGCCTGCTCCATCGTGTTGCCGCTGCGCTCGGGCTGCTTCGCTGCGGCCTGTTGCGGCCCCTGCTTCTCCTTCGCGGCCTGCTGCTGTGCCTGGGCCTGCGTCAGCCGCTTGCGGTCCTCGGCGGTGGGCGTGTGGCCCTGCACGTCGATGCCGCGCAGGCTGGCCTCCAGCCACACGGACCGCTTGAACTCTGGCGTGCCATTGATACGGATACCCTCCCAACCTTTGGCCTGCGCCATGTCGGCCATGGCGCGTACGACCGCCGGGATGTCCGTCTTGCTGGACAGTTGCTTGCCGTGGTCGGTGAAGGCCACGCGGCCCGCCTCGCCCTTGAACAGGTAGTCGTTGCCGCGCACGTCGAACCGCTCGTACAGCGCCGCCAGCAGTTCGCGCTGCCTGGCCTCCTTCGCAGAGCGTGGGTCCAGCGGCTGCGCCGGCTGCGGTGCCGGCACAGCGGCAGCGGCGGGCTCGGGCACGCCCACCATTTCACGCGCCACGCGTCCGCCCTCGGTGTGGTCATGCAGGGCGTGCTGGAAGAAACGCATGTCCTGCCAGGCAGGCCGTGAGGGCTGTGCCACCGGCTCAGGTGCAGCAGTCTGCTGTGTCTCCTGAGCAGCCTGCTGCACCGCTGCCTGCACGCGCTCCGCGGCCGGCTCGATGGTGTTCACCACTTCGGCGCGCGCCGCCTGCACCGGGCGCTGCTCCGGCGCTTCGATCTGCGCAGCAGTGATGGTGCCGGTGCGCCCCTTGGCGTCGATGAGCGCATTGACCACGCGCTGTCCCAGCGGCACCGACAGATCGTCCAGTGAGACGTCCTTGTGCTCGGCCAGCAGCTTGTTGCCAGCGTCGTAGGCCCGCACGTCATAGCACACGCCTTCAGGCGTGCTGCGCTTGCTGTACGTGAGGCGTTCCATCACGCTGCTGCCGTTGCGCACCGGCTCGCCAGCCTGCTTCTCGGAAACCTGCTGCTGTGGCTTGGGCGCCGGGTTCTGCTGTTCGCTCACGGAGGCTCCTTTCAAGGGCTCGGGCTGGGTTGCCTGCGGCATTGGCTCAGGCGGTGTCGGGGCGCCGGCGGTGGCTTCTTGCGTCGCCGTGGCTGACCGGTCCTGTGGCAGCAGCGCCATCGCTGCGGCATGGGCCGGCGCAAGGTGTGCGGCCTTCGGGTCAAGCGGCGGCACCAGCACCGGGAGCTGCCCGTACACGTAGCGCTGGACGCTCCTGGCCACGCTCATGTCGGCCGTCTTGTCCAGCGTGGCGACCTGCCCGGTGGACAGGTCAATGAACGTGGGACGCTGCACATCCTCAGGCGCATGGTCGAGCCAGGCCTGCAGCGCCAGCTCCCGGTGGTTCATCGTCAGCTCCTGCAAGTCACCGTACAGACGCTGATCGAGCTTGGGCACCACCCATCGACTGCTGTCCGTGGCCGCTGTCCAGTCGGTGACATGGAGCCCGTTGATGACGGACTGCTCCATCGCGCTGAAGTAGCCCGCGCGCACGTCCACGTCCACCAGCAGATCGTTGGCGAGGAGCTTGTTCGGGTGCTGGTACACGCCGAGGTCCGTGAGCATGCCCACCGTCCATGCGGTGGAGCCGACTTCGCGCGGCTCCCGATCCGGCTGGAGGTGCACGAGGCGCGGCTGCTGCTCGATGGGCGCGGCGTAGAAAGCAGCACCGGCTTGCCGGGCGTTGCCGAACTGCTGCGGTGCATGGTCCTTACGGTGGAGCTCGAAACGCTCATACAGCGCCAGCGTCACCGGCTCGCGCGGGGCATTGGTCAGCCCGGAGTGCAGGCCCTGGGACTGGTGTGGCTCCTCGGTCAACGAGATGGCCTTGGCCGGGCTGCGCTGTGCCGCCGCGTCGTAGCCTTGGCGCACGTCGGCCGGCATACCCAGCAGTTTGTGCGCGGGAGCACCGGCGCTGTCGTGCTCGGTCACGCCAATGATCGCGTGGCGCGCCTGCGGGTCGCCCCCATTGATGGAATACACATCGTGCTGCACCAGCTGCGGCAGCTCGTCACGATGGGCGTCAAAGAAGGCAGCGCCTGCACGCTGCGGGTCAATGAACGTGCGTGACTCCCGACCCTCGGCCAGCAGCTCGTAGCGGGTGCCCAGGTGCTTTTCCATGCCCGGCCCTCACTGTTGCGCCACCGTCGCGGTGGTGTCCTCCAGGAAGCCTGGTGCCGGCTCGGCGCCGTACAGCTCGATTTCCACGCGGCGGTTGAGCGCACGGCCCTCAACCGTGTTCACCGGCGCCACCGAGTCGCCTGCGGCCTGCCAAGTGGTGCGAATGCGCTGCGGGGGCACGCCGAGCTGCACCAGCAGCACCTGGGCGGCCTCGGCACGCTCGCGCGCGATGCGCTCGTCCGCCAGCGTGGCCCGCACCGCGTCCGTACGCCCGCGCACCATCACCAGCGGCGCCTTCTGCGCCGCGCTGGCCAGCACCGTGCGTGCACGCGGAGACAGCGTCAGCGTCCTGCCGCCGCTGGGGAAGCGCACCGTGAATACCACGTTGGCGCCCTTGGCGGCGACGTCCAGCACCGGGATGCCCAGCGCGGTGCGCACCATGGCCGGGTTCTGTGCCTCGTTCATCAGGCGCTGCGCCTCGCTCATGCGCCGCTGCAGCGCCAGCTCCGCGCGGGCGCGGTCGAGTTCTGCCGTGGCAGCCAGCATGGCGATGCGCGCCGGGTCGTTGACCTCGCGCCGGGTGTGCTCCGGGGCCTGTGCCACCTTGGGCGCCGACGAGCAGCCGGCAAGGACACCGGCCAGCGCCAGGGATGCGGTCAGGATCGTGGTTCGCATCGGGCGTTTCCTTCAGGGGTGATAGGGGTGGGAGGAGCCGGCAGCGGGGGGCATGCCGAAGTCGGCGGGCAGCTCGTCGTCGTAGGCGCTGCCCCCGGCGGCGGTAGCGGCGTCGTTCACGTCATCCAGGGTCGGGGCCGGCTTGCCCACCCTGCCCTTCTTCAGCGCCGCGGCTGGTGCGGCGGCGGGGGCCTTGGGCGCGCGCGGCTTGCGCAGCTTCTTGGCGGTGCCCTCGTCCAGCGGCTCGCCGCCCATGGCGGTCCACATGCCGGTCACCAGCGCCTTGACTTCCACCGGCGAGGCGTTGGCCTTGACCGGCGGCAGCGCGGCGGTGTTGATCGCCAGGCGCTCCATGGGCAGCGGCTCCGACACGCCTTCGTCGGGCCGCATCGGGCGCACCTGCTTATGGACCCTGGCCAGGTGCAGCTTCACGTCCAGCGGCTGCACCTTGGCTGGTGGTATCGCGCGACCCTTGAGCGCCGGGTCCTGGTCCCAATAGGACTTGTCGCACAGGATGGGGCGGTGCCCCTCCAGCATGAGGATCTGCTTCCTGCTGTCCAACAGCCGCAGCTCCTGCGGGTACATCAGCGGGCGGCTGGCCTGTGCCTCGTTCTGCCCGGTGCTGCTGCCGCCCCCGCCCTTGCCGTGCGAGGTGCCGTGGCTGTGGCTGACGTTGCGCTCGGTGTAGGTGCCGAGCATCTTGGAGTACGCCTCGGCGTCTTCGGTCTCCTTCGGGGCAAAGAGCACCTGCAGCGCGATGGCGGTACGCATGGCGCGCGCCGTCTCTTTGCCGTACTCGCCGGCCACCTGCGCCTCGGACTGGCAGATGATGAGCAGCCGCATGTCGTAGCCCGGCATCAGGCCGATGGTCCGCGCGATCACGTCGATGCGTCCCGGGACGGTGAACTCGTCCAGCAGCATCAAGCATTGGTGCTTGAGCGTCGTGTCTTGCTCGGGCAGCTTGTCGGTGTTGAGGTTGATGGCCTGGGTGAGCAGCAGCGTGGTAAGCAGCCGAGCCTGCGCGAGCTTTCGCTGCGGGATGCACAGGTAGATGCTCATCAGCTCACGGCGCACCTGCCGCAGGTCGAAGTCGTTGGTGCTGGTGGCCGCATCGAGCAGCGGGTCCGCGAAGATCGTCAGCGGGCCGGTGAAGGTGCTCTTGATGCCGCCGAAGGTGTTGGCCGGGCTGGACAGCACGCGGTTCAGAGCGTCAGCGCACTCCGAGGACAGCGCTCGCTTGGCCTTGATGCGGTCGTTGATGAGGTCGGCCAGCGTCTTTTGCAGCGGCTCGCCATGCCCCGAGGCCAGCCGCAGCATCTGCCCCAGCGTGCGCGGCAGCTCGGGCGTCTCCAGCAGGTACAGGCACAGACCCTGGAACAGGTCGAATGCCTGGTCCGCGAAGAAGTTGCCCGTGTCACCCTCGCCCTTGCTGCCGTCCTTGGGGAAGATGATGCGGGCGATTTCCTGGATGTCGGCCACGCGCCGCAGCGGGTCTGTCCGGATGTAGCCCAGCGGGTTGTAGCGGCACGTCCTGAAGGTTTCCTCGTCGAAGGGTGCGAAGCGGAACACCTGCTGCCCGTAGGCGGCGCGGATGCCAGACGTGGCATCGAAAAGTTCGCCCTTGACGTCGAGCACGATGGTGCTGCCGGGGAAGTTCAGCAGGTTGGTGACGGCGATGCCGCGGCCCTTCCCGCTTCGCGGCGGCGCGGCGACCCACACGTACTGCTGGCCGGGAAACGTCAGGTAGCGGCCCTGGAACTTGCCGACGATGATCCCCTCGCCGGTGAGCAGCCTGGCGGCCTCCACCTCGGCAGCGTCCGCGAAGCGCGCATCCCCGTACAGCGCGCGGCGGCGACGCAGCCGCGACACGAGGATGGCCGCCGGCACGATGCCCAGCGCGAAGGCGTAGCCCCCGGCCGTGGCCTTCACCAGCCGGGGCCGCTGCACAGGGTCGGCACCATGGCGGTCCCAATACTTCGGCAGGCTCGTGAGCCGCACATGCGGGATGACGCCGTACTGCTTGTTCTGCACCACGAAGGCGGCGCCCGACAGCCAGGTGCCCGCAACCATGGCGCCCAGCGCGGCGGCCCCCACGAAGATGCACTTCGCCACGGTCCGGCCGCTGATCGTCTTGCGATCTTCGCTCATGCCTGCGCTCCTTGGGCCGCGCGCAGACGCCGCTGCGGGTCGAAATACAGCTCGCTGACGAAGCGGCCTTCGCTGGGGTCGTTGCCGAATTGCACGACCACATCCACGGCCATGCGCAGCAGGCGGTCGATTTCCTGCAGCGGCAGGCCGGCGCCGCCCGGACCCTGGCGAATCATCAGTGCCATCTGCGCAAAGGCTTCCTCGCAGGTGCCGGCGTGCAGCGTCGTCATGCTCCCCGGGTGGCCGCTGGCGGCGGCGCGCACGAAGAAGAAGCATTCCTCGTCGCGCACCTCGGCCAGCAGGATTCGGTCGGGGCGCATGCGCAGCGCGGCCTTGAGCAACTGGCGCGGCGTGATGAGCGCCAGCCCCTGCTCGTCGTCGGTGTAGAGCAGATGCACGGCATTGGGCTGCGTCAGCATCAGCTCGCGCACGCTCTCGATGGTCACGAGCCGCTCGCGCTGATCGATGAGGCTGCACAGATACTTCAGCACATAGGTCTTGCCCGCGCCGGTCTGCCCGCTGACCACGATGGTCTTGCGCATCGTCACGGCCAGCCGCAGGAAGCCCAGGAAGTCGCCTTCGTCCTTCAGCCTCATCAACTCGTGGTCCATGACAGGTAGCGCACGGGCTCCCGGCTTCATGAGCCGGAACAGCGGCGCTATGTCTTGCTCGGTCGGAATGTGCGACGAGGGGCGCCGGATGGTGAGGCTGAAGGTTCCCTCGGGCACCGCCGGGTAGATGCAGAACTGAGCGCGCTCGCCCCCGGGCAGGCCCACGGACAGCAGCGGGTGCTCGGCGTCGAGCGTGGCGCCGCGGTAGGCGGCGATGGCCTCGGCCATGTGCATCAGGTGCGGCAGGTCCAGCACCGGCACCTCATGCCGCTGCCAGCCGCTGCGCGATTCGGTCCATACCTCGCCGGGGCGGTTCATCAACACCTCGGTGACGTCCTCGTGCGCCAGGTAGTCCTGCAGCGGGCCGGCGAAGAACTCGGCCACCATGGAGCGGGAGTGCAGCATGTGCGCGCCCCCTCTTCAGCGCGGCAGCGCCGCCGGCCGCAGCCGGTACACGCCCGCAAAGGACAGGTCGCGCTGCAGCAGCACGGCCACCTCGTCGCCCTGGTTGGCGGTGAGCAGCGGCTTGATCTTGATGGTGGCGTTGAGGACTTCCTCCGCGATGCGGTTGCCGCCCTGTGCCGTGCTGCCCAGCACCACGGTGGCGCCGCTGCTGTCGGGCGAGCTGGCGTTGACGGCCACGCGCACCACGCCATCGAGCAGCGACAACAGCACCGAGGCGCCGATGCGCTCCACCCAGCGGTTGTTGACGTGCGCCGGGATGCCGCCCTCGCCCAGCGGGCCAGTGGCCGGCGAGTCGATGTTGACCACCACGCCGCGGGGCGTGCGCAGCCGGGTCCACGTCGCGGGGATCGTCACGATACCGGGCTGGATCTGCACCATCTGGTAGTTGCCGGTGAGCACCGAGCCCTTCTCGGCCAGCACCACCTGGCCATCCGCGCCGCGCAGCTCGCGCGCGAGAACGCACTTCACCTCGCCGGCCGTGCTGGTGATGACCTTCGTGGCGAGGTGGCAAACCATGCTGTCGCCGGCCGGTGCCGTGAGCGACAGGTCGCCCAGCATGCGCGCCTGCACCGGCTCGTCGTCGCGCTGCTGCGGCGGCTGCGCTGCCGGCACTGGGGGGCGCTGCGCCGCCTGCGGCATGGGCACCGGGGCCGGTGCGGGCATGTCGCGGCCCGGCACGTAGTTCATGGGCATGAAGCCCGGAGCGGCGGGCGCCGGCACGGGCACGGGAGCCTGCTGCTGCTGCTGCTGCTGCATGCGGCGCTGCGAGTCCTGCAGCAGCACGGCGGCCTGCTGCCGCAGGCTGGCCTTCATCTGCTCCAGCTCGGCGTCGTTGCCAGCCATGGGCACAGCGCCGCCGGGCGCGGCCGGCGCCGCCGCGGCGCGTGCGCGGCTGGACAGCAGCATGGTGGCATCGCGCGGGTCTTGCGCCGGCTTGCCGCTGGCGCCCGCGTAGGTGCCAGCGCCGCCGCCGCCGCCGCCGCCGCCGCCGGCAGGCTGCTCCGTGCGCTGCATGGGCGCCGGCTGCAGGTCGTCCAGCGCGTACTCGGGCTTCTTGTCGTTGTGCCTGGGCGCCGAGGCGGGCTCGGAGGCCCGAGGGGGCGGCGTCGCGGGGGTGTCATCCAGCTTCACGCGGCGGCGGTTCGCCAGTTCCTCGGCGGCCAGCCGCTCCTGCTCCTGCTCCGCGCGCGCCTGGTCGCCGGCCCGCTGCCACTGCGCCAGCTTCCATGTGCCTGCGGCCACGGCGGCGCAGGCCACCACCACGGCGCCCACCGCCATCGCAATGGTCTTGTGGGGCAGCCCGGGGCTGTGCAGTGCGGCCACGTTCGGGATGCGCACGGCGGGCGCTGGGGCCGCCGTTGCCGGCGTCGACACAGGCGCGGGCGCCGCGGCCGGCGGCTGCTGCGGCGGGTTGCTGCTTGGCGTGGTCATGGCATCACTCCTTGAATTGCCCGGTACGCGGGTCGGCCACCTGGCGCTCCACGCCATCGGCGTAAGCCCCGCGCACGGGGCCGCGCCCTTCCGGGTCGTAGGCGCCGTTGCGCACCGACACCACGGCGCTGCCGGCGCGCAGCACGAGGCCCGGGGCCACGAGCGGCACGGCGACGAGCTCGAAGTCAGGCAGCGCCGTCACGTTGCTCATGTGCTCGCGGCCATCGAGCGTCACCTCGAACACCGCCGGCACCGGGCGGTTGCCCCGGAACTCCAGATAGGTCGTGCGGCCGTCATCCCAGACGGCGCTGGGGACGATGTGCGCGCTCTTGTCGTCGGCGGCCACGGTGTAGGCGCTGTTCTTCACCAGCGGGCGTGCCTTCAGGCGGCTGTCGAGCACTTCCTCGGGCCGCGGCAGCACCGCCAGCGCCTGCTGCATGCGCTGCTGCGCCAGCGCCTGCAGCGGGTCGGCCGGCGCGCGGTTCAGCACCACCTCAGCGCGCAGCGCGGGCGCCTGCCGGCCCTGCACGATGTTGAAGATGAAGCTGTAGGTACGCTGAGCCGTGACCACGGTGAGCGTGTTGCCACTCGGGGCGCCGCCGCGGGGCTTCACGCCGATGGTGCGCATGCCGGGGACGGCGACGACGCACCACTGATGGGCCTCGTTGTCGCAGTCCGAGCCCTGCCCCACGAGCGGCTCCTGCGTGATGGCCTCGCCGGGCGGGAGCTGGATGGTGGTGCCCACGGCACGGCGCACGGGGATGACCAGCGGGCGCTTGGCGTCGTAGGGCACCTCCATGATGACCGGGGCTGCCTCCGGGATCTGCCCCTTTTGCTGCGCCAGCACGGCGGCAGGCAGCAGTAGTACGGCAGGCAGCAGGCGGCGCCTCATCACTGCACCACCCCCGTTGCCATCACGTCCGAGCGGTAGGCCGTCACGAGGAAGCCGAAGGGGTTCTCGTTGCGATCCTGCGGCTTCATCTTCATGCCCGGTCGGTATTCGAAGCGCACCGTTGCCACGTACCGCTGGCGCGAGTTGGGCCGCGAGCCGTCAAAGTGCGTCGAAACCAGGTCGTAGGTGACGACAGCCTCGCGGGCCTTGCTGCCGTCGCGCGCCGCGCCGGTGAGCCGCGTGCCGATGATCTCCACGCGCTGCTCCACGTTGCCCTTCCAGTCCTCGTCGCGGGGCTTGCGCGTTTCGTTGGGGTCGAAGGGCTGGAAGTACGGGGCGAACACCTGGGGCGTACTCATGCGCGCCACAGCGTCCATGTCGGCCTGCAGCATGCGGTACACATAGCCCTCGCGGGCGCGCACGAAGCGTTCGGCGTTGCCCTTGTCCATGGCCTCCACCACCGGCACCGTGTCGTCATCCAGGCGCTGGCCGTAGAAGGTGGCGCCGGTCACGCTGTCCACCACGATGGGGATGAACACCTGCTCGCGCAGCGCGGCCATGGAGGCGATGCCGCCCACGGCCAGCGCCAGCAGCACGCCGAGTCCCTTGGCGACGTTCCAGGCGCGGCGCTCGCTTTGGTCGCGCATCAACTCGCGGTCGGTTTCCCAGGTGGCGTTCTGCTCGTAGGGGTCGGCGTCAGGTTTCAGGTGTGCCGTCAGGGCGTCGGCGGTGGTGCTCATGGGTCGGGCCTTTCAGAACTTCAGGTGATCGGCGAGGCGCCCCGGCCGCTGCAGCATCTCGACGGTGCGCGCAGTCCGCTCGGCGTCCTCGACGCGGCGCTGGTTGTCCAGCGTGGCGGTCAGCGTCTGCACCTGCGTGGAGGCGTTGGCCAGGGCCGCCTGCTCGCCGTTGAGCCGCGCGATCATTTCCAGCTTCGCGGCCTGGTCGTTGGTGCCGTTGATGGCGTTGATGAGCCCGTTGATGACGTTGACCCGCTGCCCGGTCTTGTTCATCGCATCGACCAGCATCGCGCGCTCTTGGTAGGGCATGCCCAGCGCCGCCTCGCACTGCTGGCGCTGCTGCGGCGTCAGCGCGCCAGTGCAGCCGTAGGTCATGGACTGCGCCCGCAGCGCACGGGCCGCTGCGGTCAGGCCGCCGAAGCCGCCCGTGGCCGCGCCCTGGATCAGCGCCTGCGCGTTGGGCGGCACGTAGTGGTCCAGCGCCGGGGCACGCAGCAGGGAGCCGAGCAGCCGGGCGCCGTTCATGCTGCCGAGCTGCTGCTGCAGGTTCTGCATCTGCGCGGCGTACTGCTGGATCATCGTGATGTTGTCAGCGAGCTGCGTCAGCCACTGCGCCAGTTCGAACTTGGAGTTGATGTCGTCTATCAAGTCGTAGGTTGGAATGCCGGCGGGGTGCGCGGCGGTGCTGGCCGCGAGCAGCACGGCGGCTGCCGTGCGGCGCAGGGTGCGGAGGGGACGCATGTCGTGCTCCAGGGTGTAGAGGGGGCGTCAGGGCCGGCGGCCACCGGCTGCGGCGATGCGCTGGTAGGCCCACTGCGCACTGGAGGCCACGGCGCTGCCCATGGCCTGCCCGGCGTTGTAGGCGCGATTGGGTGCGACGGAACCGCCGCCTGCGCCGTTCGGGTTCGGGGCGGGCTGCTTGCCCTTCTTGAGCAGGTGGTACATCTGCATCACGGCCCCGGCGCCCATCTGCATCGGGCTGCCGCCAGTGAGGCCGGCTGCGAAGGACGGCCCTTGCCACAGGAACAGGCCGAAGGCCAGGCAGAAGGCGAGGAACACCGCAAGCTTGGCGAACACGTTGAGCACGCCAAGGTTGGCCGAGAGCGCACCCACGAGCACGGTGTTCATGTTCAGCGTGAACCCCAGAATGAAGAACACGACCCAGGTGAGGACCACGCTGCCCAGCAGCGCGCCCAGCCAGTTGAAGAAGTACTGGCGCGTGGCCTGGAACATGAGCGTGAGGATGAAGATCGGCCCCACGCCCAGCAGGAAGCTGCTGATGGCTTTGACGAAGAACACCACGCACAAGGCGAAGAACAGGAAGATCACGTTGCCGAACGCGAACGCCACCGCCACGACCAGCCCCAGCACCGGGTCGATGGTCCTGAATGCGCTGTTCAAGAGCATCTGGCCGGCGAGGTTGCTGGCAGCAGTGTTGAAGACGTCCAGCGCGTTCCACACGCTGTTGATGTTCTTCAGTTGGGAGCCGGGCGGCGCGAACATCGTGACGACGTTCGTTGCCAGCGCGTTGTGCGTGTCGATGACCCACTCGTGGTAGAAGCCACCTACCGTTGCGGTACCAACGATCAGGTACAGCGTGGACGCCTTCCAGGCGAACTCCATGATCGGGTCACTGCTCTTGCCCAACATGGTCATGATGGCGAAGTGCAGCACCCAGATGGTCACGAGGCCCAGCGCAATCGGGCCAAGGTAGGCGATGAGCTGACGCACCACCTGCCCGACGAAGGCGAACAGGGTGTTGTCGATCTGTGTGCCGAGAACGCTGATGATTGGGTCCATGCTGCGCTTACTCCTGCACCTCGGTGAGCGGGAAGCTGTAGTAGCCCACGCACTGCGCGCTGTCCTGCCGCGGGCACTTGAGCCACTGGCCGCCGCGCTTGATCACCCACGCGCGCAGCCGCTGCTCGGCCCCGGGCTGGTAAACGCGGCAGTTCTTCTCTATCCAGGGCTGCAGGCACTCGACCCGCCCGGTGCGGGTCTCGATGACGTAGCCCGGCAGCCCGGCGCCGCTGCTCCATGCCTCGGCAGGCATCGGCGTCGGGCGTCCGAACTCGTTGCGCGGCCCCGGGGGTTCCTCGACCATGCGTATGCCACCGGGCAGCGTGCGAACGGCCTCGTTGGGCGCCCCGGCATGGGCCGCGGCGTAGGCAGCCAGGACAGCGGCGGCGAGCAGGTACTTCATGGCTTGCTCCTTCAGTGGGTGGACAGGGCCGGCTCGCGGTTGGCGGCGGCCATGGCGCGGTTGCGGGCCTTGCGCTCGCGGATGCGGCGGAACAGCACGGGCAGCCAGTCGTCAGGGTCGTCCCCCACTTCGGCGCGCACGGCATCGAGCAACTTCACGTTGTCGGTCGAGCCCGACAGCACCCAGATGGCTTCCTCATGCCCGGTGAGGTCGAACTGCACGACGGCCGACTCGTGGCCCTGCTTGAACAGGAATGCGCGGTCGCCGTGCTGGTCCAGCGTGCGCACGATCTCCAGCTCGGCCGGCGTGAGCTTGAGCACGCCGCAGTAGACTGCCTCCTTGGCCCCCGGATCTGGGAAGCACACCACGGTGGCGGCCTGGCTGGCGACGGTTTCCTCCACTGTGTCGTTGCACAGGTCGCCGGGCTCCTGGGTGTCGAACAGGCACAGCCCGTTCTGCTTGCGAATCGTTTTCGCCTTGTCGCGGGCGAAGGCACCCAGCGCCGGGTCGGCCAGCGGCTTCCAGGCCTCGGCCATGACCAGCATCACGCGGTTGCCGTCCAGGCGGTCCTCCGCGAACTGCAGCAGCGCCATCGTCATGGGCGTGCGGATTTCGGGGCGGTCCAAAAAATCCGTGTAGTCGAACCCGGTCATGCCGCCGCTGCAGTGCGGTAGCGTGTCCGGGGCCTCATCGAAGACCCAGCCCAGCGCCTGCCCGGCGGTCCAGCGGAACAGCCGCTTCTTCAGGCTCAGCTCCTTCCCGTGCGGGCCATCCACCGGCAGCCGCTGCCAGATGGCCGACACGCCGCGCTTTTCCTGCGGTAGCTGGTCGTTGGCGTTCACGGCGGTTTCCAGCGCCGCCTGCTCGCTGGGCAGCCACGGCAGGCCCGGCGTGGACACCATGGCCTTCAGGGTCTCCACCTGCGCGCGGGTGTGCGCCGGGCTCACCGGCCATTGGAAGGGGCAAACGCCCGTGGGCACGCCCTCCTGCAACCGCAGGTAGGTCGCGCGCATGGCGCGCAGGGCGATTTCCAGGCCGCCGTCCTTGTCGAGCACTACCAGGGCCGGCGCGGGCGCCCAATGCCGCGACAGCATCAGCCACGCGGCCTGCAGCGACGTCTTGCCTGAGCCGGTGAGGCCGGTGAACACGCTGATGCCGGGGAACTTCTCGCCTTCGTTGTCCTCACCGGGCCGGCTGGCATGCGGGTTCAGGTACACGCGGCGGTTGGCGCGGTTGCGCGCGGCCATGAGCGTCTGTCCCCAGGGATTGCCGTCGCGCTTGCCGCGGTAGAAGTCATGGCAGGCCGCGAGGGCGCAGAACGCGCGGTGCGAAATGTCGGCGTGGCGCGTGCGGCGACGGTGGTTGCCGGGGCACATGGCGAGCCATGCGTTCTCGGCCAACAAGTCCACCAGCGCCAGGTTGATGCCGTTGCTTTCCGCGAACGTGCCGCGCACGCGCGCCGCGGCCATCAGTGCCTCATCGGCGCTGTTGCCGAACACCGCGAGGCCGTACCAATAGCGCCCGTAGTGCAGCGTACCGCTGCGCACCTCGTCACGCGCACGGTCCATCTCATCAATCTGCGACTGCGAGGCATCGTCGGTGGCGATGAGCTGGCGGCGCTGCGTCTTGAGCACGGACAGCGACTTGCGCATCCCGTAGGGCTCGAAGCAGTGGACCTCGATAAATTCCAGCGGCTCGTACAACAGCGCGTTGAGCCAGCCCGGCTCAACGATGCCCTCGCCATAATCCTGAATGTCGAGCAGGGCCGCGTAGCGGGAGCCCTCCGGGCCGTGGAACTCCACCACGCCGGCGTTGGCTGCCAGGCGCACGCGCGGCAGCCGCCGGTACAGCGGCCCCGGGCTCACGCGCACGGGGCTCCACGAGCCGTTGACCAGCCAGCCGGCGAACTCGCTGACCTCGCAGTACGCACGGCCCCGGTGCTGGCGCTGGCCCAGCAGCCGCGGGTGGAAGTCGCGCAGCGCCCGCAGCATGCTTGCGCTGCGTTCTTCCATCACTCGCAGCGCGTGCTGCAGGTGTTGCCTAATCTGCACCAGGGTGCGGCTGCGGCGGAACAGGCCCTTAGGCAGCGCGGGCGGCCGGTACAGCATGACCAGGTACAGGCGGCTTTCCAGCGAGGGCAACGACTCCAGCACGCTGGCCCACAGGTTGTCGAACACCGTGGCGAAGCCGCCGTCGCGCACGGGGTCCAGGCGATCACTGACGAAGTGCTGCCCGCGCACGATGTAGAACATGCAGTCGGCCTTGGCGCCCTGGGTGCCGATGAGGTTGCACAGCGTCCCGTGGCGGCTCTGGAGGGTCAGCGCCATGGCCGTTTCATAGGGCACGCCGCGCAGCTCGTACACGCGCATCAGGTCGCCATCGCGCGTGCGCATGTCGTGCTCGCTGACCATGCTGGACAGGGACACCACGCGCGCGAAGGGCACGTCCAGCCGCGCCCGGTGCGCCGCGTCGTCGGCGTCAGTGAGGCATCCAAGCATCGCTCGCTCCTTCATTGACGGTTGGGGAGTAGGACCGGCAGCCCCAGAACTTGCGGTTGCGGTGCTTGAGGTTGAGCAGCGTGCGGCACCAGAGTTGGAACACCCGCTGGTCGTCCTTCTTGGTCACGTCGCGCATGACGGCCAGCAGCGGCGCCAGGATGAGGGCGGCCACGGCCAGCCAGTACCAGCGCCCCGAGAGATACCAGCCCCACATGCCGCCCACGAGCGCGACCACCGACAGCCCCAGGGCGGGAGCCATCGGCATATCAAGCAACAGGGCCGGGCGCGTAGCGCCCTTGTAGATACGCTCCTGCATGGCGCTTCAGGCGCCCATGGCCCAGGCGGCAATGATCCCGGCGCTGCCGGCGAGCACGCCGCCCCAGAAGATGTTGGCGATGCTGCCGAAGCGCGCACCCTCGAAAATCATCTTGTAGCTTGCCCAGAGCACCGCGCATGTGAACAGCCCGATGCCCAGCAACTGCAGCATCGTGGCAATGTCGTTGACCATGCGCTGTGGCTTGTCGGTGAGCTGCGCCAGCGCCATGTCGGGCAGCAGCGCCAGCGCGGTGGCGGCCACGGCAGACAGCAGGGCACCAGCGCGGCGGGCAGAGAGAGAACGGCGTTTCATAGCGAGTCCTGATTCGGGGTTTGACGGACAGGGGAAGGAACCGCGGCGGGTGCGTTCGCAACCCGGCCGACATAGCCGTTTGCGAAGCCGCGGCGGGGGTTGCCGGTGTTGAAGCAGCTCAACACTTCGCGCAACGCGGTTTGCGCGTCCCGCGAGGGAGCGCGCTTCTTGCAGTCCAGCAGCACGCGCTGGGCGGCCTGCAGGTTCCGGCAGGTGTCGAAGACGCTGCGCTCATCGAGCCCGAGCCAGTGCCAGTTCGCCACGTTGATCTGTGCGCGGCCAGCATCGAAGTTCACGCCCAGCCGGCGCAGCTCGCGCGCCGTCGCCACCGCCTCGCCCAGCGTGCGCGGCTGGCGCAGCAGCCGCACCGGGCCGCGGTTCACGCCGATGGCGAACGGGTTGTGCCGGCTCTCCGAGTGCATCACGCGCAGCAGCAGCCGGGGATGCACCTCGGGGGCGCAGCGCGCCATGTCGGCCATCAGGTCGGCGCTCTCCATCAGTGGCCGCCACCCTAGTCATAGCAGGTCAGCGGCGGCTGCGCGGGCGGCTGCGTGGCGACCCAGGCTCGGTAGTCCAGATCAAATGTCGGATCAATGGCCGTGCCCAGCGCAGCGCGCGCCGCCTCGCTGTATTCGATGACGGCGCCGTTTTCGACCGCGCCGGTGTTGAACCACACGCGGGTCCACGAGGGGTTGCCGTCCTGCGCCACGTTGATGACGCCGGTCTTGGTACAGCCGGTGAGCACCTGGCGCCCGCAGGCGTCCAGTTCATAGAGTCCGTACTGCGGCGGACACGCCGCGGGGGTGGTGTACGACAGCGACACGTTGGGCGCGTCTTTGCAGGTCGGCCAGCACCGACCGCGCGCCATGCACTTGAGCGCCTCCTTGACGTCGGGCACACATTCGCTGATCTGCTGCCAGGGCCCTGCAAGACAAAGGATGACTTTGCATCCATCGAACGCCATAGCTGGCATGCAAACGGACGTCCCCACCGCTGCCAAGGCAGCGGCTGCCACGAGGTACTTCATTTGGGGGTACTCCAGCGGTCTCAGCGCATGCGTTGAGACAACATCAATCGCTAGATTCGCGCACTTGATGCGCCACTGTAGGCGGCTGTTTATATAAACAGCAAATCCATTGCACGTTTGTTTGTATTACGTTGTTTCGCGCAACCAACCCCTTAATCAAGCCCAACTTCCACCGCTCGCCGTTTTCGTGCTTGATATGCGAGAAGCTTCACTTTCCGATCCCGAGGAGACAACTTTTGGACGCTCTGGACCCCGGCGCTTCGCACGAGGAGAGGCCGCACAATCGCGCGCCACTCCCCCTGATTTACATGGCAAAGAATCAGACGCCCGAGGTACCAGAAGGCGCATCCGAGATCACCGCGTGGTGTCTGCGCGCTCTACTAGCTCGCCACGGCGTGCCCAAGCACAAACAGTGGAGCATCGTTGCGAAAACGCTGGAACTCAGTCGCTCTCAGAGCAACCGCAAGCTGACGGGAAAGCAACCGCTGACGCCACCGGAGGTGGAGCAGATCGCGCGGCGCTTCGGAGAGACATTTCTGCAGGTGATGGAGCCTGCGCTGATGGCCGGCACGGAGCCGGCGCTGTTGGTCGTCGACAGCGCGCGCCTGCCGTGCAAGGTGCGGCTTCGACCAGGAGAGGCGTTGCCACCGTTCGCTGCGAGATACGTTGCGCTGGGCGCACCTGGCCAGTGGGTGGTTGTATCCTCATCGGGCATTACGATGGCCGCGCGTGAAGTGGACTTGCTGTTGATGCAGCACCAGCCGTCATCACCGGAGAGCATCTGACGCAGCAGGTGAACAGGCATTCGCCCTTCCCCATTCCGGATGCCCCTTGTCCGGCAAACCGCCGGGCGTGATCATTCCCGCTCACGGCAATGACCAGGGCTGTGAGATTGCCCGGTGCAGCAAGTTGAGCAGCTACTGGCTGACCGTGGTGTAGCGGCTGTCCGTGAGCGAGCGCAAGGCCGAGTTGAAGCCTTCGTGCACTCCATCGCGGGCAGGTAATTCGTGTCGGCCAACAAACAGGTGCTGGGAAGATACAGAGCAGAGGTTCCTGCAGCACTGCTGCCAAGATGACTGCTGGCAGCCGTTCGCCTTGAACTCACAGGAAGAGAACATTCTGTGCGCGATGGCCACCATCGAAGCCAGCTGACTGGTCAGCAGCCCCACCAGGCAGGCAAGAGCTGTCCCGTCCGGTGTCCTCCCCTGATCCCGTCCCTGTCATCAACCGGAGTGCCACATGGTCGACGAGCGCCCTGCCCCCTTGACGCTGAACGATGCGACAAACCTGTCCGACGTGGTGCTGGTGGATGAATTCGTCGAGGTCGACTGGAAGAAGGATGGAGCGTTCTACCGCTTCTCTTGCAGCGAAAAGCCGAACCTGAAACTGCGTTTCGATGCCAGCCAGGTGCTTGATGTACTCGATGCCGAAACCGGTGTCTTTTTGGCAAAGGACGCCCAGGGTTTCGCGCACATGGTCACTTTCTACAGCGTGCCCAGCCGGTACGAGTTCAACCGGCTCGGTGCCGCGTGGTTCGTAGACCCAGGCGACGAGGAGCCAGAGCAGCCCAAGCGCACGCCTGAGGAACAGGCAGCCCACGAAGCGGAACTGGAGGCGCTGATTGCCGAGCAGGAAGCCCCAACCGACATGCCTCGATGGAACGCGGTCCTGGACCGCATCGTGGCCGAGAACACTGCGCTCATGCACAAGCACGGCATCGCGCGCAAGGCCGGCAAGCACGCGAAGCCAGGTAGCAAGGGCTGACCTGTAGCGCCGCCCTGCTGCAGTGGACCGGCAGAGAATCATGCCCTTCTCAAACAGGGCAAAGGTTATAGTGTTCCCATACTTCCAAAACTTCTTATGACACGGGCCGACCACGTTCCCATCTCTCCTGATCTGCTGGCGCGCAGCCAGGAGGTACGCCAGCAGCGCCTGGCCGCCGACGACATGCTTTCCATGGACGAAGCCGCCGACTTGGCCGGCGTGAGCCGCAAGACCATCGGCGCCTGGATCGACAAGGGGCGCGCCATTGGGCTGTCGCAGATCAAGCGAGGGTTCAAGCTGCCGCGCTGGCAGTTCGACCCGGGCATGTGGGACGTGGTGCCGAAGCTGGCCGCCGCGCTGCACACGACCGAGGGATGGGCGCTTCTAGCCTATCTCGAAACCCCGCTTGGTGAGCTGGACGGGCGCACGCCGCGTCAGGCCATCGAGCAAGGCGACGGCGAGCGCGTGCTGCTGCTGGCCAACCACAATGGAGAAGCATGATGCCCGCACGCGTTCTGACCCTCACCAACCAGAAAGGCGGCGTGGGCAAGTCAGCGCTGGCCGTGCTGATTGCCCACTACTTGCGCTCGCTCGGCGCGCGCGTGCTTGCGGTGGACTTCGACCACCAGGGCAACTTCACGGACCCGCTCACGAAGTCTGGCAAGTGGGTGGTGTCGAGCACCACCGCCGACAAGCTGCTGACGGACCCGGAGGCCACCGTCGAGGACGCACCCTTCGTGCTGGTGCCGCGGACCAAGGAGGCGCTGCAGGAGCTGGAGCGCCAGCCGGCGCGCTATACCGACTTCGCCCGCAACCTGCGCTCGTTCTTCAGCCGGCACCGCGACCGCTTCGACTACGTGCTCATCGACACCAACCCCACGCCTGACATTCGGGTGCTGGCCGCGTTGGTGTCTTCTGACTTCGTGCTTGCGCCGATCACGCTGACGCAGGAGGCCATCACCGGCATCGGCGATCTGCTGGCACATCCGCGTGTGGGCATTGCCACGGTGCAGCAGCAGTTCAACCGCAAGCTGCGCTTCATGGGGATGCTGCCGATGATGGTGGAGCCCACGCCCTTCCAGAGGGCGAACCTTGAGGTTCTGATGGGCACCCCGCAATACCGGGCGCGCCTGCTGACGCTGGTGGACGAGCCCAAGAGCGGCGCCGACTTCGCCTTCATCAAGAAGGCTGTCGCCATTCAGGAAGTTCAGGCGTCCGGGCAGGAACTGTTCGCGGTGCGCAAGACCGCCGCCCGCGAGGCATGGAACGAGATCAAACCCGTGATGCACCGTATCGCCACTCTGATGGGAGCCGCCTGATGGCCGCACTGCCAACTCTGGACCTGCCACCCCTGCTCGACGTTGCGGGCCTCGGTGACGACCTGCCGCCGCGCGAGGAACCGCCGCGCATGGCGCTGGATCTGATCGACGAAGACCCGCACCAGCCGCGCAAGCAGTTCAACCCGCAGACGCTGCAGGAGCTGGCCGACAGCATCACGGCAGCCAGGGGTGTGCTGCAACCCGTGTCGCTGCGCCCTAACCCGGACGCGCCTGGGCGCTACATCATCAACTTCGGGCACCGCCGCTGTCGCGCCGCGCGCATGGCCGGGCTGGCTGATGTGCCGTACTTCATCGGCCACCAGTGCGACTCGTTTGCCCAGATTATCGAGAACGAGCAGCGCGATGACTTGTCGCCGCTGGACTTGGCCGCCTTCATCCGGGACCGCGTGGCCGAGGGCTTCTCGCAGCAGGAAATCGCACAGCGCCTCGGTAAGAGCAAGGGCTATGTCAGCAAGGCCGCGGCGCTGGCCGAGGCTCCGGCGGTGGTGGTGGAGGCAGTGCGCACCGGTAAGGTGGTCGGCGTGACGCCGGCCTACGAGCTGATCAACCTGCACGCGGCACACCCCGAGGCAGTGGAGCAGTTGGTGGCCGCGCCGCAGGAAGTCACGCGCGCTGCCATCGTGGAACTGCGCGAGCGGCTGGAGACGCCACCGGCTGTTGCCGTTTCAGCGCAGGCAACCGAGGCGTCGGCGTCGGCGCCTGCGGCGACCACCCCGGCGAAACAAGCCAAGGCAGCTGCTGTTGGTCAAACGGCGAAGCCGGCGCCTACCGCGCTGGTATTGATGGCCGAGTACAAGGGGCAGCCGCTGGAACTGGACACGACGAACGCACCGCCTGCGCCGGGGCATCTGTTCGGACGCCGGCCGGGCAGCACGCGCCGGCTGACCGTGCCGGCGTCCGACGTGAAGCTCGTCGGATTCGTGCAGGGCTGACCTGTCACGCAGGAAAGTTTCCCCGGGGAAACTTTCCTTTTTGTGCCACATTCAACTGCACTATCCCTACTGTGACTTCGTTGCTCAGGGACTGTTCTCGGTGCAGCTCTGGATGGACATCGAGCGTTTCCCCCAACTCCCGACGTTGCCAAAGCTGAAGTGATGGGCAGGGCATCCTTGTCATGTTGCAGGTAGCGGGCCGTACTTCGGCCGGGTTCTGATGGAGACGTTCACGATCCGCAAGGCATGCGTGGCTGCCGACGAAGAGTTGAAGCACATGCCGCGCGAGCAGGAGCACGATGCCGACGTCTTGGCAGGAGCAGCAGCCGACCACGGCGATAGGACAAAGGGTGGTGTTCAGCAGTTCCACCGGTCGCGGGAGTGGCGCGAGGCCCGCTGCTCATGGCAGTGGAGCACTGGCATCAGCCGGCCGGCCCCTCCCATGCATCGGTACGGTGAGCTGGACGCGGACACCGGCTAGTTTGGCGTGTGGGGTGCCACGAACTGAAACTGTGCAGGGCAGCTGACAACCGGCAGCGGGCGGGCTGGGACAATGCCAAACCGTTGGCGATGGCCACGAAACTGCTACAAAAGTGCTCGGTAGGCGACACGGTGGAACTCGATGTCTGAAGTCAAGGGCCGGCAGACGCTGAACGTGGACCTGGGCGAGCTGAAGCCGCTGGTGCTGGAGGCTGCGCAGATTCAGGGGAAGGGCGCGGCGGCGTGGGTGCGGGAGCAGTTGGCGCGGGCGCTGCAGACGCCGCCTGTACCTGCCACGCGGGTGTCTGCACGGCGCTCTGGCGGGCGCTGGGTGACGGCGACCTACCGGCTGTTGGCCGAGGAAGCCGACGCGCTACGCGCCGGGGCTGAGGCTGACGGCGTGTCGCAGGCCGAGCACGTGGGGCGGCTGGCGCTGGCGCATGACGCCGGCATTTCAAGACTGCAGATGCTTGATGCGCTGCACGGGCTGACCGAGCGGCTCCAGGCGCTGGAGCTGGCGTTGCAGGCAAGCCAGCAGAGGCCGGAGCTGGCAGCAGTGCTGCGTGAGGTGCGGGTGCAGTCAAAACGGACGGCGGGGATGGTGGAGGCGGTGAGCGCCACGCGGCGCAGCCGACGGGCATGAGCGGCATGGAGCAGGTCAACACGGCGCTGGCGGCCTGGTACGCGCGGCTGTTCTATCCGCGCTCAAAGCGCGGGCCGGCGGCCGATGACCCGCGGCTGCCTATGCCCCATGCCAAGGCGTCCCCGGCCGAGATCCGCAACCACATCAGGCGAGTGGTGCGCGGCGCCCCAGTGGTGATGGTGAAGATCACGGGCACGCCCACAGGCATGCGCGGCATCCGTTCGCACCTGAGCTACATCACTGAGCGTGGCGAGCCGCTGTACGACGAGCAGGGCCGGGAGTACCGCACGCCCGATGAGGTGAAGACTTTTGGGGACCACCTGCGCTACGCCGGCTCGCCCATTCCGGTCGATGGCAGCCGGCGCGAGGCTTTCGCCCTGGCGCTGGACATACCCGCGGGCGATGCGCGCGCGGTGCAGGCTGCGGCGGTGGAGTTTGCGCAGCGCGAGTTCGCCGGTCACCGCTGGGCCTGGGCCTTCCACAGTCACCAGGGGCACCCGCACGTCCATCTGATCGTGCGCGCGGAAGGGTGGCGAGGGAAGCGGCTGGACCCGCGCAAGGCCGACCTGCACCGCTGGCGCGAGGTGTTCGCGCAGGCGCTGCGCGCGCGGGGCGTGGAAGCTGACGCCACGAACCGCATGGTGCGGGGTACGGTGCGGGACAAGGAGCCAATCTACGTCACCCGGGCGCGCGCGGCCGGAACACTTGAGCGCGAGCACCCGCTGCGGGACCGAGTAACGGTCAAGGCTCAGACCATCGAACGTGCGCTGCAGGCGTGGGGGTACATCCACGCGGCGCTGGCCGCCTCGCCGGATACGGCCGACCAAGCGCTGGCGCAGGACGTGCGCGCGTTTGTGGAGCGCATGCCCATGGTGGAGCACTTGGCGGGCATGGCCCGGCAGCGTGTGCAGGAGAAGCAGCGCCAGTCGGTGGAGCAGGTTCCGCAGCAGGGTCAGGAGCCCGAGCCCGGGCGGTGATTGGTCCTACGCCTGTTGCTGCGGCGAGCCCACGTCGCGCCCACCGGTCATGACGGGAAACGTGGCCGACAGCGGCAGGAAGCCCCAATCCGGCCAGTCGGGCAGGGCAGGGCGCTTCCCTTGTCGCTTCGGAACTGGTCGCACACCTTCCAGGCATGCGGGTAGTGCTTCCCGAGGGCGGTCTGGATCTCGCGCGGGCAACAGGTGTGGTGGTCAACGGCGCTGGAAGCGCATGGGCTGATCTTGCCCGCTGCCTGTTGGGTGGTCACGCCCGCTGTGCTTCAAGTTCGGCCAACTGCTGGCATAGCTGGTAGCGGTCCTGGGTGTCGGTCGCGACTGGGTGCTTGGTATCGCCGCAGCTGCGGCGTTCCTGATCTACGGGTCCAGCGTCACGCCGCCTGCGCCAGCGCCAGCCGGATCTCCACGGCGTCGAATGGCACGAAGACCTTGTCGTCGCTGTCGCGTTCGATCAGGCCCAACTCGACCAGGCGCGCCAGGTCTGAATGGACGTTCGAGTAGTTGCGCTCCGCTGCTTTGACCAGGGCGTAGACGGTGGACGCTCCCGTGCCGCGCAGCACGTTGAGCAACTCCAGCCGCGCCGGAGTAAGTTCCGAGAACAGCAGCCGCGCACTCTCGAAGGACAGATGGAAGTCCGCTTCCAGTCCGCGGCGGGACTGCTCAAGCTGACGCGCCGCCGCGCTGAAGATGGAGTTCCTGAGCGCTACCTCGATGATCGCTTTCATGATGGCCTCCATTGGCGCACATCGCTCTCGAAATCAGCCAGCAGCTGCTCCACCGTGGTGAAGCAGTAGACATCTTCCCGCTCGCAAATGTGGCGATGGTCGCCCTTGCCGCGCTCGTTGTCGTAGCGCACGCGGCACACCCCTGCGGCGCCGAAGTAAAGCCGGTACTTGAAGGTGTGCTGGCTGCACCTCTCGCAGCCGGTTCGTACAAGCTCTCCACGTTGTCCGCGATGTGCGCCAGCGAAACCGTCACATGCCTTTTTCACCGGCTCTGTTCAGCTTGGCAGGCCAGACAAGGGGCAGTGAGTTGCTGGGCTTTCGATCTCGCCAAGCCCGTACCTCGCGATGAGCAAGGCGGCATCATTGCGGCATGTACAAGACCGACAACGACCTGCCCAAGGGTTGGGTGAAGCCCGTTGCCAAACCGACACCCGAAACCCTCCGGGCTCGCATTGCTGAGTTGCGCACCGAGCTGGCCGAGGCCGAAGGCCAACTGCGCGAGATGGAAGAGGGCGCCCGACTGGAGGCGCTGGTGAAGGTGCGCAATCTCATGCGGGCATTCGAGCTGACGCCGGCGGATCTTGGGCTGGTGCCAGCTGCGAAGCGCCGGGGGCGGCCGCGCAAGAACTCCGGCTGAAGAACGTCATGGCGCCGCCTCGAAAAGGTGGGGTGCTGAATTCCCGGGATCAGCTGGCGCCGGCACGTCGTCGTCCATTTCTTCAAAGCCTGTGCCCGCAGCCCGGACGGTGTAGTGCCGCGCGCATTGGCCGCGCTGGCGCGCGCCACGCCGTTCTCGCCACCGCGCTGTGCGGACCTCCGGTCCGCCCTGGAGCGCCAGCGCCTTTGCCCCGAAGCACGCCTGGCGTCAGAGAACGCTGATGCCCAGGCTCGAAACCAGGTCGAGGACTTCTCGCCGCAGCGCCGGTGATGAGCCGATACAGGTGTTCTCGACCACGGTGAACGGCGGCCTGGGCATTCGCTGTTCGACGAGCATCAGACAGCGAGCCGAGTCGTTGCGGCGAGACGTGTAGCCGATGGCCGCGGCGCCGGGCCGCTGGATCAGGGCAGCCTCGGCCCACGGCCGGGTCAGGCCATAGTCCGCGGGGAGGCTGTCGATCAACTGGGCGCGGGTGAGGCCCAGGGCCGGCAGGTCATGGCTGTGCAAGCTCACGTACTCGAACGGATCGGACAGCTGGATCCTGGCCAGGTACGACACGTCCAGCCCCGTCTTGTCGAAGAAGGCTGCCACCCCGAGAGGGATGTCGTGCAGCACGGACTCCAGGTACGCCCCCTCGCGGCTGCTGGCCACGTAGTAGGTGTGGGCCCAGCTGCCGTCGGCAAGCCTGATGGGGGCGAACCGCGTGCTTCCCCAGCCCTGGTTGAAGCTCAGCGCCGTGTTGGCCGCGTAGGGCGCCCTCTTGCTGTAGACGTGGTACCAGAAAGGCGCGTCCTCGCGCGTGAGTTGCCGCACGACGAACCGCTCGTCCACGCCCGGGGCGCGAGGGGGCGTGTACGTCATGCGACATAGCTGGAACTGCGCAGGCCGGCAGCTCGAACGACCGCCTCCTCGTCGTCCAGGAAATCCTTCGGCGCTTGCGGACGGTGCTCAGGATCGTCCTTGCGAACCAGCCAGCCGTTGGGGAAGTGAAACCAGGCCACGAGCGTCCAGGGGTCCGCCACGGGTCCGAAGGCCTGGAGGATGGAGCGGATGACGGGCAGCGGCTGCATGGCGGCATCGAACTGGTAGGCGGGGTACAGGTCCATGCCGCGCGGGCTCGCGACCGAGAAGATCCGGCCGCGGCGCTTCCAGTCAGCCACTGCCCGGGCGTGGCCGTCATTGGCCGCCTGGATCTCGGCGGCCGTGAACCACGGCGTCTGCTGCGTGAGCAGCTTGATGGTCTTGTTGCGCTCGATGCGCTCGCGCACCAGGTCGGCGGACGGCGTGGCCACGCCCACCAGCAACTGCGCCAGTTGATCCGCGTCGGCCACGAGCTTGGGGCCAAGCACTTGCGCAGCCTTGCTCAGCGCCTCCTGGAGCGAGCTCAGGAGATCCGGCGTCACTTCCTGGGGCAGGTCGATCATCGCCGGCTGCTCCTTTTTCGGGAGCGACAGCGTCTTGATGAAGTCCTCCGAGACCAGAGCCATGCGCATCACAACCCCCTTGATCGACACACATGCTGCATCTTAACAAGATACGGCAAGTGTGGCATGCCTTGCTGTGACGTCTCTACGCTGGGGACCAGCAGCAGTTGCAGGGGAGGGGACTGACAGGCGGCGCAGCCCGGACCGGTTCGCGCACCCGGTAGACCGTGGACCTGCTGCACCGGCCGCGAGACTTCGGCCCTGCCGCCACGCCGGCCTGTGGCCCGGTATGACCTGCGGTGCGGTTTCCGGTCGTGCGCGCAAGCGGGCCATGGCCGAGGCGCAGGCCAAGCAGATGGAGAACGACGCGCGGCTGAAGATGCTGGTGAAGCTTCGCAAACTCCCACGCGTGTGGCTGACGCCAGCGGACCTGGGGACTGGTCCCGGCACCGAAGTGGCCAAGCCGGCCGCGCAAGGGGCAACCATAAGGTGGACTGGTTCCTGTGCGGTGCTCAGCCTCTGCGAGCCCGCTCACGCAGCATGAACAGGTAAAGGCTTTCCACCTTTTCCCGCGCCCAGGGCGTCTTGCGCAGGAACTTCAGGCTTGGCGACACGCTGGGCTGGCTGCTGAAGCAGCGCATGGGCACCCGCTCGGCCAGGCCGGCGCAGCCGTAGTGGCCGGCCAGTGCCGTGACGATCATCTCCAGGGTGACGCCGTGCAAGGGGTCGCGTGGCTGGGCTACAGGGCCTCGCCGCACTGCTGCGGGCAGCGAAACGCCGCGGGTGCTCGGGCATTGCAGCGTCCCGGTGCTGGTGGTGCGCTAGAGGAGCGGCCGGCAGCGCTGGCTGGGCAGATGGCCCGGGTTCGGACCGTCCAGCGCCAGCCAAGTCAGCCAAGTCAGCCAAAGTACTCCTCCATGTCGATGCTGGAGCACACCCCCACCGTGGCGGCATAGTCCGCAAGCCAAGCTGCCGCGCGCTCGTGCCCCTTGTCCTGCAGCAACTCCAGGTACGGCATGTGGGCCAGCAGACGGGTTTCCGGCCGCTGCATGCTGGGAGCGTGGCCGGGCTCGATCATGTGAAAGCGCATGGCCTGCAGCTTGCGCTCCAGCCGCCCTCGGCCGATGAACGACGGCGCGGCAAACGACATCGCCCGGGAGAACTGCTGCATCTCGCGCATGAAGTGGGCATTGAAGCCCAGTTCCGTGATGCGCTCGCGGATCTCCGCCGGGGTGTGCGGGGTGTCATTGCGGGCAAGCGGGCTCAGCAGCACCAGCAGCACGTCGGTGCTGTCGCACTCGTAGAACAGCGGAAACACGGCCGGGTTGGCCGAGTAGCCGCCGTCCCAGTACGGCTGGCCGTCGATCTCCACGGGATGGTGGATCTTGGGCAGGCAGGCCGAGGCCAGCAGCACATCGACCGTCAGTTCCGATTCCCGGAATACCCGTAGCCGGCCGGTGTTGGCTTGGGTGGTGCCGATGAAGAGCTTGAACGGGCTGTGCTGGCGCAGCCGCTCAAAGTCGATCTGCCGTACGAGCAGGTCGCGCAAGCCATTGAGCGCCATAGGGTTGAGCTGAGCCGGCGAGAACTGCGTTGCCAGGCTGGCGAGCATCCTGCCGGCCGGTGTGAGGCTGACCTCCTCGCCGATGCGCTGGGCCAGCAGCGTGCCGGGCATCATCTGGCCGATGGCGGACCAGAAGGCGGCCAGCGCGGCCCGCGCGCCATCGCGCCCGCCCTTGGCCCAGCCATCGGCCATCACGACTGCGTTCATCGCGCCGGCGCTGCTGCCGCTCACGCCCTCGAAGTCCAGCCGCGCGTCGTCGAGCAGTGCATCCAGCACGCCCCAGGTGAACGCGCCATGCGCGCCGCCACCCTGGAGTGCCAGGTTTACGGTTTTCCTCCCCTGGCCGGTGCCCCAGGCGCGCGGCCTGAGCGAGCCGGCGTCTCGGGTGCCGCCGCTTCGAAGCCGCTGCCATGCAGGCTCGATCAAGCCCTGCGCCAGGTTTCTTTTGTCATTGCGTGCCATGTGTTTTCTGTTCCTGTGGTGGCCACCGCTTGTGGCGATGGCCTTCAAGGCCGGGACATGCCCGGAGCGTGCAGAACGCGGCATGCCGCGTCGTCCATGCTGCGCTGCAGCAATCCAGGGGCCAGCATAGGTGTTAACCCTGATATTTGCGGCATAACCCGGGTCGACACGCCACAGGTGGGCCACGGCCCGATGGTGCAGCGGCATGCCCCCTCCCTGCCGGTGCGCCGTGCCGCGGCTGCCCGTTCGTGCAGCGGGTGTGCAGCCGCAGGCGTGCGAGGCGCCTACGCCGGGCCCGGGGTCGCTGTCGATACCGGCGCGGTAGCGCTCGCATCACGAGGCGCAGTTCCATCCCGCGCGCCCCCGTGGGACGCGCACCGGCTCGTGGCGGCGGGCCGCATCGGTGCCGCCTGCGGGTTCACCGCACCGACCTCGTGAGCCAACCCGGGGCCGCTGCGTTCGGCCGCATGTTCAGGCGCACCTTCGCCGGCATCTCGCCCGCCAGTGCCCCGGCACCATGCCCGCCGAGCGGGTTGGCGCGACGATTGGCCCTGGGCCCTTTACGACGCCTCCCAGCCCCGACCTCGTCCGCCCAGGCGCACAGGCTGATGGTCCACGGACGAGTCCATGGCAGGCGGGCTGCGCCGCTCCCGCGTCCTGGCTCCGTGAGCTTGCCGGCCCCCCGCCCAGGGCCCGTTGCCGTCAGCCCCGCGGACCGGCGCCATCGAGCACACGCGCCAGTCGCTCGACATCGACCGGCTTGTCCAGCGCGTGGTGGAAGAGGGCCGTCGATGAAGCGATCGCGACGTACTTCGCATTGCCCGAGACGGCAATCAGCCGGGGCGTGCGCTCACGCAGGCGCGCCTGGATGGCCGCTGCGGCGTCGAAGCCGTTGAGCCCCGGCATTTCCATGTCGAGCAGGACCACGTCCGGTGGCGCGCTCGGGCCGCAAGCAAGGTCCACGGCCTGCTGGCCGTCGAAGGCCACGGTGACGGCCAACGGCACCGGGCTGATGAGCGGGAGCAGTTCCGCCAGGGACTGCGCGGCATCGTGGTCATCGTCGACGACCAGTATGCGCAAGCACCGCGGTGACCCGTCCATGCGCCGCTGCGAGCAAAATGGGCTCCTATGCCATCGCGATCGACGCGGGCTGCGTGCACAGAGGGAGGGCCGGTGCGACTTGCCGACTTCATCGAGCGGAACATGCCCACGATCGTCAACGCGTGGGAGGACTTTGCCGCAACGCTTTTTCCCGCCGCGGCCCAGGCCAGCTCGGGCACGCTGCGCGATCATGCCGAGCAGATCCTGCAGGCCATTGCCGAGGACCTCAGGACGCCGCAAACGCGCCAGGAGCAGGCCGCCAAGTCCAAGGGACAGGCGACGGGCTCGCCCATCCAGGGCAGGACGGCCGCGCAGACGCATGCGCTGCTACGTGCCGCCAGCGGGTTCTCGATGCAGCAGTTGGTGGCCGAGTACCGCGCCCTGCGCGCGAGCGTGCTGCGCCTGTGGTTCGACGCCGAGCCGCCGGGGCTGCAGGCCGTGGAGGACATCGGCCGCTTCAACGAGGCCATCGACGAGGCGGTCGCCGAGTCGGTCGACTTCTTCTCCAGGGAGGTGGACCGCTGGCGCAACGTGTTCCTGGGCGTGCTGGGCCATGACCTGCGCGGCCCGCTCAACGCCATCCTGATGACGTCGCAGCTCATCTCCAGGATCGGCGACGGCACGCCGGTGTGCGAGCCTACCGCGCGGCTGATCCGCAGCGGCGAGCGCATGAAGCAGTTGCTGGACGACCTGCTCGACTACAGCCGCACGTCGCTGGAGCTGGGGCTGCCGGTGTCACCGGCGCCTTGCGACCTGGCCGCGGTGTGCCAGGAGGAGGTCGAGGTGCAAAGAGCCGCGCTGCCCGGCTGCCGCATCGAGTACGCGGCAGCCGGCGCGACGCAGGGCACCCGGGATGCCTCGCGCATCCGGCAAGTCGTGGGCAACCTGGTCACGAACGCGGCCCGGTACGGCCATCCGGCCAGCCCGGTGGCGGTGAGGCTGCGTGGCGGCGATGCCGACGTGCGGCTGTCCGTGGAGAACGAGGGCCCCACGATCCCGCGCGAAACCATCGAGTTCCTGTTCGAGCCGCTGCGCCGGGCCGCGGAGGGCAGCGCCCAGGCCGAGCGCACCAGCATGGGACTGGGCCTGTTCATCGTCCGGCAGGTGGCGCAGGCCCACGGCGGCACGGTGAGCGTGGACTCGGCCGATGGCCGCACGGTATTCACCGTCTTGCTGCCCAGGACGCCGCGCCAGGCGGCTTGAGGACGTGCCACCGCCGCTGCGGCGGTCACGAAGGTTGTGTCGGGCGCGCGGGTGCCAGGCAGCGCGAGCGCGTGCCGCGTCGGTCTGCAGGACCCAGCATGCGCCTCGCCATCCTGGCCGATGCGCGATCAATGCGGCCATGGCCTGTGACCAGGGCAGGGCAGGGCTGCGCAGCTGTCGCAAGTGCTTGCCAGCCTTGGACCTTCAACCGGTACAAGATCAAACTGAAGACTTCGCCGAGCTTTTGTCTATGGGAGATTATGAGTGCTTATCTGCATTATCACTTGCGCCATGCTGTTTTTACGCATATACAATAAATAGGTGAATGAACGACTGACATGGGACGAAGCCAAGCGGCGCTCCAACCTGCTCAAGCACGGTCTGGACTTCGTGAACGCCACCGCCGTGCTCGATTCGCGCTACCGCTTCGACGTCACGACGGTGCGCCATGGCGAAACCCGGGTGCAGTCGTTCTCCTACGTGATGGGCCGGCTGGCAGTGCTGACGGTCGTGCACGTGCAGCGCAGCCAGGAGCAGCGCATCATCAGTTTCCGGCCCGCCAGCCAGGAGGAATCGGAGGTCTACTATGAGTGGCTCGCAGAAGAAGCCGAGTGAGCGCCAGGCAATCCTCGAGGCGCTGAAGTCGCCGCCGCCCGAGGGCTACTACGTGTGGGATGGCGTTGATGAGGACGAGCGTCCCGCCACGGCCGAAGAATTGCAAGCCGCCTTGGCAGCAGCGCGCCGCAGACGCGGTCGCCCCGCGGGCTCGACCAAGACCCAGATCGCCCTGCGCGTGGATGACGATGTACTGGAAGCGTTCAAGGCCAGCGGGCCCGGATGGCAGACGCGCATGAACGAGGCGCTGCGCGATTGGCTCAAGTCCCACCCAGGCGGTGCGTCCGGCGGGCGGTGAGCCAACGCACGTGCTTGCGTACCAACGAGGGCGTGAAGCTGCGGCATCAAGCGCTGGCCAGTGAGAAATTGTTCTCGCAAATCGAACAGCAGCCCTGATGAAGCACGACACCGCCCCCGGCTAGGCTGCCGTGTGGTGACGATTCGAACAGACAGCAATAGTGGCGGCTGGCCGTTCGCCGACGGCGAAATGGCACAGCACTTGTCCCGGCATGACTGGACAGCCACGCCGTTGGGCGCCATCGAGCTCTGGCCAACGCCGCTGCGCATGGCCGTGGAGCTCATGCTCGCGAGCCGCCAGCCCAGCTACATCGCCTGGGGGCCGCAGCACACCTTGCTCTACAACGACGGCTACCTCCCGTGCCTGGGCAGCAAGCACCCCGCCGCGCTGGGCCAGCCCTATGCGCGGGTGTGGCCCGAGATCTGGGAGGAATACCGGCCCATCGCCGAGGCGACGTTGCGCGGGCAGTCCCACTACTTCGTTGACCGCCCGGTGCCGCTGCAAGGGCGCGCGGGGCGGCCCATGAGCTGGTTCACCTTTTCCTGGACGCCGCTGCGCGACGACGCGGGGCGGGTCGCGGGATTCTTCTGTGTAGCGACCGAGACGACCGACCAGGTCCTGGCGCGGCAGGTGTACCAGCAGTCCGAGCTGCGGCACGCCTACTTGCTCAAGCTCAGCGACGCGCTGCGGCCACTGGCCGACGCGCAACGCATCAAGGCCACGGCCACGCGGACCCTGGGTGAGGAGCTGGGTACCGACCGGGTTCTCTACGCCGAGCACGTGCGCAAGGACGACGAGGACCTCTGGCTGATCGAGGACGCGTACTGCCGGCCCGGCCTCGATTTCCCGGACGGCCTGTACCCGCTCAAGAGCTTCGGCCGGGACGCCTACGAGGCGCTGCAGGGGCGCCCCGTCATCGTTCACGACGTGGCCCACGATCCCGGTATCGCCGAGCCGGCCAGGCAAGCGTTCACGGCGCTGTCCATCTCAGCCTACGCGGCGTTGCCCCTCATAAAGGACGGCAAGTTCGTGGCGCTGCTGGCGATGAACCAGTCAACGCCGCGCCAGTGGACGGCGCTGGAGCTGGCACTGTTGCAGGAGACGGCAGAGCGCACCTGGGAAGCCGTGGAGCGCGCCCGCGCGCAAGCGGCGCGGCGTGAAAGCGAGAAGACGTTGCGTCTTGCCCTGGACGCCGGTGGCATGGGTGTGTTCATCTGGGATCTCGGCGCGGACGGCCTGCAGTGGGATGCGCGGCAGTACGAGCTGTTCGGCGCCGACAGGCGCCAAGGCGACATGACCGGAGCGCGCGCGCTGTCGCTGGTGCACCCCGAGGATCGGCCGGCGCTGGAGTCGGCGATCCGCGCCGTGGTCGACGCGGGCCAAGGCACGTTCCGCTTCGAGTTCCGGGTGCCGCAGCCCGATGGCCGGGTGCGCTGGGTGGCTGGGCGCGCGCAGGTGCTGCCAGGACCCGACAGTCGGGCGGTTCGAATGATCGGGCTCAACTTCGACACGACACAGGCGCACGAGGCCGAGGCAGCGCTGGCCGCCATCAATGCCACCCTGGAGCAGCGGGTGCAGCAGCGCACGGCCGAGCTGGCCACTGCGCGCGATGCGGCCGAGGCCGCCAGCCGGGCCAAAAGTGCCTTCCTGGCGCACATGAGCCACGAGTTCCGCACGCCGCTCAACGCCGTCATTGGCCTGAGCCAGCTGCTGCAGCGATGCTGCCTGCCTGATGACGGCGCACGCTACGTACGCCACATTCACCAGGCCGGCGAGCAGCTGCTGGCGCTGACCAACGACGTGCTCGACCTTTCGCGCATCGAGGCCGGCGAGATGCATCTGGAGGCCGTGCCGTTCGAGCTGCCACGGCTGCTCGATGCGGCGCGGGCCCTGGTGCAGCCACAGGCCGAGGCCAAATTCCTGAAGCTGGTGACCGATGTTGCAGCGGCGCTGCCCCGGTTCCTCGTCGGCGACCCGCTGCGGCTGCGCCAGGTGCTGCTCAACCTGCTGTCCAACGCGGTGAAGTTCACGGCCAGCGGCGGGGTGACGTTGCGCGTGCGACAGCTCGCACGTAACGGCCCACTGGCTGTATTGCGCTTCGACGTGGTGGACACGGGCATCGGGATCACGCCCGAGCACCAGGAGCGCATCTTCGAGCCGTTCACGCAGGCCGATGGCTCCATCACGCGGCGCTTTGGCGGCACGGGGCTGGGCCTCTCCATCGTGCGGCGCCTGGTGGACATGATGGGCGGGACGCTGGTGGTGGCAAGCCAGCCGGGGCAGGGCAGCACGTTCAGCGTGAGGCTGACGCTGGAGATACCTCCAGATCAAGGTTGAAGCTGTAGCTGAGCACACGCTCGCCAGCTGCGGGCGCGCCGCACCCTCTCTCCGAGGCCCAGGCCACCTCTGTGCCACGCCTGGATGGTACCGGCCACAGGCCCGGCCTGGCCGGCATCGCTTCATGGCAGCCGAGGACCGACAGCCTCGATTCCGGTCCGTGCTCAAGCAAAGGGCTTGGTTGCCGATAAGACCGCTGTTACGCCATAGGCCGCGAAGTCTTCAATGGGATGGGAGCAGCCGCTGCAATCCGCTGGCTGCCCATCACCGTGCCCTTCAGTGCTGCATCGCATTACCCGCATCCTGCGTCTTACCCAGTTCATCGCCTTGCTGCTGGTACTGGGCATGGGCGGGGTGCTGTACGGCTTCTTCGTGGAGTTCGAAAAGGCCAGCCGGTGGGTAGAGCACACGCACGAGCTGATCGACGAGATCGAGCAGGTGCGCCTCAATGCATTGCGCGCGGGTACCTGGCTGCGCAGCTATGGCGTCTATCCGTCCGCGGGTTACCTGGAGCGGGTGCGGTCATCGGCTGCGACATCCGTTCAGGCGGCACATCGCGTGAGGGAGCTCACGCTGGACAGCCGACCCGAACAGGCGCGGGCGCAGGCGGTGCTCGCAGCGCTGTCGCAGGTGCTCGACATCTACCTGGCGTCGGCCGACATCGCGCAGCAGCTGGGCCCTTCAGCCTTGAAGGAAATGACGGCGGCCCAGGTCAGTCGCGATATCACGAAAGAGCTCAGAGTGCAGCTCGACGAGCTCGAAGCCATTGAACGTGATCTGCTCAAGGCCAGAAGTGCGACCGAGCAACAGCGGCTGGCTGGCTTCAAGCAGGTACTGGCCCTGGCTGGCGTGCTGTTCACCTTGGCCATGCTGTGGTCCATCCGGTACTCGGGCCAGATCCTGCGCCTGAGCGAGAAGCAAGTCATCCAGTTGCAGACCAACGCCACGCGCGACCCCCTCACGGGGTTGCTCAACCGCCGTGGTCTGGAAGAGTTCCTCGCCGGCCCCACCGATGAGCTTTCCAAGGGCGGTGGCGAGCGTGTCGCGGTCCTCGCATTCGACCTTGACGACTTCAAGCCGGTAAACGACCGGTTCAGCCATGCCGCTGGGGACCAAGTGTTGATGGAGATCGCCCGCAGGCTGCAGGAGCAATGCCGCAGCGATGACGCCGTGGCCCGGGTGGGCGGGGACGAGTTCGTCGTCGTACTGCGCCGTGTCGGCTCGCGGCACGAGGCCATTTCAATTGCGAAACGGATCCGTTCACGTATCACGCAACCCATCTCGCTCGCTGCCGCAGAGGTTCGCGTGGACGCATCCATCGGCATTTCGATGCTGCATGAGGACGAGTCCGATGTGGGGGCCCTGCTCAAGGCGGCCGACAAGCACATGTACCTGGCAAAGCGGGCAGGCAAGGGCCAAGTCCGCACTGGTGATCCGGCGGTTGCCTGAGGCTCCGAGTCCGTTTCAGTCACTTCCTGGACGAAAGTGGTCACCCGAACTTCACCAGGTTCAGCGCCGGCAGCGGCCCGCCGGGGAACTGCGCCAGGCGCGCGCCCACGTCCAGCCCTCCGAGATCGATGCCGAAGAAGCCCAGTCGTTCGATCAGCGCGGCCACCGCCGCCTTGGCCTGCGGGTCGTCTCCCGAATAGAAGAGCACGCGCCGTCCGCCCTCGGCCTGAGGGGCTGCTGCCAGCAGGTGCGCCTGCAGGTGATTGAAGGCTTTCACGACGCGGGCTCCCGGCACAAGGTCGGTGAAGACCGCGCTGGATGTGCGCCCGTGCAGGTCAACCGCCCGGAAGCTCGGCGCCTCGATGGGGTTGTTGGCGTCGATGACGACGCGGCCGCCGAAGTCCGGCAGCCCGGCCAGCGCCGCCGGCAGCTTTGACCAGTTCACGGCCACGACGACGAGCTCCTGCGCAGCGGCTTGCTCGCGCGTGCCGGCTGTGATCCCGGGCAGTTCGCGCACCAGGGCTTGCAGCGAGTCGGGGCCGCGGCTGTTGGCCAGCGTCGCGGGGATGCCGGCACGAGACAGGGCGCGGGCGAGGGCGCTGCCGATCTGGCCGGCGCCGAGGATGCCGATGGAGGGGGTGGTCATGACGGGCTCCTGATGGTGGATCGGTAACGGGACTCAGGCGGTGAAGCCGCCGTCGGCGACGATGTCCGCGCCGGTGACGAAGGCCGCATCGTCGCGGGCCAGGAACGCCACCACGCTGGCGATCTCCTGCGGCCGGCCGTAGCGCCCGACGGCCATGCCGGGGCCGACGATCTTCGACACCGGACCGCCGTCCGGATTCATGTCGGTGTCGGTGGGGCCGGGATGCACCGTGTTGACGGTGATGCCGCGCGGGCCCAGGTCGCGCACCAGGCCGCGCGTGAACCCGGCGACGGCGCCCTTGGTGAGCGTGTAGAGCGAGGCGCCGCCGAAGGCGGCGTAGCGCGTCATGGACGAGCCGATGTGCACGATGCGGCCGCCCGCGCCCATGTGCCGCACGGCGGCCTGCGTGGCGACGAGCACACCGGTGACGTTCACGTCCAGCATGCGCTGCACGTCCTCGATGCGGATGTCGTCGATGGGGCCGCCCAGCGCGATGCCGGCGTTGTTCACCAGGATATCGAGCCGGCCGAAGGTCTGGACCGTCTTCTCGACGGCGGCGCGCACCGCGGCCGGGTCGCCAGCGTCGGCCGCCAGCGCCAGGGCGTGACCGCCGGCCGCCTCGATGGCCTGCGCCACCTCGGCCGCCCTGGCGGGCGAGCTGCTGTAGGTGAAGGTCACGGCGGCGCCGTCGGCGGCGAGCCGCCTGGCGATGGCCGCGCCGATGGAGCGCGAGCCGCCGGTGACGAGGGCGACCTTGCCGGACAGGGGCAGCGCGGTGGCGACAGCAGCGGGGGCGGTGGTGGACATGGCGGGTTCCTTTGGGAAGTGGAGTGGGGTGGACGTGACTGTGATCGCCACACTCCCTTTCGATAAGCAGGCAATGGCTGGAATCACTTTCAAGCGGTGCTTTAAAGTGGTTGCCTATGGAAAGCCTGGTGAACCTGGAGTGCTTCGTGCGCAGTGCCGAGCTGGGCGGCTTCTCGGCGGCGGCGCGGCGCCTGGGACTGACGCCCGCGGCGGTGAGCCGCAACGTGGCGCTGCTGGAGCGGCGCCTGGGCGTGCGCCTGTTCCAACGCTCCACGCGCAAGCTGACGCTGACCGAGGCGGGTGAGCGCTTCCTGCAGGCCGTGGCCGGCAACCTGGAGGCGCTGCAGGCGGCCATCGCCGGTGTTGCGGCCGATGGTGGCGAGCCGGCGGGCGTCCTGAAACTCAGCCTGGCGCCCACCTTCGGCTTGGCGCACGTCCTGCCGTTGCTGCCCGAGTTCCTGCGGCGCCACCCGCTGGTGCGGCCGGAATGGCACTTCGAGAACCGCATGGTGGACCTGATCGCCGAGGGCTACGACGCCGCCATCGGCGGCGGCTTCGAGCTCTCGCCCGGCGTGGTGTCGCGCACGCTGGCGCCGGCGCACATCGTGGCGGTGGCTGCGCCGGCCTACCTGGCGGGGCGGGCGGCGCCGCAGGACCCATCGCACCTGAAGGCGCTCGACGGCATCGTGATGCGATCCGGGCGCACCGGGCGCATCCGGCGCTGGACGATGCGCGACGCCGACGCGCGCGAGATGGCCGCGGAGCAGCCGCAGACACTGGTCGTCAACGAGCCCGCCGCGATGCGCGAAGCCGCACTGCTGGGACTGGGTGTGGCGCTGCTGGCCGTGCCGGACGTGCTGGCGCACATCGAGCGCGGCGAGCTGCTGCGGCTGCTGCCGCGCTGGTGGGCGGATGCGGGGTCGATCTCGCTGTACTACCCCAGCCGCACGCTGCTGCCAGCCAAGACCCGGGCGTTCGTGGACTTCGTAGTGGAGCGCTTCGCCCAGGACCGTCTCACGGAGCGGCTGGGTGGCGGGTCGTAGTCAGGGATACCCCAACGGCGCACAAGACCGTTGCCGGGACAGCCGGTTCTGCCCTGGGCCGCCTTGTACGGCGTCCGGAAACTGAACACACCTCTGGAGCGGTAGAGAGCCGCACGAACTTGCCGCGTCGCACCAGGTCTGGCGCTTCGTGGATTCGCAATTCGAGGCGAGGCCAGAGCAACCACGGTGCAGCGGCTTGGCTGAGGCGCCGCCCCACAGCAGCGCCCTTGGATTCGCGCCCTTAACTGTTGGCAAAAAATAGCTTGACCGCTTGAGGTGGGCTGTCTCCTAGCTCACCGATGGCGCACACGAAGTGCGCCGAACCGCGGACCCGGATCTGGAAGGCCGCCGCGAGCTCGACGCGCAAGTCCGGTGCGAGCAGCGTCGCGGCGCCATCGTCGCCAAGAGTTGCCGATAAGGGCGCCGCTCGGATGGCAAGGCCACTGCGACAGGCGCCTCAGGGCGGCCGCTCATGGTTGGCCCGCCATGGACACGAAGGGCATCACTCGTTGGCGCTGTGCGGATTGGTCGGCATCCGCTGCTGCCGAGCCTCCGAGGCTTTGTTGCCATGCATACCCGTCGTTGCTGATTCGCCTCCTGGACCGCTGCTTAGATACGTGTCCGGCCTCGGGACAAGCCCGTTGAGGCCGTTTCGTCGATGTACGAGGAGAAGCAGCATGGAATTGATTCCTCATGTCCGGGTGCGTGCTGGCGTGCTGGCGTCCTTGCTTGGGCTGTGCCTCCTGGGCACAGCGTTGGCGCCAGCCGGCGCAGCCGCCGCGCCGGCGGCGTTGAAGTACCGCTTCGAGGGCATCGACTTGCCCGAGTACGCACTGCTCGAGGCGGTCGGGCTGAACAACAAGGGGGAAGTAGCCCTCAACGCCGCCAAGTCCTTTTTCACAGAGCTCAACCCGTCCATCTACAGCCAGGGCACTTTCACCAGTGTCGCAGACCGCTTTCGCTTCCTGCACGGCATCAACGACCGTGGCGACCTCATCGGCGAAACGCTGGACCGCAACCGGGCCTCGCTGTGGCGCGACGGCCAGATGATCGATCTGCGTACCACCTTCGGCGGTGCTGTCAGCGACGGCGTGGCCGTAGCGATCAACAACCAGGGGCAGGTCACAGGCACCATGAGGCCCCAGTTCTCCGACTTCGCCCAGGGCTTTGTCTATGACGGCAATGTCAGCCGCTACCTGGAGATGCCCAGCAACAGGGGCGTCACGCCCTGGGACATCAACGAGCACGGCGTCGTGGCCGGCCAGTTCGAGCAGCCAGGACGCATCGAAGGTGAATACCTGGGCTTCGTGCATGACGGTACCCGAGCCACCGTGCTGCCCACGCTGGGTGGCCCTTACAGTTATGCCTACGGCATCAACGATGCCGGCCAGGCGGTAGGTCACACCTTCACCGCCGACTCTCCCAACAACATTGGCTACCTCTATAGCGATGGCGTCATGACCCCGCTGCCGGGAGTGAGCAGCGCCCGCGACATCAACAATCACGGCTGGATCGTGGGCTATGGCGGCCGTGGTGAAACGGAGGCGGTGTTGCTCCGCGACGGGGAACTGATTTATCTCAACGACCTGATCCCGGACGAGGTCGCGGCGCACTGGCGGCTCAGAGATGCCACGGCGATCAACGACCGTGGGCAAATCATCGGTTCGGCCTTGTTCCTCGACAGCGGCCAGCTCCGTCCCTTCCTGATGACGCCGGTGCCCGAGCCAGCGGAATGGATGTTGCTGCTGGCGGGGCTGGGCGTGGTGGGCGCGGTGGCGGCCCGGCGCAAGGGGTCTTCGTGCCAGTCCATGGCAGCGCCGGCGTGAGCCGGCGCGTAGGCCGATCAGGCGCAGCCTAGTCGGCGGTATTCAGGGGGGATGCCAAGCGCCAGCGCGGCGGGGGGTGGGCGTCAGCCCGTCCCCCAAGAGGGCAGGCGAAGCGCGCAGCGGCGGCCGTCAGGCCGCCGCGCAAGGCGGCAGGGATTGAAGCCCGAAGGGGCTCGATGCGGAGCACGAAGCCTAGTCCTGTACGTGCGGCGCAGGAGCCGCTTAAACCACCTGCTTTCAGAACTGCGAGCCCGGCCGCTTGAGCGCATCCAGCGCCATGCGCAGGCTGTAGCCCGAGACGCGCTCGCCGGCATCGGCACGCTGCACCATCCGTGCAGCCCAAGCCCGCTCCCGGCCGGCAATGGGTGCAACCGGGCGCAGGTACTTGCGTCGAATCTCAGCCGCCCGCTGCGGTTCTTTCGGCTCGGGAGCGGCTTGGAATGCTGGTGCTGGTGCGCTGGCGCAAAGCTCGCGGAAGCGAGCTGCGGTAGGCGGCTCAGCCGGGTCCATCAGCGCCAGCGCGTATTCGATGGCCTGGGGGCGCTCTGCGTAGTTGGCCAGCTCGCGCTTCCAATCTGCCTTTACCTCGTCCACCGACACGTCTTCCCAGCGGGCTAGGAACGCACGGCCGTACCGTAGCGTGAGCCTGTGGAACAAGGCTTGAACGAAGTCAGTGCGCGGCATTACTTCCTCCGTGGCAATCTTGGCAGTGTCAATCGCGTTCGACGTCCTCGTTTCGGACCCGCCTTGCCATGGGGTCACTATAAAACTTGAAGGAATTTAGAGTGCGCCCCTGTGATGATGATTACAGTCTGCTGCATGGAAATCGACAACGAAGCTCAACTGCGTCGGGAGATCGGCGAACGCATCCGCCGTGCCCGCAAGAGCGCACGCGGCGGCCAGGGGTTCCGACAAATTGAGGTCGCCGACGTTCTGGGCAAGAAGGGTGAGGGAACGGTCTCATCATGGGAAACGGGCCGTGCGCTGCCCGACGCCATGACGCTGCGATGGATGGCGCAAAACTATGGTGTTTCGGTAGACGAATTGCTGGTGCTGAAGGAACCACAGGAGACCACCCAACAGCCATTGCTGGAGCCGCTGAAGCCGGTGCAACCTGTACTTCAGGAACCGGCTTCTACCCGTGTGCGACGCGCTGACACCATCGAGTTGCCCATTTCGGACTTGGTACGTGTCATCCAGCACGCCGTAGCCAATGGGCTGAGCGACGAACGCGAAGTGAGAGTGTTCTTGCAAGGCGTGCAAGCTGCCATTATTGCAAGCAGTACAGGCTGATGGACTAATGATTTAATTTAAGAACTTTATTCAATCCCGCTTCATGCGGGTTTTCTTTTGTCTGACCAACAGTAAATTACAATCTAGAACAAGTCACTTAGTTTGAAATAACAATTATACGTTCATTTGAATTAGAATTGTCTCCATGCACCAGGGCAGGTGCTACAGGAGATAGAGATGGTTGGTTCTGATTTCTCCCACTGCGTCTACAGCTTCAAGAGCACCTTCGCTGGCATCCCGGTCGAGATTCAGTACGAGGTCGAAGTCAACGAGGACCACCGTGGCCGGGACGTCGTGGTCATCCCGACGGCCTGCGTCATCGGTGACCACGCGGTCGATCTGTGCGAAGACGCCGGCTTCTTCCATCCCGAGCAGTTGAAGAAGTGGCTGGCGCAAGCCGAAGCCGACCACGAGAAGGCCGGCGAAGACGACAGCGAGCCCGACGACTACGCCGATCCCTGGGCGGCCTCCGCTGCCGAGGATCGCTGGATCGCCGAGCGCGAGCGCATCCACCACGCCCGCGCGGGGTACTGAAATGGAAGGGCTGTGCATCACGCGCAGCCCGTGGCCCCCGGCGCGGGGCCATGCGGCGGCACCCAGCCAAACGCCCTTTTCTGATCGCCTGTATTTCGGTTTTCAGCCCGGCCCCTACTACCTGGGAGCCAGCGGGCGAACCGTGCTTCACGACAACTTGCCGAGCCCTGGCGGTCTGGTGGCCGTGGTGCCGGTCCTGGCGAACGCGCATCTGCTCAAGGCCGCGCCCGATCTGTTCGCCGTTGCTCAAGCCCTGGCGCATTTGCCTGCTGCACCCAGCACCGAAGCCCTGGCGGTGCTGGTTGAAGCGGCGCATGTGGCCGTGGCGCGTGCCCTGGGAGCGATGCAATGAGCAGCGCCACCCATCAGTCAGCGATCCATCTGCTGACCGCACACCTGCCTATCAACCCGGTGCAGCGCATTCGCATCCTGGTCCTGGTCGGACACCACGAGGCCGAGTGCGTTGCCGAGGAACTGAGCGACCCGGACTGCCCGCCTTGCCGGTTCGGACACCGCTGCCAGTCGGGCGAAGACTGCCCGATACGCGATCTGGAGCGCCGCCATGGGTGACCTCTACGCCACCGATGCGGCCCTGGCCGAGCAGGCCGTGGCTGACGCCTTCACGCACACGCGCAACGACCGCACCGGCTCCTTCGCCTGGGAAGTCGCCGGGTGCATTGCAGGGCTGGTGCTGGCGCTGCTGTCCGCGCCGGCCTTCTCGCTCTGAGTCACTGGGCCTCGGTCGGCGGCCCTTCTTGCCGACCTTGTTGGAGTACCTGCCATGTCGAACGCTCTTGGCCCCGTCATCGGTAACCGCCTCGCCGACGCTCGCCGGGCCATGCTCAAGCCGCACCTGCGCGAGCGGCTGGCGCTGTTGGCGAGCCGCAGCACGCCGCTGGGCACCATCAATGCCGACGAGCACGGGCGGCTGTCTTTCGCCCCGAAGGATGACCCGTTGCGCGGCTGGGATCGGATCGAGGGCGACGGGCGCCCCATGCCACGCTCCGCGTTCCGGCCGGGACAGCGCGTGCGGGTCGATGCCACGGTGGGTGAGTTGCTGACGCACGAGCGGCACCCGTTCGAGCCTGACGAAGCCGCCGCCGTGGCCGGCCGCGAGGGCGTCGTGATCGGGCACCCGGGATGCGCCTTGCTCGGGCTGGTGTTGGTCCGCCTGGACAGCGAGCACTGGACCTTCTTGCCGGAATACCTGGTGCTCGCGCCGCCAGCCGAGGGCGACGACGAACACGCGGCCATGACCAGTAGCCCGGCCTTCGACCCCTACGGCGAGCCGCTGGCGCTGGGCGACACGGTGCAGGGCATGGACGGGCGCATCGGGCGCGTGTCGCTCATCAAGCCGCAGCGCCTGGGCGTGGTGTTCGAGCGCGGCGGCGCATGGTGCGGCGACATGAGTTGTCGCGGCTCGTTCCGGCTGCTGGTCAAGGCCAGTGCCTGGGAGTGCCCCAACGGCTGCCCGTTCTGAGGGGAAGGCCGCGCCATGCTTTCTGACGCTCAGAAGGCGCTGCGCCGCACCGGCGTGGGCGCTTCGGAATGCGCCGCGGCCCTGGGGCTGAGTCCGTACCAGACCCGGTTCGATCTGTACCGGGTCAAGCGCGGCGAGGCACCGGAAGGCCCGGACAACCTGGCGATGCGCTTTGGCCTGGCGGCCGAGCCCTTCATCCTTTCCGAGTTCCAGCGCGCGCACCCTGATGATCTGCTGATCGTTGCGCCCGACACCATGCGGCGCGGGCGTCTTCTTGCGCACTTGGACGCCTGGGTGCCCGGCCGCTTCTCCGTGCAGGCCAAGACCGCGCGTACTCGACAGGGATGGGGCGAGTCCGGCTCGCCTGACATACCGCAGCACTACCTCTTGCAGGTCCAGCAAGAACTGCTGCTTTCGGGTGAGGCGGTGTCCTTCGTGCCGGTCCTGTTCGGCGGCGCGGAGTACGACGAATTCGTGGTCGAGGCCGACCGCGAGCTGCAGGAGCTGATCGAGGACGGCGTCAATGAGTTCTGGCGGCTTGTGGAGCGCGGCGAACCGCCGGAACCCGTCACGCTGGACGACATGCTGGCGCGCTTCGGACATGCCAGCCGTGCCGAGCAGGTGACAGCCAACGCCGAAGTGCTGCGCGCGGCCCGCGACCTGCACGCCATCAAGGCGCAGCGTGAGCAACTGGACGCCACCGAGGCCGCCCTGAAGGCGCTGCTCATGGGCGCCCTGGGTGAGCGCGACACGCTGGTGGACCCGACGGGCCACACCCTCGCCACATGGCGGGCCACCAAGCCCGCGCGGCGCTTCGACGCCGCAGCCTTCGAGGCCGCGCACCCGACGCTGTATCGGGAGTTCCTGCGCACCGGCGAGCCAGGGCGGCAGTTCCGGCTCAAGGACGACAAGTGAGCCTTTTTGGGAAGGCTGGCGCGCGCAGCAAGGGCCTTCCCTGTCCACCTCCACAGGAGAACGACATGAGCGAGATCGAAGTCATCCAGAACCCGTTCGACGCCGCGCCGGGCGCTTCCCGCAGCGTGGCCGAAGGGGCCGGCGCGCGGGCGGTGCAGGCCCGAGAGAGCGCCGAGGTCATGGCGCTGGCGATGATGGCCAAGCGCTTTCCTCGCGATGTGATCCGCGCCACGGACCGGATCAGGAATTCCTTTACTCGGCAGACCCTGGCCGAGAAAGCCCAGTACCAGTACAGCCGTGGCGGCAGCGATGTGGTCGGCCCGAGCATCCGCGCCGCTGAAGCGATGGCCCAGAGCTGGGGCAACGTCAGCAGCGGGTGGCGTGAGATCGGCCGCTACGTCGCCCCTGACGGCGTGGGCGTGTCCGAGGTCGAAGCGTTTTGCGTTGACCACGAAACCAACAACCGCGAGGTCATCCAGTTTTTCGTGCGCCACTGGCGCGACACCAAGCATGGCGGCTACCGGCTCAAGGACGAGCGCGACATCTACGAGCTGTGCGCCAACCAGGCCGCGCGGCGCAAGCGGGCGTGCATCCTGGCGCAGATCCCGGGAGACGTGACGGAAATGGCGATGGAGCAGGCCAGCGCCACGCTGCGTGCCAAGGCCGACACCAGCCCCGAGGGCATCAAGCGGCTGCTCGACACCTTCGCCGGGGAGTTCGGCGTGACCAAGGAGCAGATCGAGCGCCGCATCCAGCGCCGCATCGAGTCGATTCAGCCGGCGCAGGTGGTGGGCTTGAAGCGCATCTACGTCAGCCTGCGCGACGAGATGAGCACGCCCGCCGACTGGTTCGAACCGGTGGAAGTGGCGCCGGCGGCCAACGATGCGCAAGGCGAAAGCGGTGCTGGCGCTGCTGGTCAGGCGCCCACCGCTGCCGACAAGGCCAAGGCGATGCTTCGCGAGCGCGCGAGGCCATCAGCGGTACCGGCGCCGGCACCTGCGGCCGAAGGCGAGGGGCAAGAGCCCGAGGCCGCGCCAGCACCGGCTGCGGCCTCTGCGCCCGACCGCCCGATGGCGCCGCCGCCTCAGGCCCGCCGCGGCTTCGACGCCGACGCTTTCGCCGAGCAGATGCAGCGCGCGGCTGACAAGGGCGACGCCGACACGCTCGATGCCCTGGGCGAGCAACTGCGGGACGTGCTGGACGAGGACTTGCGCGCCACGCTCACCGACATGCACGCGCGGCTGCGTGCGGGGCTGGGCCAACCGCCACGCCAGCAACCGCCTGCGGCTCCCGTGCCGCCGCCGCGCCGCCGCACTGCTCCCTGACGGCAACAGCCGCCAAGTCGAACAGGTTTTCAGGGCGACACCAGCGGCGGTGGGGTGCTTCTCCGTCCTCCCCCTTGCTTCCCATCTCGCGCAGCGCACGCGCTGCCGCCCTTTCTTCTTCCCCCTCTTGGGTCAAGCATTGGAGCAAAGACGATGGCAACGACGTGCACTGATCGCGCAGCACCAGCAGTGGCGCCGGCACCTCAGCGGGCACGGCCCATGTCCGGCCGCGGTGGTGGCTTCCAGTACGGCTCCTTTGGCAAGCGCATCGTGGCGTTCTGTCGTGTGCCGCGCACCACGCAGGCCGTTGAAGCCGAGTTTGGGGAGGGCGCACGGCACAGCTTCTACAGCCTGGTGAGAAATCGCCTGCTCGTGAACCTGCGCCCGTGCAAGGGCAAGGTGCCCGGCGTGTACGTCGATGCGCGGCACGCGCATGAATTTCCCGAGCCGGTGGAGATGCCGCGGCGCAAGGCGCGCGCCCGGCCGCTGGGCCGCGAAACCATCATTTGGTTCCCGCCGGTGCCAGGCGCCATGCCGCGCCCGTTCAGGAGCGTGCTGCTGCGCGTGCAGACGTCAGGTGGCTCGCTCGTTGAAGGTGGCTGCCTGTGGAGTGGCGCGGAGTGGCTTTCAGCCGCTGGGCAGCCCGTGGCGGCGCGCGTGATCGAGTGGGCCTACCAGCCGCGCGGCTCTGGCGCCTGTCACTGCAACTGCAGTGCTACTCCGGAGAGGTTGGCGCCAGCGGTGCCGTGATTGGCTCGGTGCGCGGAGAGAGGACCAGCGTTGGATGTTCGCCTGCCGCAAGCAGCATCAAGGTCCAGCGCCAGCTGTTGAGTCTGCGTGGTGTGCCTCGGCGGTCCTCGCCACGTTCGATCTCGCTGACGGCCGAGCTATCCGTGAGGCCCACGACGCCGGCGGTGTAGCTCAGCGTCCACCCCATACGCACCCGAAGATCACGCACCTGCTCTCCAGTGGGTTCAGGCAGTTCCGGGTAGAACGGCTCGGTAAAAAGCTTCGGTCGGCCGCGCTTCGGGCGCTCGGGCAGTGTATCGGCATCGCTGCTCGCGGACATGGATGGTGGCCCCTCGTGGAAATTCGATGGGCTGGATTCTGGCAGTCCGTGTCAGGGCCTCGGACGCCCACCACACGGACATGCGCCGCTGCTAAGCATGTAAGAATTTACAGCTTCGAGCCCTACACTCATGCCTGGAGAAAACATGGCTGAGTCGTCGATTGAGTGGACCGAACACACCTGGAATCCGGTCACCGGATGCACAAAGGTGTCACCGGGGTGCAAGCACTGCTATGCCGAGACGATGGCACGTAGGCTCAAGGCCATGGGTGCGGCCGGCTATGACCGAGGCTTCGAGCTGACGTTGCACCCGCAAAGGCTGGAGCAGCCGCTACGGCGCAAGACGCCAACCACTTACTTCGTCAATTCGATGTCTGACCTGTTCCATGAAGGCGTGCCGGACGCCTTCATAGAGCAGGTGTTGGACGTGTGCACGCGCACGCCGCAGCACACCTACCAAGTGCTCACTAAACGGGCCGAGCGCCTTCCGACCTTCTTTGCTTCACGCCGTTGCCCGGACAACGTGTGGCTGGGCGTGTCTGTGGAAGATCGTAAGTACGGAGTGCCGCGTATCGCGCAGCTGCAGCAGGTCCAGGCTGCGTCAGTGCGTTTCTTGTCGGTAGAACCATTGCTGGAGGATCTGGGCCAGCTGGACCTCACCGGCATCCACTGGGTCATCGTTGGAGGCGAGAGCGGCGTCAAGGCACGTCCGATGAAAGAGGCCTGGGCCGATAGCGTGCGCCGCCAAGCGCTTGCTCAAGGTGTGGCTTTCTTCTTCAAGCAGTGGGGGGCCTGGGGGCCCGACGGTGTGCGCCGCGACAAAAAGCGCAACGGCCGAGAACTTGCCGGCCAGCGCTGGAACGACTTCCCAGTGCGCGTGGTTAGCAGCGCAGCTTGCTAAGGATGTTGCGAGCGACACGCCCAGCCAGATCTACGGCAGCGCGGTGTGGATTAGCTACCGCGAAGTAGAGGGCGAACAACGGTGCGCCCTTGCCATTCCCCTGGCGCAGCAGCAATGGCTCCTCGACACGCGGGAACAGGCTGCGCAATCTCTCGGTCGTGAACCGAAGGATGTCCTGGTATCCCGGATATCGCGTCACAGTTGAGCCGTCGAAAAAGTCGAACTGCTCATTCGTATAGAGGGCTGTTCGCCAAGCGTCGGTCCCGAGGAAAGCCGTCAGTCGTGCCGCCTTTCCCTCGTCAATCGCCTTTTCGTCCACCGCTGCTTGCCGGTACAACCCACTCAGGCTGACCAAGAAAAATACGTCCAACGCCGCAGTCTCACGAATTCGCTCCAGCGTCTGCCAAGTGCATTGCAGGCCATAAGGATCAAGGAACAGCACCCCGCGAGTACGTCGCCAGTTGTACCTACCCAGGATGCCAGGCAGCGCATCCTCCGCCCGACCAGGTTCCAGCATGGCGCGCCCGCCGTTGGCGTGAGTTGCCAACAATGCCCGCAACTCCAGCACATGCTTGGGCTTCTTCTCGATGAAGTGGTAGCGGCTGAAAGCAGGAGCGCAGTTCAGAGCAATCGTTGCCGACCCGTCAATGGTCTCGCTCTGCCCTCGGCCAGTCTTGATGCGACAACGGCCAGTGCCGGCGAAAGCGTCGATGTAGACCAATTCGAACGGTTGCGCCTTCAACGCTTGCGTGTAGAACCCCAGGTACTTCTGCAGGACACCCAGCTTGTCCTGAGTCCACATGCCGCCAAATCGATGTTGGGTCATGGCGCAACTATATACATCCTGTAACGTCCGGCGATGTACTAATCCTCACCTCCATGTATGCGTGCCTTGCCGGGCAGATAGTGCCTGAAGGCTGGGAAGGCGTGAGGGCACTCAGCGCCGCGATGCAGCACGCCAATCCCACGGTGGCGCTGGCGCTGGATCAGCCCACAAGCCGCGGTGCCCAACTCGTGCTTGCCGTTCCAACTACACGAGCTCGGCCGCAGGCCGGTAGCGGGTGTAGGGCCCATGCCACTCCGGCGCGTACCTGCTCGGTGCCGGCATCCCGGCCAGCACAGCGTACATGCGCCACAGTGCGGCCGTAGCGGTCCGTGTCCTGCGGTCGGATTTCAGCCTGTTGCCGGAAACAGAACGCGGCCATCGCCTGGCGGCTGCGCTCACCGAAGGGCTGTCGCTTCTCGGGCGCGTCTACCTGCGCCAGCCGCACGCGCAGCGTCTGCGCCGCAGCTTCGCAGCGCACCGTCAACGTGTCGCCGTCCGAGATCCCAACGACAAGGCACACCAGTAGCGCCGGGAGTGTCGTGGCCATGGCCAGCGTGTCTACCTTATGCCGTCACAGGCCGAATGACGCTGGCCAGCTTGTCCACGTCCTCGATCCCCACGGGAATAGGCGGCAGCCACCGCACGTCCAGAGGCCGCTGCGCCAGCGGAATCTCGCTGCCGTCTGCCCGTTTGCGTGCCCCCGTGTGGAAGCCGTGCCAATGCGCGACGCGCACATGCGGAACCGGTCCCGCATGCGTGCCACCCAAGGCCTCGCATCGCGCAGCGTAGGCACGGCGCAGCGCGGCTCCCAGGCGCACGCCCACGTCCCAGGTCGTCGGCTGCTGCGGCGCGAACAGCCGCGGCCCGCGCTTCGTGGGCACCGGCTGTGGGTTTGCCGGCGTGGCGGCTTGGCCGCCACGCGTGAACTCGGCACCGGCGCACAGGTAGAGCAGGGCATTGACCACGGGGCGTACCCAGGCGGCGACTTCGCTCACGACCAGCTGCGGCGACATGCCGCCCATGGGCGCATCCGAACCTTCCCACTCGCGCAGCGTGGCCTCGATGCCGTCATCCACCGTGCCGGCGCTCAGCACGATGTGCTGCGTCGGAGGCAGATGGGGCGCCGTTTCGTCGATGTCGGGCGTGAGGGCCAGCAGTGGGGCGCCGGCCTTCCCCACGTCGAGCCGTGCCCATGCGCCGTGCAACAGCGGGCCGGACGTGCCGGGCGTGTGCGGCGGCAAATGCAGGCCCGGCGTCTCGACATAACAACACCACTCGGGCAGTCTGGTAAGCACATCGGCCGGGATCTTCGCCGCCGGGGTGGCAATCAGCGCCGGGTAGAGGTCCGGGTCGATGCGATAGATACCCTGGGTCATGCGCCAGGTGCCCATCGTGATGGCCGCTGACATGAACGTGGCCATGCCGAGCTCGCCCAGGCTCAGCAGTTCATCGACGGTTCGCTCGGGAGAGCAGCACAGCGTGTCCGCTACCGCCTCGCCGGCTGCAGCAGACGTCACGTAGACATGGGCCGGCCAGGTCGCCGCATCGCGGCGTGCTATCTCTATCGCGTCCCAGATGGGGCGATACCTTGGCGCCACGGTGTCCAGGCGCTGGCGAGCACGGTGCTGGTGAACGCCCATCGTGTCAGGGCGCCGCCTTTCGCGGCCGGCCGCGGCGCTTTGGTGCCGGCACAAGGCCCAGGTCCGCCGGCGTCAATTCAAAAGCACGAATGAGGTTCTTGATCTTCACCAGCGCCTCCAATCGAGCCCCCTCTTCCATTTCACGCAGCCGCGCCTCGGCCTCGGCCAGTTCGGCGCGCAGCTCGGCCACGCGGGCCTTCAGGGATTCGCGGGTGGGCTTGGCAACGGGCCTGACCCAGCCCTTGGGCATGTTGTCTTCGGTTTGGTACATGGGGCGTGATGATGCCGCGTTGCCGGGGCAGGAAAAGCTGTGGCCGGGCTCAGTGACGTCAGCACGGCAGTCGCCCGCGAATGCATCGGTTTCTGCGTGCCGCGGAGACGAGCTAAGTACTCGTCTGTGGAATCTAAATTCGCCGTTTGATCTGCAGCTTTGATCTCGTTTTCGAGGCTATCGAGGAGCAGCGCCGTCTCGCCGAACGGGCACGCCCCCAGAACCAGGGTTGTTCACTGCTCCCGAATCCCGGCGTAATTGAGCAGCCTGTCGAGCGA
>NZ_CALAOH010000136.1 GCF_937926365.1 uncultured Azohydromonas sp. | reverse complement strand
CCGCCGCGTCCTGCGCCGCGTCCTGCGCCGCGGCCGGGCCGCCCATCCCCAGCGCCGCCGCCAGCACGGCGACGGCCCAGGCAGCGAGGCGGCTCATGCGCCGTCGTCGCTCTTCACGAGCGCCTGGGCCGGCTGCATCGCCTGCTCGCGCCGCTCGCGGCAGGAGGGCGCGCACACGTATTGCACCCGCCCGACGAACTTGCGCGAGCGCAGCTGCGCCCGCGGCTGATGAACCCCGCACAGGAAGCACGACATCGTCCGCGTGCTGTCCGCGTGGCGTTCGCCGAAAGGGGTGCCGTGCGCCTTGCTGACGTAGCGCAGGCCGCTGGCGTCGATCCGGGATCGGGCTGGTTTACTGCTCATGGGTGGTCTCCAATTCCGGGACGCTTGCGTCATCAACTTTCAAGGCGACCCAGGGTGGCCTTGCGCTCGGGAACCCGATCAGGTGGCAGCGGGTCTCGCGACCCGCGCCGCTTGCGGGAATCACCAGCTGTTGGCCGTGGCTGCCGGCGGCTGGGCGGCGGCCTCGGCCGCTTCGTCCCAGAGCGCGCCGCTGGCCGCCATGGTCGCGGCCACGGCCAGCGCCACGGCCACGAGCAGGGCCAGCCGGTTCCCCGGGCGCGTGGGCTCGCCGACGGTCACTTCCTTGTCGCCGGTGAGCATGGGCGTGACCAGGTCGTCCTTCTTGATCAGCCGGTGCAGCACGATGGCCAGCACGTGCAGGCCCACGAAGATCAGCAGGCCGTCGGCCACCAGGTGGTGCAGCCCCGTCATCCGGGCCGAGAGTTCCTCGCTGAAGCGTGACGCCAGCGGGCCCGCAAAGGCGATGTCGTCATTGCTGAACAGCCCCGTGACGGCTTGCGTGCCGACCAGCGCGAGCAATGCGAACACCGACAGCGCGCCCAGCGGGTTGTGCCCGACGCCACGCCATTGGCCGCTGAGGTAGGCCCACAGCCGCGCGGGCGTGGGCGCGAAGTGCGCGAAGCGCGCGTGCGTCGCACCCACGAAACCCCACACCAGCCGGAACACCACCAGGCCCACGCTTGCCAGCCCGGCGCGGCCGTGGACGACCATCCAGTCGCCGCCGATCTGGCCGGTCACGATGGCGGTCAGCACGGCGGCCACGAGGCTCCAGTGGAACAACCGGGTGGGCAGGTCCCACACGCGGATGCGCCGGCGCGGCAGAAGCGCGGGCGCGGACGGCAGGGCTTGATCGGCCTGCGGCAGCGAGGGCAGGGAGTTCATGAGCGGGCCTTGGATGTCAGGTCAACGAAGGGGAACGGGACGGCGCTGGCTTCAGCGCGCGGCCGGAGCCGAGGCGGCATTGCGCGGCGGCCGCGGCTGGATGTGCCGCACGGCCTTGCCGCCTTCCTGCTCGTAGTCCTCCGACCCCGTGGCGCCGGCCACGACGTAGCCCTTGGCCGCCAGCGCGTCGCCCGTGGCGCCGGCGCGCAGCGCGTGGTTGGAGACGGTGAGGATGACGCGGTCCTTGGGCAGGTAGGCCAGGTACGTGTCGATCTCCGCGTTCTGGATGTTCAGGAAGGCGGGGAAGCTGCCGTAGCGGATGAGCTCGTCGGGCCGGCGCAAGTCCAGCACCAGCAGCTTCTCAGGCTGGGCCAGCAGCGCATCGACCTCGGCGGCGTTGAGCCGCTTGGTCTTGTACTTCCAGGCCCGGGCCTGCTGGGCCGCCGCGGGAGCGGCATTGTCCTGCGCCGAGACGTGCGGGGCCGCCAGTGCGGCGGCCAGCAGGACGAGGGCGGAAAGGGTCTTGATCTTCATGGTTGGGATCGGAGTCGATGAGGAAGTCGAGGGCCGTGCGCCAGCGGCACGCCCGCGTGGCCCTGCATCGCAGCATCCATGCCAGCCGCCCGCGCGCCAGCGGCGGCGCCGATCGCGCGGGCTCCACGGCCGCACCAAGGTGGCTGGGCAGCAGCACCTGCGCGGATGCTGTTGCACTGGCAACAGCTGCGCTGGGGCCGGTTCACGGCCGCGCTCCTCCAAACCGCCCGACAGGCCGCGGAAACACCGCCAAAAGCGCATTTTTCCGGCTGATCCGTGCATGAGCTTAGACGCCGACGTTCTAGGTACAGACCCTGCTTTACAGGCCGCAAAGCTTCTTCAATTTCCAGCATCAGGAAAGGCCATCCGTGACCCGCAAGCAGAACCCGGGGCAAGCCCAAGCGCAGCACCGCACCGACGACAACCCGCGCTCCTTCCAACTGACCCCGATCGCCGCCATCGTTGCGGGCATCACCTTTCTTGGTACCTGCAGTGTCCAGGCCCAGGACGCCCCTGAGGCCGCGGCCGCTCCCGAGGCCGCCGCCTCGGCCGCCGAGCAGGAGGCGCCCCAGGCGCTGGGCGCGGTCACGGTGCGCAGCCGCAGCCGCATCGAGAAGCTCCAGGACGTGCCGCTGTCCATCTCGGTGGTGCAGGGCGCCGAGCTCACGCGCCTGGGTGCCAGCGGCATCGAGGAGATCACCAAGCGTGCCGGCAACGTGTCTTGGAACCAGGGCAACCAGCGCACCAGCAGCATCTCGATTCGCGGCATCGGCAAGGTCGGGCAGACCGAGGCGCAGGACCCCAGCGTCGGCCTCATCATCGACGGCGTGAGCTATGCCTACAACGCGCTGAGCTCCAGCTTCGACTTCATCGACATCGACACCGTCGAGGTCTCGCGCGGCCCGCAGGGCACGCTGCTGGGCAAGAACACCAGCGTGGGCAACATCATCATCAACACCAAGCGCCCGTCCTTCACGCCCACGGCGGACTACGCGCTCTCCTTCCGCGAGCGCGACGGGCTGTTCGCCTGGGCCGCGGTGGGCGGCCCGATCCAGGACGATGTGCTCGCCTGGCGCGGCACCTTCTCCGTCAATCGCGGCGAGGGCGACATCAAGAACCAGTACAACAACGACGTCACCTACACCAACAAGGACCGCGTCTCCGGGCGCGTGCAGTTCCTGCTGCGCCCCAGCGCCGACTTCAGCGCGCTCACGCGCTTCGAGCTGCAGCCGCGCGCCGGCGAGACCACCAACGGCCGCTCGTACAACCGTCCCCCGCCGGCCACGTACCTCGACGGCACCGCCCTCAAGCCGACGGCCTCGGCCTACGACACCACGAACCGCCTGTCGCGCCGCTGGTTCACGCAGCTGGGCAGCTACACGCTCGACGACTACTACAACACGATCAACAACGACGCCGCGCGCGGCCTGGTGACCGGCAGCCGCGGCGCCTCGGCCGAGCTCAACTGGAAGCTCGCGGGCGACCACACGCTGACCTCGATCACCGCCTACAAGGACTACCACTTCAACGCCGTCAACGACGAGGGCACGCCCTTCGACGTCTACCGCAACTCCGGCGGCTACTGGAACGACTACAAGCAGATCAGCCAGGAGCTGCGCCTGTCCTCGCCGGTGGGCGGCTTCGTGGACTACCAGGCCGGCGCGTACCTCCTCAGGGTCAAGAACTCGGCCACCTACAACCGTGTCTTCGGCAACGATGCCGGCGCCTGGTTCACCTCGGCCGCGCAGTACGGCACGCTGGACGCCGACGGCGCCGGCCGCTACCTGATGGCCAGCTCGCTGGCCAACCTCAAGCTGGCCACCCGCGACACGACGGGCGTGCAGGACATCGACAACAAGAGCGGCGCGCTCTTCACCCAGGCCAACTGGCACCTCAGCGAGGCCTTCACGCTCACCACCGGCGTGCGCGTGACGCGCGAGATACGCCGCAACACGGGCTCCTCGGTCATCGTGGACAACGGCTCCGCGCCGGAGCTCAACCCGGTGTCCATCGGCGGCGTCAGCCTGGGCGGCTTCGCCACCGACGCCAGCGGCAAGCTGGGCACCAACAGCGCCGCGCAGCTGGCGCTGGCCGACTCGACGGCGCAGAAGTACTTCGGCGTGGCGAGCTACGCGGCGCTGACGCCGGACCAGCAGAAGCAGGTCGCCGCGGCCAAGGCGGTGCGGCTGGCGCAGCTGGGCGTGCTGTTCAACCCGGCCCAGGCGCAGCCCTACATCGCCACCCAGCCCACCATCACGCTGAGCCCCAGCTACAAGGTCAACCCCAACCTCACCGCCTACTTCTCGTTCCAGCATGGCGAGAAGGCCGGCATCGCCCAGTTCTTCAATGGCGTGTCCTACCCGGTGAAGGCGGAGAAGACCAACAACTTCGAGCTGGGCTTCAAGTCCACGCTGCTGGACAAGGCGCTGGTGCTCAACGCCGACGTGTTCCATTCCAAGATCAAGGACTACCAGGGCTCGGTGCGGCTGCTCGACGCCTACACCACGAAGCTGAACCAGGACGCCGGCAAGGCCGACCCCAACGCCTACGCCACCGTCACCAGCAACGCGCCCAAGGTCAAGGTCTCGGGCCTGGAGGTGGATGCCTTCTACGCCGGCCTGCGCAACGTCACGCTGCGCTTTGCCGGCGCCTACAACCGCGCGGTGTACGAGAGCTTCCCCAACGCCGCCTACCCGGTGGAGGAGGGCAACCTCGTGAGCCTCGCCAACCCCTTCAAGGACGTCAGCGGCAAGACGCTGCCGGGCGCGCCGAAGTTCACCTTCAACATCGGGGCCGACTACCGCACGCCGGTGTTCGGCGACAAGGAGTTCCACGTCGCGGGCAACGTGGCGTACACGTCGAGCTACCTCTCGGACAACGCGCTGTCGATCCATTCGCGCATTCCAGGCAACTACCTCGTGGACGCGGCCGTGGGCGTGGGCAAGCGCGACAAGAGCTTCGACGTGAGCCTGCTGGTGAAGAACCTCTTCAACAACACCACGCCGACTTCGCAGAGCTGGACCAGCTACACCCCGGGCACGCCGCGCTCCTTCGGCATCCAGATCACCGGGAAGCTCTGAGCGGCGCGGCTGCGCCGCCGCCAACAGGCCTGTTGCCGCGCTGCTGCGCCGGCAACAGTGCCGACCCCACGCCCGGGCGCCGCGCACGCGCACGCCCGGACAGGCCGGGCGGCCGCAAGACGCGGCCGGCCTGGCGCGGTAGTTGCACAAGTAAACGAGGCTCTCCCGTCCTCGCTGCTGCATCAGGAGCAAGACCATGAAAAGCATCAACAGGCACATTCACCTCGCCGTTCTCCTTTCGATCGCGTCGCTGGCGGCTGCCGCCGCCGACCAGCCGCCGGCCAAGGATGCGCCCAAGGCCGCCGCCGCGAAGCCCTGGCCCTACCAGAGCCTCAAGCGCCCCGCGGTACCCCAGGTGCAGGACGCGCGCTGGGTGCGCACGCCCATCGACGCCTTCGTGCTCGCCAGGCTGGAGGCCAAGTCGCTCAAGCCCTCGGCCGAGGCCGAGCGCGCGGCCTTCATCCGCCGCGCCACGCTCGACGCCTGGGGCCTGCTGCCCACGCCCGAGGAGGTGAAGGCCTTCGTGGCGGACAAGTCGCCCAACGCGCATGAAAAGCTGGTGGACCGGCTGCTGGCCTCGCCGCGCTACGGCGAGCGCCAGGGCCGGCGCTGGCTGGACCTGGCGCGCTACGCCGACAGCGACGGCTACAACACCGACGGCAACCGGCCCAACATGTGGCGCTACCGCGACTACGTGATCAAGGCCTTCAACGACGACAAGCCCTTCGACCGCTTCGTCAAGGAGCAGCTCGCCGGCGACGAGCTGTGGCCCGACAACAATGAGGCGCTGGTCGCCACCGGTTTCCTGCGCAGCTTCCCGGACGAGATCAACGCGCGCGACCTCAACCTCAAGAAGCAGGAGGTGGCCAACGACCTCACCGACACCGTCGGCTCGGTGTTCCTGGGCACCACGTTCAACTGCGCGCAGTGCCACGACCACAAGTACGACAAGCTCTCGCAGAAGGAGTACTACCAATTCCAGGCCTTCTTCGTCAACGCGAGCTGGCGCGACGACGTGCTGGCGCTCTCGGGCAAGGAGCGCGCGGAGTACGAGCTCAAGAAGGCCAAGTGGGAGGCGGCGACCAAGGACATCCGCGACCAGCAGGAGGCCATCCTCAAGCCCGTCATCGACAAGCTGGAGTCCGACCGGCTCTCCGGCTTCGTGCCGGCCACGCGCGAGTCGATCATGAAGCCCGCCAGCGAGCGCAATGCCTACGACCGCTGGATCTACCACCGCAACCTCTGGACCATGCAGGGGCGCACGCGCAACGCCGTCAACCAGCTGCGCACGCGCGACAAGGAGAACTACGCCAAGTACCAGGCGCTGGCGGAGGAGCTGCGGAAGTTCGACCATCTCAAGCCCAGGGACCCCGGCAACATCTCCACCATGACGGAGCTGGGCCACGCCGATGCGCCGCCCACGCGCGTGCTGTTCAAGGGCATCTACGACCGGCCGCTGGACGAGGTGCAGCCCGGCTTCCCGGCGCTGTTCACGGAGCAGAAGCCCAGCATCCAGCCCACGGCCACGTCGTCGGGGCGGCGCACCGCGCTGGCCAACTGGCTCACCAGCGCGGACAACCCGCTCACGGCGCGCGTGTTCGTCAACCGCCAGTGGGCCCAGTTCTTCGGCCGCGGCATCGTCGAGACGGTGAGCGACTTCGGCAAGGCCGGCACCAGGCCCACGCATCCGGAGCTGCTGGACTACCTGGCCGACGATTTCGCGCGCAACGGCTGGAGCGTGAAGAAGCTGCACCGCCAGATCATGCTTTCCAGCGTGTACCGCCAGGCTTCCACGCCGCGCGCCGATACCGCGGCTGACCCGGACAACAAGCTGCTGTGGGCCTTCCCGCGCCAGCGCCTGGAGGCCGAGCAGATCCGCGACTCGCTGCTGGCCGCCGCGGGGTTGCTGGAGGAGAAGCTCGGCGGCCCGGCGGTGATGCCGCCGCTGCCGCCCAACTTCGACATCGGCGGCCAGCGCAGCGCCTGGGTGACCTCGGAGAACCCGCACGACCACTACCGCCGCAGCGCCTACATCTTCGTGCGGCGCAACAACCCGTACCCGCTGCTGGACACCTTCGACTGGGCCAACCCGCAGAACGTGCACAACAAGCGTGACGTGACCACCACCGCGCCGCAGGCGCTGGCGCTGGTCAACAGCGAGCTGGTGTTCGAGTGGTCCAAGGCCCTGGCCGGGCGGCTGCAGAAGGAGGCGCCCGCCAGCGAGGCGGCACAGCTGGATCGGCTGTTCCAGATCCTGTACTCGCGGCTGCCTTCGCTGGAGGAGAAGCGTGCGCTGCTGGCCTTCCTGGACAAGCAGGAGGCGCTGCTGCGCAAGCAGGCCAGCGGCGGCAAGAAGCTCAACGTGCCCGAGGGCTGGGGCGTGAAGCCCGAGGTCGCCGGCCAGATCGACAAGTTCTACAAGACCGTGTACGGCCGCGCGCCCGATCGCTTCGAGAAGGCCTCCTTCGTGCAGTACCTGGACAAGCAGCAGGAGAAGGCGGCCAAGGCCCGCGGCGCGGGCGACGACGACGAGGACGACGCGCCCAGCGCCGCGCGCAAGGGCGAGGGCAAGCAGGACCCCGCCCGCGCCGCGGCCTTCGTGGACCTGGTGCACGCCGTGGCCAACTCCAACGAGTTCCTCTACCGCTTCTGACCCGCACTCACCGTTCGCCCCGGGCCCGTCGGAGGGCTCAGCCCGAACGGTGGTTTTCGGTACTTACGAAACGACCTTTGAATCCTCAAGAACAAGGACGACGCACCATGAGCAACTTCTCTCGCCGCGACTTCCTGGGCCTGGCAGGCGCCGGCCTGGGCGGCCTCATCCTGCCCGGCGGTGCCTTCGCCGCCGACGCGCTGGACCCCATCGCCCCGCGCCCGCCGCACTTCACGCCCCGCGCCAAGGCCGTGATCTGGCTGCACATGGCCGGCGCGCCCAGCTCGCTGGACCTCTTCGACTACAAGCCCGAGCTGGTGCGCCTCAACGGCACGCCGCTGCCGGACTCCTTCGGCAAGAACCTCAAGACCGCCACCGATGGTGGCGTGGGCAACCTCTACGCCACCAAGCGCACCTGGAAGCAGCACGGCGAGAGCGGCGCCTGGGTCTCGGACTGGCTGCCCCACATCGCCACGCAGGCCGACAAGATCGCCTTCCTCAAGGGCAGCAAGACCGAGGGCAGCACGCACGTGATCGCCTCGCTCAAGCTGCACACCAGCGGGCTGGTGCCGGGGCGCCCGGCGCTGGGCTCGTGGGTGCAGTACGGCCTGGGCTCGGCCAACCCGGACCTGCCGGCCTTCGTGGTGCTGCCCACGGGCAAGGGCTCGGCCGGCGGCGGCCGCGGCGCGGTGATCTGGAGCTCGGGCTTCCTGCCCGCGGCCTACCAGGGCACGGCCTTCCGCCAGGGCGACCTGCCCATCCTGCACCTGGCGCGCCCCGACGGCGTGAGCGCCGAGGAGCAGCGCGCCACGCTGGACCTGCTCAAGTCGCTCAACGAGCGCCAGGCCGGGCGCTACCCCGGCGACACCGAGCTGCAGGCGCGCGCCAAGTCCTACGACCTGGCCTACCGCATGCAGAGCTCGGCGCCCGAGGCCGTGGACCTCGGCAAGGAAAGCGCCGCCACCAAGGCGCTCTACGGCATCGATGCCAAGGAAACCGAGGAGTACGGCACCGCGCTGCTGCGCGCGCGCCGCCTGGTGCAGCGCGGCGTGCGCTTCGTGCACGTCATCTCCGGCGCGCCGGACAACAGCGTGGACAGCTGGGATGCGCACAACGGCATCGAGAAGAACCACAGCGTGATGTGCAAGCAGGTGGACAAGCCGGTGGCCGGGCTGCTGGCCGACCTGGCCTCGCACGGGCTGCTCGACAGCACGCTGGTGGTGTGGGCCTCGGAGTTCGGCCGCACCCCCTACGGCCAGACCGGCGACGGGCGCGACCACAACCCCTGGGGCTACACGCAGTGGATCGCCGGCGGCGGCGTCAAGCCCGGCAGCTACGGCGCCACCGACGAGATTGGGCTGCGCGCGGTCAGCGGCATCGTGGACACCTACGACCTGCAGGCCACGGTGCTGCACCAGCTCGGCCTGGACCACAAGAAGCTCATCTTCACCCACCAGGGCCGCGCCGAGAAGGCCACCACCGTCTTCGGCGAGGTGGTCAAGGACATCCTGGCCTGAAGCCCCGCCCGGCCTTCGCGGCCGGGCCCGTTCACCCACGCTGCCGGCAGCCGTGGCGTCTGCGCCGCCGCGGCCACCGGTCCGTGCCAAGTCATCGATTCCATGCGCAAGACCCTTGTATTCATCGCGCTGCACCTGGCCCTGCTGGGCGGTGTCGCGTCCGCACAGTTCGAGATTCGCGACGACGACATGCGCGACATCGAGGACACGCTCAAGAGCCTGGACTCCAACGTCGCGCTCAAGCAGCCCAAGGCGGCGGCGGAAGCCGCCGAGCTGCAGGCCTACTTCCAGAAGGTCGAGGGCGTCTATGCCGCCAAGCCTGACGCCGCCGACGGCGTGGGCTTCTCGCGCAAGACGGTCGAGCTGGCCGCCAAGGTGCGCGCGGCCGTGGAGGCGGGCGACTTCGACGCCGCCGGCGACGCGGTCGGGCTGCTCACGCGCAGCTGCAAGACCTGCCACGACGTGTACAAGGAAAACTGAAGGCCATGGCCGCCCGTTCCCTTTGCCGCGGCCTGGCCGGCGCGGCCCTGCTGGGGCTGCTGCTGGCGCTGCCCGCGCGTTCGGCCAGCCTGTTCCAGTTCGACGTGTGGATGCGCGCCATCGACCAGCGCAGCGTCAGCGTGCAGCGCCACATCGCGGCCCGGAGCGTGGAGGCCGCCACGGCCGACGCGCGCGAGCTCGAACGCCTGTACGGCCTGATGGAACGCTACTTCGTCGAGGACTACGCCGCCCGCGACGGCGAGCAGATCTCGCAGGACGGCCGGCTGCTCGCGGCGCTGATCCCCGGCGCGCTGGAGCGCGGCGACTTCGACGCCGCGGCGCGCGCCGCGCGCGAGATCGCGCTGGCCTGCAACGACTGCCACGACCCCTACAAGCCTTTCAAGTAGCCGCCTGGCGCGCTGACGCGCCGGCGCTCCGGAGCCCGAGACCATGTATCCCTTCCTGCAGCAGGCCCTGGCCACGGTGGCGTTCGCCGCCGCCGGGGCGCTCCTTGCCACCTCCGCCCGCGCCGCGCTGCGCGAGGGCGACAGCGCCCCGGCGTTCCAGGCCCGCGCCTCGCTGGCCGGCCAGGCCTTCGACTACAAGCTCCAGGACGCGCTGGCCCGCGGGCCGGTGGTCGTGTACTTCTACCCCGCGGCCTACACCGGCGGCTGCAACCTGCAGGCCCGCACCTTCGCCGAGCGCATGCCCGAGTTCGAGGCCGCCGGCGCCTCGGTGGTGGGCGTGTCGCTGGACGGCATCGAGCGGCTCAACGAGTTCTCCGCCGATCCGCAGTACTGCGCCGGCAAGCTGCCCGTGGCCTCGGATGCCGATGGCCGCATCGCGCGCGGCTTCGACGTGGGCGTCAGCGCCACGCCGTCCGGGCGCAGGGACACGCGGGGCCGCGACATCGACCACGGGCGCGCCGACCGCACCACCTTCGTGCTGCGCACGGACGGCCGCGTGGCCGCCGTGATCGGCGGCATCGCCCCCGACGCCAACGTGCTGCAGGCGCTGCAGGCCGTGCGCCGGATCGCGCCCGCGCGCTGAACAACCCGTTTTCTCCTCAACCACCGACTCAGGGAAGCCCATGAAACCTCATCCCAAGACCCTGCTGGCGCCCGTGCTCGCGCTGGGCCTGCTGGCCGCCAGCCTGGGCGCCGGCGCGCAGCAGGCGCAGCAGCCCAAGCCCGAGCAGCTCATCAAGTGGCGCCAGTCCGCCTACCAGGTGCTGGGCTGGAACACCGCGCGCATCCGCGCCAACGTCGAAGGCACCTACAACAAGGAGGAGGTGATCAGGGCGGCCAACACCATCGCCGCCATCGCCAACTCCGGGATGGGCTCGCTCTACGCGCCGGGCACCGAGACCGGCAAGGGCTGGCACGACACCACGGTCAAGCCCGCGCTGTTCACCGACGGCAAGAAGGCCGGCGAGGCCGCCGCCGCCTTCAACAAGGAGGCCAACGAGCTGGCCCGGGTGGCGCTGAGCGGCGACGTTGCCGCCGTCAAGGCCCAGGCCGCGGCGGTGCAGCGCAGCTGCAAGGGCTGCCACGACGACTTCCGCAACGCGAACTGATACGGATCCCAGTTGGTTTTCGAACGCTGAAAACCCGTTCGTGCTGACCCTTCGATACCTCAGGGCAGGGTGCGCCCTGCGGGCGCATCGAAGTACGAGCGGGCGCTGCGGCCTGCCGCGCAGTCGGGGCCGTTCACCCTTCGATACCTCAGGGCGAACGGAATACGCGTTTGAAAACTTCATGGGACCCGTATGAGGCCTCCACACCCGTTTTCCTTTCGGGCGCCGGGACGGCCCGCCATGGCGGCCGTCCTCTCCACGGGCGGGTTCTCCCGCCTCTTTTTTCGTCTTCCTTCCGGAGCTGCTCCATGTCCCACAAGCCTTTCTCCCTGTGCCTGCGCGGCACGCTGCTGGCCGCCTGCGCGGCGCTGCTGCCGCTGGCAGCCTCGGCCCAGCAGGCCCCGGCCAATGCCGCTTCGGCGCCGCGCACCCCGCCGCCGCCCTTCAGCTTCTTCGTCACCAGCGTGGGCGTGGGGCAGGGCGCGAACCTCGGCGGCCTGGCCGGCGCCGATGCGCATTGCCAGAAGCTCGCCACCGCGGCCGGCGGCGGTGCCAAGACCTGGCGCGCCTACCTCAGCACCCAGGCCGCCGACGGGCAGCCCGCGGTGAACGCGCGCGACCGCATCGGCACCGGGCCCTGGCACAACACCCGCGGCGCCGTGATCGCGCGCGACGTGGCGCACCTGCACGGCGACACGCTGGAGCTGGCGCGGCTGGGCAGCAACCTCAGCCGCAACAGCGTGTTCACCGAGAAGAACGAGCCCGTCAAGGGCTCCGGCAGCCAGCCCAACGAGCACGACATCCTCACCGGCTCGCAGCCCGACGGCCGCGCCTTCACGGACGCCGAGGACCGCACCTGCAAGAACTACACGAGCTCGGGCGAGGGCAGCGTGCAGGTGGGCCACTTCGACCGCACCGGCGGCGGCAACACGTCCTGGAACTCGGCCCACCGCAGCCGTGGCTGCAGCCAGGAAAACCTGGTGAGCACGGGCGGGGCGGGGCTGCTCTACTGTTTCGCGATCAACTGAACCAGGCATTGCACCACGCAACCGGCTGATCCCTTCGAAGGCACGCCGCTGTTCGGTGAAGGTGAATTGCGTAGGCGCTGCCCGCTCCGGTCGTGCGGGCCGCCCATCCCGCCGCATACCCATGCGCGCATTCGTTCGTTAACCGCGATGGCGGCGGCCGATACAGTCCCTTTCAACTGGTCCGCCACTCCGATGCGGACGCACCCATAACACGCGGCCCCGCCGCCGCGGCCTCTTCGCCTTGCCACGATGTTCCCCTCGTATCCCGCCGCGCCGCGGCGTGCCCGCCTTCAACGGAGCCCGCGCCCATGAGCCTGCAGGCGCGCCACCTCAGCCAGTCCCGCGGCGAGCGCGTGCTGTTCGAGGCGCTGAGCTTCGAGCTGCGGCCCGGCCAGGCGCTGTGGGTGCGCGGCGCCAACGGCAGCGGCAAGACCAGCCTGCTGCGCCTGCTGTGCGGGCTGGCCTGGCCCGCCGCGGGCGAGGTGGCCTGGCATGGCAAGCCCATCCGTGGCCTGGCCGAGGCCTTCCAGGCGCAGCTGATCTACCTGGGCCACGCCCAGGGCCTCAAGGACGAGCTCAGCGCCCAGGAGAACCTGTGCTTCGCCGCGGCCCTGTCCGGGCGGCCCTGCAGCAGCGCCCAGGCCCGCGCGGCGCTGGCGCTGCTGGGCCTGGACGCGCAGGCGCGGCTGCCGCTGCGCGCGCTGTCGCAGGGGCAGCGCAAGCGCGCGGCGCTGGCGCGGCTGGCGCTGCCCGGCACGCCCGCGCTGTGGGTGCTGGACGAACCGTTCTCGGCGCTGGACACCGCCGCCATCGAAGGGCTGCAGGGGCTGCTGGGCGCGCACCTCGCGCGCGGCGGGCTGGCGGTCTACACCACGCACCAGGCGGCGTCGCCCGCCTCGGTCAGCCCGCGCGAACTGCACCTGGGCGGGGAGGCCGGCGCATGGCGGCTGCACTGAGCGCGGTGCCGGCGCTGCTGCGGCGCGAACTGCTGCTGGCCGCGCGCCGCCGCGGCGAACTGCTCACGCCGCCTTGCTTCTTCGCCCTGGTGGCGGCGCTGTTCCCGCTGGGCCTGGGGCCGGAGCCCGCGCTGCTGCGCGCGGCCGCGCCGGGCGTGCTGTGGGTGGCGGCGCTGCTGGCCACGCTGCTGGCACTGCCGCGGCTGTTCGCGCCCGACCAGGCCGACGGCACGCTGGAGCAGCTGCTGCTGGCGCCGTCGCCGCTGGCGCTGCTGGTGGCGGTGAAGGTGGCCGCGCACTGGCTGCTGTGCGGGCTGCCGCTGGTGCTGCTGGCGCCGCTGCTGGCGCTGCAGTACGGCCTGCCGGCCGGCGCCGTGGCCGTGGCCGCCGCCGCGCTGCTGCTGGGCACGCCCGCGCTGAGCCTGCTGGGCACGCTGGGCGCGGCGCTCACGCTGGGCGCGCGTGGCGGCCACGCGCTGCTGGCGGTGCTGGTGCTGCCGCTGTTCGTGCCGGTGCTCGTCTTCGGCGCCGGCGCGGTGGACGCCCAGCTGCAGGGCCTGGACCCGGCTCCCCACCTGAAGCTGCTGGGCGCGGTGCTGGCCGCCGCCGGCGTGCTCGCGCCCTGGGGCGGCGCCGCGGCGCTGCGCCTGACCCTCGATTGACGACTCAACCTTTTCCCGATGGCTGCACGCACCGTGACCCCACTCGACGCCGCTCCGCCCGGGCCGCCCCCGCGGCTGGGCTGGACGCGCTTTTCCTCGCCGCCGCGCTTCCACGCCTTGTGCACCCGGCTGCTGCCCGTGCTGTGGACGCTGGCCGCGCTGCTGAGCCTCGCGGGCCTGGTGCTGGGGCTGGGCGTGGCGCCCACCGACGCGCAGCAGGGCGAGGTCTACCGCATCCTGTTCGTGCACGTGCCCGCGGCCTGGATCGGCATGGTCTGCTACCTCGCCATGGCCTTCTGGGGCGGCATCGGGCTGGCATTCAACACGCGGCTGGCCTTCCTGGTGATGCGGGCGCTGGCGCCCACGGGCGCGGCCTTCACGGCGCTGTGCCTGTGGAGCGGCGCGCTGTGGGGACAGCCGACCTGGGGCACCTGGTGGGTGTGGGACGCGCGGCTGACCTCCATGCTGCTGCTGCTGTTCCTCTATGCCGGCTTCCTGGCGCTGGTGTCGGCCATCGACGACCCGCGCCGCGCCGACCGCGCCGGCGCGGTGCTGGCGCTGGGCGGCGCGGTCAACGTGCCGGTGATCTACGGCTCGGTGCTGTGGTGGAACACGCTGCACCAGGGCGCCTCCATCACGCCGCGCGGCGCCTCCATGGCCGCGCCCATGCTGTGGGCGCTGCTGGCCTGCTCGCTGGGGCTGTGGGCCTACGCGGCGGCGGCCGTGCTCTCCCGGGCGCGCACGCTGGCGCTGGAGCGCGAGCGCGGCGCCGAGTGGGTGCGCCGCCTGGCGGAGGCGAAGCGATGAGCGGCGGCTGGTTGACCTGGGCCGCGATGGGCGGCCATGGCGGCTACGTCTGGGCCTCGGTAGGGGCGCTGGCCGTGCTGGTGGGGGGGGAGGTCGTGGCGCTGCGCCGGCGCCACCGCCGCGCGCTGCACGACATCGCGCGGAGGCCGTCATGAAGGCCTGGCATCGGCGCGGCCTGATGGTCGCCGCGGCGCTGTCGCTGCTGGGGCTGGCCACGGCCCTGGTGCTGTCGGCCTTCCGCGACAACCTGGTGTTCTTCTACTCGCCCAGCCAGGTCGCGGCTGGCGAAGCACCGGCGCAGCGCGGCTTTCGCCTGGGCGGGCTGGTGGAGGAGGGTTCACTGCAGCGCGCGGGCGACGGGCTGGAGGTGCGCTTCGTGATCACGGACCACGCGCGGCGCGTGCCCGTGGCCTATCGCGGCGCGCTGCCCGACCTGTTTCGCGAAGGCCGCGGCGTGGTGGCGCAGGGCCGGCTCGAAGGCGAGGGCGCGCAGCGCCGCTTCGTGGCGGCCGAGGTGCTGGCCAAGCACGACGAGAACTACATGCCGCCGGAGGCCGCGCAGGCGCTGCGGCAGGCCGAGGCCGGCGCGCGTGCCGGCGCGGCGGGAGGCCGGCCGTGATCCCGGAGCTGGGCCATTTCGCGCTGATCCTCGCGCTGCCGCTGGCCCTGGCGCTGGGGGTGCTGCCCCTGCTGGGCGCCCGGTACGGGAGCGCGCGGCTGATGGCCGTGGCGCGCCCGGCGGCGCTGGCGCAGGGCCTGTGCATGGCGCTGGCGCTGGGCACGCTGGTGCATGCCTTCGCAACCACCGACTTCTCGGTGCGCTACGTGGCCGAGCACGCCAACCGCACGCTGCCGCTGCACTACCGCGTGGCCGGCACCTGGGGCGGGCACGAGGGCTCGCTGCTGCTGTGGGTGGGCATCCTGGCGGGCTGGATCGTGGCGGTGGCGCTGGGCAGCCGCGGCCTGCCGCGGCCCTTCGCCGCGCGCGTGCTGGCGGTGCTGGGGCTGGTGGAGGCGGGTTTCATCGCCTTCATCCTGCTGGGCAGCAATCCCTTCGAGCGCGGCTGGCCGGCGCCGGCCGATGGCCGCGACCTCAACCCGCTGCTGCAGGACCCCGGCATGGTGCTGCACCCGCCGCTGCTCTACATGGGCTACGTGGGCTTCTCGGTGGCCTTCGCCTTCGCGCTGGCGGCGCTGATCGAGGGCCGCTTCGATGCCGTCTGGACGCGCTGGACCCGCCCGTGGACGCTGGCGGCCTGGGCCTTCCTCACCGGCGGCATCCTGCTGGGCAGCTTCTGGGCCTACTACGAGCTGGGCTGGGGCGGCTGGTGGTTCTGGGACGCGGTGGAGAACGCCTCGCTCATGCCCTGGCTGGCGGGCACGGCGCTGATCCACTCGCTGGCGGTGTCGGAGAAGCGCGGCGGCTTCAGGCACTGGACGGTGCTGCTGGCCATCCTGTGCTTCTCGCTGTCGCTGCTGGGCACCTTCCTGGTCCGCTCGGGCGTGCTGAGCTCGGTGCACGCCTTCGCCGCCGATCCGCGCCGCGGCGCGTTGCTGCTGGCTTTCCTGGCGGTGGTGGTCGGCGTGTCGCTGGCGCTGTACGGCTGGCGCGCGGCGCAGGTGGGCGCGGGGCCGCGCTTCGCGCCGTTCTCGCGCGAATCGCTGCTGCTGGTGAACAACGTGCTGCTGGTGTCGGCCACCGCCACGGTGCTGCTGGGCACGCTGTACCCGCTGGTGCTGGACGCCCTGGGCCTGGGGCGCATCTCGGTGGGCGCGCCGTACTTCGAGGCGGTGATCGTGCCGCTGATGCTGCCGCTGCTGTTCCTGCTCGGCGTGGGCCCGTTCCTGGCCTGGAAACGGGCCGAGGCGGGCACGGCCTGGCGCCGGCTGCGGCTGCTGCTGTTCATCGCGCTGGACGTGGCGGTGGCGGCCGGCGTGGCGCTGGCGCTGTCGCCGCTGGCGGCGCTGGGGCTGGGCCTGGCCGCCTGGGTGGCGGGCAGCGCGTTGTGGCAACTGGCGCAGCGCGTGGCCGCGGCGCCGGCGCGCACGCCCATCTGGCGGCGGCTGCGCGCCGTGCCGGGCGGGCATTGGGGCTTGGTGCTGGCGCATCTGGGCGTGGGCGTGTTCGTGGCCGGCGTGACGCTGGTCAAGAGCCTGGAGAGCGCGCACGACCTGAGCCTGCGCCCGGGCGAGAGCGGGCGCGCCGGCGCCTACGTGCTGCGCCTGGTGGACACGCGCCAGGAGCGCGGCCCGAACTACCTGGCGGCGCAGGCGCGCTTCGAGCTGCTGCGCGAGGGCCGCGTGGTGGCCGAACTGCGGCCGGAGAAGCGCTTCTACGTCGCCCGTCAGATGCCCATGACCGAAGCCGCCATCGACCGCGGCTTCACGCGGGACGTCTACCTCTCCATTGCCGAGATCACGCCGGACCAGCGCTGGATCGTGCGCATGCACTTGAAGCCCTTCATGGGCTGGATCTGGGCCGGCGTGCTGCTCATGGCGCTGGGTGGGGCCGTGTCCGCCGCGGACCGGCGCCTGCGCCGCGCTCCCGTGGCGCGCGCCGAATCGGCTTGCGCGCCTTCTTCCACTTCCCTGGCGAACGCCGCTGTCTCATGAGAATCCGACCTTTACTGGGCTTGCCGCTGGTGGCCTTCGCCGTGCTGGTGCTGTTGCTGGGCCGCGGGCTGCAGCTCGATGCGCACGAGCTGCCGTCCCCGCTGATCGGCAAGCCCGCGCCGGCCTTCAACCTGCAGCGCCTGGACGCGCCGGGCACGCGTTTCGTGCCGGCGCAGATGCGCGGCAAGGTGTGGGTGCTCAACGTCTGGGCCTCCTGGTGCGCGCCGTGCCGCGCCGAGCTGCCCGCCGTCCAGGCGCTGGCCGAGGGAGCCAGGGTGTCCGTCGTGGGCCTGAACTACAAGGACTCGGCCGAGGGCGCGCGCGAGTGGCTGAAGGCCAACGGCAACCCCTACGCGTTCACGGCGCTGGACACGCAGGGCAAGGCGGGCATCGACTGGGGCGTGTACGGCGTGCCCGAGACCTTCGTGATCGACCAGCGCGGCGTGGTGCGCCACAAGCACACCGGCCCGCTCACGCCGGAGACGGTGCGCAAGGAACTGCTGCCGCTGATCGAGAGGCTCAACCGTGGCTGAGCGCGGCGTACAGGCCGTCGGCCCAGGCACCGGCGCCTGGGCCCGCCGCGCGGGCGCGCTGCTGCTGGCGCTGGCCGCGGGTGCGGCTGCCGCGGCGCTGCCGGACCCGGTGCTGGAGGCGCGCGTGGCGCGGCTGTCCGAGGAGCTGCGCTGCCTCGTGTGCCGCAACCAGAGCCTGGCCGACTCCGACGCCGAGCTGGCGCGGGACCTCAAGCGGGAGTTGCGCGAGCAACTGGCCGCCGGGCGCTCCGAGGGCGAGGTGCGCGACTACCTCGTGCAGCGCTACGGCGATTTCGTGCTCTACCGGCCGCCGTTGAAGGCCAGCACCGCGCTGCTGTGGATCGCTCCGCTGCTGCTGCCGCTGGCCGGGCTGGCCGTGCTGTGGTCGCGCTGGCGCCGCGCGCGCGGCGAGGACGATGAGGACGCCGCACCCGTACAAGGCGGGGAGGGCGCGGCATGAGCGGCTTCATCCTGAGCGCCGCCGCGCTGAGCCTGCTGGTGCTGGCCCTGCTGCTGGTGCCGCTGCTGCGCACCGATGCCGAGCCGGCCGAGCCGCCGCGCAGGCGCCTGGCGCTGCTCGTCGCGCTGGCGCTGCCGCTGGCGGCCGGGGGCGGCTATGCGTATTGGGGCGCCTGGACGGGCCTGCGGGCCGCGCTGGGCTGCGCCCAGGCTGGGCTGAAGACGGCCT
>NZ_CALAOH010000135.1 GCF_937926365.1 uncultured Azohydromonas sp. | reverse complement strand
GCGCGGCACGCGGGCCTGGGGCACGGTCAGCGGCGCCGTCTCGGCCATCGCGGCGTGCACGGCCGCGGCATCGATGAGCGTGCGGCGCACGCGCTGCGACAGCGTCCGGGCCGCGGCGGCGGCCGTGGCGAGCTGGGGCATGTTCATGCGGAGGTCTCCTGGATGCCGCTGCCGCGGTGCCCCGGCGCGCGGGCCCGGATCGCCAGGGGCGACGGGGCGGTGCGGTCGGTGCGGAGGTCGGCGTTCACGGCTGGTCGTCGGGCTGATCGGAGTGGGAAAGCAGTTCCAGCGCTTCGTGCGGCAGGGCCTTGGCGCGCAACCGCTCTTCAAGCCGCCCTAGGTTGCGGCGCAGCTCCTGGGGGTTCAAACCGTTCGCGCCGACGGACAGGGCCCAGCGCGCGCCGGCCGCCGGCGCCACGGCATGCAGCGTCACGCCGCCGCCCAGCGGCTCGCGCAGCGAGACCTCGAAGGCGCGCGCGCCCTCCGGGCCCGAAGCGCCGGTCGGCTGCGACAGCTCGCTGCGCAGCGCCGCGGGCGGCGGCTCCACCAGGCCGCGCGCGCCAGGCGTGGCCTCGATGGGCGCCGGTGGCTGTGCCTGGGCCAGCGCGAGGGCGAAGGCGGCGGGCAAGCCGGCAGGTGGCGCCAGAGGCGCGGCCTCGCAGCGGGGCTCCTGGGTGTCGGTTTCGGTTTCTGCTTTGGCCCCGGTTTCCGCTTCGGTCTGGTGGCGGGGCTGGCGCTCCTTGCCCTGGAGCTGCGAGCGCTGGCGCAGGGCGCGCTCGAAATCGGCGACGTCGCGGTTGTCGGGCGCGGCGCGGCGGTCGCCGTCGCGGGAGGCGGCGGGGGCCGGGGCGCTGGTGCGGGATGTAGAAGCAGAGGCAGTGGAATTCATCAGATCGGCTCCAGGTGGACAGACGAGGCAAGGGCCGTAGCCCAGACAAAGGAAGGTCGCTGGGCGTGGGCCGTGAGCCGATTCGTTGCGCTCTCTACTTCGTCATTCCCGCCTTCGCGGGAATGACGGAGCGGTGGGCGAAGCCGGCCAGCTCACGGGCAACGTCCCCAAAGTCATTGCCCCTGTGTTGCCCGTCTCCCGCTCCCAGGTTCACCCCCTGCGCCGTCCCTGGTCCTCCAGCTCCACCTCCCCGCGCCGCTCCGCCGCCCGCGCCAGCTCGCGCCGCGCCTCGTCGGCCAGGCTGCGCACGGCGTCCTCGCCGGCGAGCGCGCGCGTGAGCTCGGCGCGGGCCTTCTGCAGCGCCTCCTGCTTCGCCTCCAGGTGCTCCTCGTCGTCAATCAAGGTCACTTCCAGCCGCTCCAGCCGGTCGGCCAGGCGCTCGCGCTCGGCCGCGGCGATGCCGTGCCAGCGCGGCAGCGCCGCCGCCTGCTCGTGCACCAGGCTGTGCGAGAGCTGCTTCATGTCCTGCCGGCAGCGTTCGATCGAGCGCTGGCTCTGCTGCACCGCGCGCAGTGCCTCGTCCACCTCCAACTGGGCCTCCGCGCAACGCGTGCGCAGCCGCTGCACGCGCAGCGCGCGCAGCCGCAGGAGCTGCTGCGCCTCGCGGATCACCCGACCGCCTCCCGCAGCCGCGCCAGGGTCTCGTCGAAGGGCGTGGGCTCCTCGGCGTGCTGCTGCAGCAGCGCCTTGATCGCCGGCATGCGCTCGATGGAGGCATCGGCCACCGGGTCGCTGCCGGCCTGGTACTCGCCCACGCGCAGCAGGAATTCCACCTCCGCGTGCCGCGCCATCAGCGTGCGCAGCTTGGCCGCGGCCTCGCGGTGCGGCTTGTCCGCCACGCGCGTGAACACCCGGCTGGCGCTGCCCAGCACGTCGATGGCCGGGTAGTGGTGCGCCTGCGCCAGCTTGCGCGACAGGATGATGTGCCCGTCCAGGATGGATCGCACTTCCTCCGCCACCGGGTCGCTGTTGTCGTCGTCCTCGGCCAGCACCGTGTAGAAGGCCGTGATGGAACCGTGCGCGTCGTTGCCCGCGCGCTCGAAGAGCTTGGGCATCTCCGCGAACACCGAGGGCGGATAGCCCCGCCGCACCGGCGGCTCCAGCGCCGACAGCCCCAGCTCGCGCAGGCCGCGCGCGAAGCGCGTGACGGAATCCATCAGCAGCAGCACGCGCTTGCCCTCCTTGCGGAAGCCTTCAGCGATGGCCGTGGCCGCGTAGGCCGCGCGCACGCGCTCCAGCGCCGGGCGGTCGGAGGTGGAGACCACGACCACCGAACGCGCGAGGCCGTCCTCGCCCAGGCTGTCGTCCAGGAACTCGCGCACCTCGCGCCCGCGCTCGCCGATGAGCGAGATCACGTTCACGTCGGCCTTGGCGCAGCGCGCCAGCATCCCCAGCAGCGTGGACTTGCCGCCGCCGGCCATGGCGAAGATGCCCACGCGCTGGCCCTCGCCCACGGTCAGCGCCGAGTCGATGGCGCGCACGCCGGTGGGCAGCGCGGTGTCGATGCCGCGGCGCTTGAGCGGCGAGGGCGCCTCGGCGTGCAGCGGCGTGCTGTCGAGCTGGCGGTGGTCCAGCGGCCGGTCGTCCAGGGGGCGGCCGAAGGGGTCGATCACGCGCCCCAGCAGCGCCGGCCCGCAGGGCACGCGCGCTTCCTCGCTGAGCGCCTGCACCGCCGCGCCCACGCTCAGGCCCAGCAGCGGGCCGTAGGGCGCGAGGATGGCCTCCGGCCCGGCGAAGCCGATCACCTCGGCCATCAGCGGCTCGCGCGCCGAAGCCAGTCCCTCGGCCGCGTCGAAGACCTGTACCTGCTGCCCGATGCGCGCGCGCAGCCCGGTGGCGCGCAGCACCGTGCCGCCGGCCTGCACCACGCGGCCTTGCTCGGCCACGGTGCGGGTGCCGTGCAGGGCGCGCAGGAGGCGGTCGGATTCGGGGGTGGTGAGGGTGGTCATGGCGCATCCTCTTCCGTGGTCCGCGGCGCCCACGCCTGCTCCAGCCGCGCCAATTGCGCTTCCAGCGAGGCGTCGATGCAGCCGTGCTCCGTCTCCAGCCGACAGCCGTCCGGCGCGCAGGCGGCGTCGCCGCGTACCTCGATCTCCGGCGCCTGCATGCCGCGCGCCGCCAGCCGCGCGCGCACGGCCTCGGCCTGGTCCGGATGCACCGCCAGCACCAGCGGCTGCGCCGGCACCACCTCGGCCGCGGCGGTTTCCGCCAGCGCGGCCAGCACCTCATCGGCGGCGAAGCGCCCCAGCAGCTTGCGCACCACCTGCAGCGCCAGCACGCCGGTGTCGCGGCGCAGCCGCTCGCGTTCCTGATCGGCTGCCTGCGCGAGCCGTTGCAGCGTGGCGGCGACCTCGTCCCGGGCGGCGAGGCGGCCTTCCTCCAACCCACGCGCATGGCCTTCCGCGCGCGCCGTCTCCAGCACCGCGGCGATGCGCTGCGCCTCGTGGCGCTGCAGCTCCGCCAACTCGGCGCACAGCCGCTGCGCGTCCTGCAGCACCGGCACCTCGGCCGCGCGCAGCACCAGGCGCGGCGAGGCGATGCGCGTGGCCCCGTCGGCCTGCCACAACAACCAGCTCATGAGTGGGCCTCCAGGGCTTCGACCGACGCGACCAGCGCGCGCGCCGCGTCGGGGGGCAGGTCCAGTGGCGCCGGCATCGCCAGCAGCGGCGACGCGGCGCGGCGCAGCACGGCCGGCTCCAGCGCCGCGAGCAGCACGGCC
>NZ_CALAOH010000134.1 GCF_937926365.1 uncultured Azohydromonas sp. | reverse complement strand
GACGCCGCGCGCCGCCGCCCCGGTGCCCGCACCGCCGCCGCCTCCACCGCCGCCCAAGGCCGCGGCGGCACCGGCACCCTCCCCGCGTGACGCGCAGATCGCGCTGGAGCGCGAGCGCCGCGAGAAGGAGCGTGAGCGCCAGGAGGAACTCGCCGCCGAGAAGGCGCGCGCCGAGAAGCTGGCCAGGGAGAAGGCGGAGAGAGCCGAACAGGAGCGCCAGGCCAAGCTCAAGGAACAGGCCGAGCGCGAGAAACGCGCCAAGGCCGAGGAAGCCGAGAGACGCGCCAAGGCTGCGGAGGCGGAAAAGCGGGCCAAGGCTGAGGAGGCCGAGAAGCGAGCCAAGGCCGAGGAGGCGGAAAAACGCGCCAAGGCGGCCGAGGCCGAAAAGCGGGCCAAGGCTGAGGAAGCCGAAAAGCGCGCCAAGGCCGAGGCGAAGGCCAAGGCCGAAGCCGAGGACAAGCGCGCCAAGGCCGCCGAGGAAAAGCGCCAGGCGGAGCTGGCGGCCAAGCTGCGCCAGCAGCAGCTCGCCCGCATGATGGGCCAGGTCAACGGCTCGCCCGACAGCCCCGGGGGCAGCGGCTCGCCGGGCTCCAGCGGCAAGGCCGCGCGCGACGCCGGACCCTCCGCCGGCTACGCCGGGCGCATCGTTGCGCGCGTGAAGCCCAACATCGTCTTCGGCGACGACATCAACGGCAACCCGATGGCCGAAGTCGAGGTGCGCACCGCGCCCGACGGCAGCATCGTCGGCCGCAGGCTCGTGCGCAGCAGCGGCAACCCGGACTGGGACCAAGCCGTGCTGCGCGCCGTGGACCGCACCGGCGTGCTGCCGCGCGACGTGGACGGCCGCGTGCCGTCGGCCATCGTCATCGGATTCCGTCCGCGCGACTGATTCGCGTGGGGGTGGCTGTCACACCGCCCTGACACACCGCCCTGCCATGGACCGCCGGCAATCGGTGAAACTGCTATTCCTGTAAACACGGGCCATCAAAAAATCGCCAAGTCGGCAAAAATGGCGCCATGACCGCGCGCCCCAATGTCGTCGAGCATCCCGCCGTGGAAAACGCGGCAGACCACTGCACCACGCTGGAGGTGGCGCGATGGTTGGGAATGGCGGTGCGCTCGGTGCAGCTGATGGTGGACCGCGGCGAGCTGCAGGCCTGGAAGACGCCCGGCGGCCACCGCCGCATTTCGCGCAGCTCGGTCGAGCGCTGGCTGGCCTCGCACCACAGCGGCACGACGGTGCCGGCGCCCTCGACGCAGACGCCTACGCGCACGGTGCTGCTGATCGAGGACTCGGCGCACTGCCAACACCTGGTGTCGCTGCTGGTGCGCGAGCAGTTTCCCGACGTCGAGCTGCACGTGGCCGACGACGGCATCGCCGGCCTGGCGATGGCCGGCGAGCTGCAGCCGGCGGTGCTGATCGTGGACATCCTGCTGCCCGGCATCGACGGCGCCACGCTGCTGACCAGCCTGCGCACGCACCCGCAGTTCTCCCGCAGCCAGCTCATCGTCCTGACCTCGCTGGATGAAGTGCAGCGCGCTCCCTACGCCTTCGCCCTGGCGGGCGTGCCGGTGGTGCACAAGCCCCGCCTCGTGGCCGAGCTGCCGCCGCTGCTGAGCGAGCGCCTGGCCCGCGCGGCGAGCCTGCCGCCGGCGCTGGCGCGCTGAGCGCCCGGCACCGCATCAGCTTCATCACACGCCACGACCCGCGACCCGATGCGGTTGCAACGGCCGGGCCGGCGCCGCCGCCTGCTGCCTTCCGTACACCGCACCTCCTTCGCTGGGAAGCAACGGAATGCGCAATTCCAGCAATTTGCAGCGCAAGTTGCCGTTGCACCAAAGTAGGGAAAACCACTTTCAGCGCACTGGCGTGGTGAATTGCGTGAATTTGTCACCTCACGCCCATACAGATCGCGCGGCAAACGCCGAAACTTTGCGGTGTCACAATTTTCTGCTGCGCTGATCAGCGCAGCGTCGCGTGACAGCTGCCCTTCTGCGCTGGCAAGCGAAGACTCCGCTGCATGCGGAGTCCGTGCCACGCGGCTTGCGGGCACCAAATCGAAGCGCCGCCGTCACGACCGCGACGCCCCTTCCGAATTGCGAAAGTCCCTGCCATGCGCAATACCGGCCCCGTGACCGGCCGCGAGTACGTGCTCGAAGACGGCGTGACGCTCGTCTCCACCACCGACCTCAAGAGCTACATCACCTACTGCAACCCGGCCTTCATCCAGGTCAGCGGCTACACCCGCGACGAGCTGCTGGGCCAGCCTCACAACATGATCCGGCACCCCGACGTGCCGGCCGAGGCCTTCCGCGACCTGTGGGCCACGCTCCAGGAAGGCCTGCCCTGGACGGGCCTGGTGAAGAACCGGCGCAAGAACGGCGACCACTACTGGGTGCGGGCCAACGTGACGCCGGTGGTGGAGCACGGGCGCACGGTGGGCTACATGTCCGTGCGCGTGAAGCCCACGCGCGAGCAGGTCGCGGCGGCCGAGGCGCTGTACGCCGAGATGCGCCGCCGCCCGCAGCGCTACCGGGTGCATCACGGTGAGGTGCACGAGCGCTCGCTGCGCGGGCGGCTGCGCACGGCGCTGCGCTGGGGCCTGGGCGGGCGCATCGTGGCGATGAGCCTGGGCACCTCGGTGGGCAACGCGGCGCTGGCCGCCAGCGGGCTGCACTGGGCGCTGAGCGTGGGCGCGGGGCTGGGCCTGGGCGTCGGCATGGCGCTGTGGCTGCGGCACCTGGCCGTGACGCCGCTGCGCGACGCCATCGCCACGGCCAACTGCCTGGCCGCCGGCCAGCTCGGCAGCGCCGTGTCCAAGGCCGGCGCCGATGAGGTCAGCCAGCTCATGCGCGCGCTGGCGCAGCTCGACGTGAGCCTGCAGGCCATCGTGGGCGACGTGCGGCGCGAGGTGGAAGGCATCCGCACCGCCGCCAGCGAGATTGCCTCCGGCAACGGCGACCTGGGCACGCGCACCGAGACCCAGGCCGGCAGCCTGCAGCACACGGCCTCGTCGGTGGAGCAGATCGCCGTGACGCTGCGCCACAGCGCCGAGCATGCCGAGACCGCGCGCGGCCTGGCGCAGGAGGCTGCCGATGCGGCGCGCCAGGGTGGACAGTCGATGCAGGCCATGGTGCAGCGCATGGGCGAGATCCGCGAGGCCTCGCAGCGCATTGGCGAGATCATCCAGGTCATCGACAGCATCTCGTTCCAGACCAACATCCTGGCGCTCAACGCCGCAGTGGAGGCCGCGCGCGCCGGCGAGGCCGGACGCGGCTTCGCGGTCGTGGCCGGCGAGGTGCGCGCCCTGGCGGGCAAGACCACCGACGCGGCGCGCGAGATCAAGGACCTCATCGGCGACGCCACCTCCCGCGTGGAAGCCGGCAACGCGCTGGCCGAGGCCACGGGCCGCACCGTGCGCCAGAGCGCGCAGGCGGTGGACCGGGTGTTCGGCCTGATCGCCGACATGAGCCGCGCCGCGCAGGAGCAGGCCCAGGGCGTGGAGCACGTCAACAAAGCCGTGAGCCAGCTCGACAGCGTCACGCAGCAGAACGCGGCGATGGTGGAACAGCTCGCCTCGGCGGCGCACTCGCTGCAGCGCCAGGCCGAGGTGGTGGCCGCCTCGGTGCGTATCTTCCGCACCGGCCGCGACGATCCCCCGCCCGCCCTGCAGCAGGCTTCCCTGGCCAGCCGGGTGGAGACGCGCAAGCTCCTGCAAGCCGCCTCGGAATCGGCCTCGCTGTGAGCGCGGCCTGAGCGCCGGCACGCGTGAGCGGCGCTCAGCCGCCGCCGCACTTCAACGGCCACCATCGGCCGGCTCCGGCCGCACCCGCTCCATCGGCGGGCTCCGGTGTGCCACGGCCTGCACGCTGCTCCCGGGAGGGAGCAGTCGCGCCGCTGTCAGATAACAGCAAGGTTCGTGAATAACACACAGCGCCGTGTTATTCGTGTGCTCAACGGCCTAATCATTCAGCCGAATACCGGTTTATATCAACCTGCTGCATTTCTTACCACGGCAGTCCGCCCCACAGAAATACAGCACTTATGTCACGCCGGCTCGAACAAATGAGGCAACGCTGAGCCACAACCGGCGTAACAGCTCGACAATTGCTCTCGAAGCAACAAAAGCGCTCTCCAGCGCAAGGAATTTGGAACTCACCCCTCAGGCATGAACAACCGCTGGCGCCGCATTCAAGACGGCTCCTGACGGGGATGGCGGCACAGTCCAACGGCACGCGCATGTGCCATGCATGCGTTTGTTCCTGATACGCCTTCTGCCGGACGCCCGTTAGACGGGCAGGCCGGCTGCAACGGTCCATGCCTGCCTGTTTGAAATTCATTTCCCAGCCTATTTCCGAATGCCCATATGGGCATCCCTGAAAAGGCGCGAAAAACAAATATCGACGGCGGCACATCTCCGGGCCACCGTCGCGGCGGAGCCATGCTTGCGCCCGTCGCCCTCAAACCAATACCAAACCCTGGCGCCTCACCATTCATGGCGCCGGGCACCCCCATTTTCTCTACGGAGAATGCAGTGCGTCGTCCTTCTTTGAATCACGTATTTCGGGTCATCTGGAATTCGGCCTCCGGCTCCTGGGTGGCCGTGGCCGAAAACCGCCCGGGCCGAGGCAAGACCTCCAGCCGCGCCGCGGTGGCAGCCGTCGTGCTGGCGGGTCTGGCCGGCATGGGCACGGCCCAGGCCGAGGGCCTGACGGCCATCGTCGACGGCCAGGGTGGCGGCGGCTGCATGGTCGGCGTCGGCGGCTGCGGCTTGCCCACCAGCAATGCCCTGTTCACCAACTTCTATACCCAGGGCGGTGCCGGCAGCGGCGGCGGCGCGGGCCTGGGCGGTGTCTTCTTCGTCAACAACGGCGCCTCGCTGTCGCTGAACGACGTCACCTTCGAGCACAACGCCGTCAAGGGCGGCGAAGGCGGCAGCACGCCCGATGTCAACGTGTCCAGCGCCACGGTCTCCCTGACGGAGAAGACGTCCGACGTCACTGCCGTCACGGCCTTCCAGGTCAGCGCCACGGTCAGCAACAGCAGCGGCTCGCTGACGGTTTCGAGCGTGACGCTGAGCAACGCCAACCCGCTGCTCAAGGCGGGCTCGGCCGTCTCGATGGGCGGCGGCACGGCCACCATCGGCTCGATCTCGGGCAACTCGGTGACCTTCAGCACCCCGCTGACGGTGGACGCCTCGGCCATCAAGACCCTCTCCGGCGCAACGCTCAACAACGGCGCCACCACCATCGGCGCGGCCAACTTCGCCGGCTTGGCCAACTCCGACGTGGCCACCGGCATGAGCATCGTGGGCACCGGTATCCCGGACGGCACCACGATCACGAACGTGGCGCGCGACGCGACCAACGCCGTCACCAGCATCACGCTGAGCAAGCCCATCGACCTGTTGGCCGCGGGCCAGCCCCTGCAGCTGCCGGGCGTGTCGCTCAAGCTGGTGGACCTCACCAGCTTCCAGGCTTCGCAGTTCGCCAACCTCGGCAACAACCAGATCCGCCTGCCCGCCTCCGGCCTGGGCCTGAGCGTGGGCATGGAGCTCACGGGCGACGGCGTGCCCCCGGGCACCACGATCACGGCCATCAACGGCGACGTGGTGACGACCAGCAACGCGATCACGGGCATGGGCTTCAAGGGCGCACTGCCCGTGGGCCGCGTGGGCGGCAACACCCTGCAGCTCGTCGGCGTCGATACCCGGCTGAGCGTGGGCACCGAGATCAGCGGCACCGGCATCCCCGACGGCACTACCATCACGGCCGTTGACGCACAGACCGGCAAGCTCACGCTGAGCAAGGAGCTGACGGAAGTTCCGACAGACGTCTCCACCAAGAGCATCCTCGGCCAGTCCGGCGCCGTGCTGCAGCTGCGCAGCGCCGCGGGCCTGCAGGCCGGCATGGTGCTCGAAGGCGAAGGCATCCCCGCCGGCACGCGCATCCTCAGCGTCTCGGGCAACACGGTGGTGCTCAGCGCCGCACCGTCGCCCGGCCTCACGAGCTTCACGGCCAGTTCGGCCTTCAGCACCGGCGGCTCGCTCAACGGCCTGGCGGCCTCGGGCCCGGTCGGCGCCAACGGCGGCAACGGCACCAACGCCAGCTGGCTGGTGCCCGCCATCACCGACGGCGAAGGCCGCAACGGCACCAACGGCGGCAACGCGCGCAACGGCACCAACGCCGCCGGCGGCAAGGGCGGCAGCGGCGGCAGCGGCAGCAGCGGCGTGCCGCTGAACGCGCAGCTCATCATGGCCGTGGCCAACGCGACCAAGACGGCCGTGGCCGACACCGCCGCCGCAGCGGGCGCCCTGGCCACCTTCCCGCCCAATGGCGTGCTGTCCGCGGCGCACGCGGTGGCCGCGGCGGTGGCCTATGTGGACCTGGGCCTGAACATCGCCAACCTCGTGACCTGGAACGTCGGCCTGGCCAATGGCCAGGTGGGCTTCGGCGGCGACGGCGGCCAGGGCGGCAAGGGCGGCAACGGCTCGACCTTCTTCGGCGGCGGCGCCGGTGGTGCCGGCGGCAACGGCGGCAACGGCGCGACGGGCCGCACCGACGGCGGTGCCGGCGGCGACGGCG
>NZ_CALAOH010000133.1 GCF_937926365.1 uncultured Azohydromonas sp. | reverse complement strand
CGGCCGTGGCGCGGCGGCTGCAGGCCGCGCTGGCGCCGCGGCTGGACGCGTTGGGCGTGCCGCCGCTGCTCGTGGCCGAGACGGGCGGGCTCAACGCGCTGATCGCCGATTCCTCCGCGCTGGCCGAGCAGCTCGTCCCCGACGTGCTCGCCAGCGCCTTCGACAGCGCCGGGCAGCGCTGCTCGGCGCTGCGCGTGCTGTGCCTGCAGCAGGAGAACGCCGAGCCGGTGCTGCGCATGCTGCAGGGCGCGCTGGCCGAGCTGTGCGTGGGCCGGCCCGACGCGCTCGCCACCGACGTGGGCCCGGTGATCGACGACGCGGCGCGCGCCGCCATCGAGAAGCACGTGCTGCACATGCAGGCCCTGGGGCTGCGCGTGACGCGACAACCCTTGTCCGAGAGGCTGCGGGAGCACGGCAGCTTCGTGGCGCCGACCGTGGTCGAGCTGGAGGAACTGTCGCAATTGCCGGGCGAGGTCTTCGGGCCGGTGCTGCACGTGCTGCGCTGGCGGCGCGAGGAGCTGGACGGGCTGCTGCAGCGCATCGAGGCCACGGGCTACGCACTGACGCTGGGGCTGCACACGCGCATCGACGAGACCATCGCGCTGGTCACGGCGCGCGCGCGGGCGGGCAACCAGTACGTCAACCGCAACATGATCGGCGCGGTGGTGGGCGTGCAGCCTTTCGGCGGCGAGGGCCTGTCGGGCACCGGGCCCAAGGCCGGCGGGCCGCTGCTGGTGCGCCGGCTGTGCGAGCGGCATGCGCCGGCGCTGCCGGCGATCGGGACGCCCGTGGCTGCGAACGGTGGCGCCGGGTTCCGGCTGCCGGCGCTGCGCGCCCTGCGCGGCTGGCTGCGGGACGCGATGCGCGAGGACACCGCGCTGGGGGTCGCCTGCGACACGCTGCTGGCGCACGGACCGGCCGGGCTGGACGTGCTGCTGCCCGGGCCCACGGGTGAGCGCAACCGCTATGCGCTGCTGCCGCGCCGGCGCGTGCTGTGCCAGGCGGGTGACCGGGGCGACCTGCTGTTCCTGCTGGCGCTGGTGCTGGCGACCGACGGCCGGGCGCTGTGGGCCGATTCAACCGCGGCGCGCGCGCTGCACGCCGCGTTGCCGGTGGCGGTGCGCGAGCGCGTGGCGCTCTCGGCCAACCCGCTGGGGGAGGACATCGACCTCGCCGCGGCGCAGGACGCGCCGGGCCGGGTGCTGGAGCTGAGCCTGGCGCTGTCGCAGCGCGACGGCCCGATCGTGCCGCTCGTGGCCTGCCCCCGGGGCGAGCGCGACCCCGCGCTGCTGCCGCCGGAGCGGCTGATGGTGGAGCGCAGCCTGTGCGTCAACACGGCGGCGGCGGGAGGGAATGCGGGGTTGATGGCGATGGAGTGAGGCGGGTTCTCAACTTTTCGCACCCAGCAGCCTCAGCAGCTCGCGCGCCCCCTCCTCTGAGGACGCCGGGTTCTGCCCCGTGACCAGCAGCCTGTCCACCTCCACGTTGGACTGCCAGTCCGGGCCCCTGGAGAAAAGGCCGCCGGCCTGCTTGAGCATGTCCTCCACCAGGAAGGGCACCACCTGGGTCAGCCCCACGGCCTCCTCCTCGCTGTTGGTGAAGCCCGTGACGCGCTTGTCCTTCACCACCGGGCTGCCGTCCGGGTTGCGCACGTGGCGCAGCACGCCCGGCGCGTGGCAGACGGCCGCCACCGGCTTGCGGGCGGCCAGGAAGGCTTCGATCAGCGCCGCGCACTCGCGGCTCTCGGCCAGGTCCCACAGCGGGCCATGGCCGCCGGGGAAGAAGACGGCATCGAAGTCCCGCGCCGACACCTCGGCCAGCTTCCTCGTGCGGGCCAGAGCGGCCTGCCCCTCGGCGTCTTGCTTGAAACGCTCGGTGGCCGGCGTCTGGGCGTCGGCCTCGTCACTCTTGGGGTCCAGCGGTGGCTGGCCGCCCTGGGGCGAGGCCAGCGTGAGCTGCGCGCCGGCGTCCTTGAACACGTAGTAGGGAGCGGCGAATTCCTCCAGCCAGAAGCCGGTCTTCTTGCCGGTGTCGCCGAGGCGGTCGTGGGAGGTGAGGACGATCAGGATGCGCATGCGGGGTCTCCTTGCGTGTACGCCGCCGGGGCGGCGGTGGAGACCGGGACGGCAACGGGTGTGCCGCAGATGGGCGTGCAGAGGTTGATGAGAAGTCTTCAGCCCGCGCACTTGAAGGTCGCCAGCAGCATGGCAAAGAACATGAACAGCGCGCCGAAGACATGGTTGAGCGCCTGCATCTGGCGCGCTGCAGTGCTTCAGCTCCTGGGCCGCATCGAGTACGGCGTGTTCTCTGAAAAGAGCGCGTCCGTAGCAGCTCAGGTGCGTCTGGCCCGCAACCGTCCAAACCCCAGCGCCACCGCCAGCACCCCCGCCGCCCCGAGCGCGATGGTGGCGGTCGAGCCCCAGTGCGCGATGGCCGCGCCCGCCGCCACCACGCCGGCGGACTGGCCCAGGAAGAACAGCGACGCGAAGGCCGACACCGCCGGGCCGCGCCGCTGCGGCGCCATCTGCGTGGCGTTGACCTGCAGCGTGTTGTGCAGCATGTAGAAGCCCAGCCCCATGCCCAGGCAGCCCGGCAGCGCCAGCGCCCAGTGCGGCGTGAAGGCCACCAACGCCATCGAGGCCGCCATCACGCCGCCGCCCCAGCGCGCCAGCCCCACCTCGCCCAGCCGCCGCACCAGCCGCCCCGAGGCCAGCGCGAAGGCGAAGCCGCCGAAGCCGAACAGCATCAGCACCGAGCCCGCGGCCGACAGGCTCAGGCCGAAGCGCTCGTGCAGGTGCGCGGGAATGAAGGCAAAGGGCCCGTACAGCGCCACCGCCTCCAGGAACACGCTGCCCAGGATCACCCGGGCCCAGCGCTGCGCCAGCACGTGGCGGAAGTCGTCCACGATGCGCGCCAGCGCCGATCCGCTGCCGCCGGCGCGCCGGGTGCGCGCCTGCTCGGGCAGGCCGCGCTCGACGATGAACAGCACCGTGGCCACGGCGCCGAACAGCAGCGCCAGGATGAAGTACGGCACGCGCCAGCCGAGGTGGTCCGCCGCGAAGCCGCCCAGCCACACGCCGGCCGAGAGGCCCAGGATCTGCCCGATGAGAAAGCGCGCCAGCACCGGCTGGCGCTTCTCGTAGGGCACCACGTCGCCGATCCAGGCCATGGACAGCGGGATGATCGCCGCCGCCGTCACCCCGGCCAGCCCGCGCAGCGCGCGCAGCCAGGCGAAATCCGGCGCCATGCCGCACAGCGCCGAGGCCAGCGCGCAACCGGCGCAGCCCCAGCCGACCACGCGGTACTTGCCATGGCGTTCGCCCATCGGGCCGAAGAAGAGCTGCGCGAAGCCGTAGGCGATGGCGAAGACGCTCACCACCTGCGCCGCCTGCGCCAGCGTGATGCCGAACTCGCCGGACAGGCGCGGCAGCAGCGCGTCGTTGACGCGCAGCGACACGCCGCTGCCGAAGGCGGCCAGGGCCAGCACGGCGATGGAAAGGGTGGAGACGGCGGGAGCGGCGGCATCGGCGCCGGAGCGCGGCACGGCATTCGAGGGAGAAGACGACATGGGGCGTGAGGATTGCGCGGAAGACTTGCCGGCGTGGCTGAAGGGGCCGGCGGCAATCGCCCGGCCTGCCACAGGGTGGGACGGCGCGCCCTTACCATGCGCCCCCTCATGAGCCTGCTGCTTCTCGCCCCCATGGAGGGGCTCCTGGACCATCCCCTGCGCGAGACGCTCACGCGCGTGGGCGGCATCGACCGTTGCGTCTCCGAGTTCATCCGCGTCACCGGCACGCTGCTGCCCGAGCGCGCCTTCACGCGCGTGGTGCCCGAGTTGCTGCAGGGCGGGCGCACGCGGGCGGGCACGCCGGTGCGGGCGCAACTGCTGGGCTCCGACGAGGTGTGCCTGGCGGAGAACGCCGCGCGGCTGGCTTCGCTGGGGCCGGCGGGCATCGACCTGAACTTCGGCTGCCCGGCCAAGGTCGTCAACCGCCACGGCGGCGGCGCGATGCTGTTGCAGGAGCCGGAGAGCGTGTTCCGCATCGTCGCGGCCGTGCGCCGCGCGGTGCCGTCACACATGCCGGTGTCGGCCAAGATGCGGCTGGGCTTCAACGACGACCGCCTGGCCGAGGACTGCGCCCGGGCCATCGAGGCCGGCGGCGCCGATGAGCTGGTGGTGCATGCGCGCACCAAGGTGCACGGCTACAGGCCGCCGGCCTACTGGGAGCGGGTGGCCGACCTGCGCGCCGTGGTGCGCCTGCCCATGGTCGCCAACGGCGAGATCTGGAGCGTGGAGGATGCGCGCCGCTGCCGCCAGGCCTCGGGCTGCGAGTCGCTGATGCTGGGCCGCGGCATGGTCAGCGACCCCGGGCTGGCGCTGGCGATCCGCGGCGGCTCGGGCATCGGCTGGAGCGCGCTGCTGCCGCTGATGCTGGACTTCTGGCTGCATGTGGCGCGTCGCGTGGAGCCGCGCCACCGCGCCGGGCGGCTCAAGCAGTGGCTGAACTACCTGCGCCGCACCTACCCCGAGGCGCAGGCCATCTACGACGCGGTGCGCACGCTCAACGACCCGCGCGCCGTGGCGGCGGCGGTGTTCGGCGAGGAGGCGGCGCGGCTGGACCTGCCGAAGCCGCCGCGCCGCGCGTGGGCGCAGGCGCTGCACCGGCAGGACGAGGTGCCGGCCTGAGCCCACGGCGCCCATGGACGCCCGCACGCCTTCGGACATCGCGCTCACGCGCTTTCACCTGCGCCGCCTGCACGCGCTGTGGCGCTCGGCGGGCTGGCCCTGCCAGGACTTGCTGGAGGTCGAGCTGCTGGCGCTGGGGCTGCTGGAGCGGCTGGTGGAGGACGGGCGCGAGCGGCTGCGCGTCACGGACGCCGGCGTGGCCGCGCTGGCGGCGGGCCGGCAGCGCAACCGCCACGCCTTCGACGCGCACGAGGCGCTGGTGCAGCGCGTGGCGCGTCACCTGCAGCGCAGCGGGCGCATCGTCTACACGGAGCTCAAGCTGCGGGCGCAGGTGGCCGTGCTCCCGGCCCTGCCGGAGGGCGCGGCGGAACCGTCGGCGCCGCCGCCGTCCACCCAGGCGCTGCCGCCGGGGTTGGGCTTCGAGGACCAGCCCCCTGTGGCCGCGGTGCCGCCCGGCCGGCAACGCTGGGTGCAGGCGCGGCCGGACGTGTTCTCCATCCGCTACACGAGCGTGGAGGCCTACCTGCAGCCGCTGGTGCACGAGATCAAGGTGCGGCGCGCGGACCTGCTGTCCGACCTGCGCAAGCCCGAAAAGCGCGCGGCCTACCTGGGCATGGCTGCGGAGTGCTGGTACGTGCTGGCCGACGGCATCGGCGGGCCGGAGGACGTGCCGGCGGAGTGCGGCGTGATGATCGCCACCGCCTCCGGGCTGGAATGGGCGCGCCCCGCCCCGCCGCGCGCAGGTCGCATGCGCTTCGACCTGTGGATGGCGCTGGCGCGCGCCACGCCGCTGGCGGCCGAGGACGACGACGCGCAGGGGCTGCTGGGCTGATGAAGGCTCACCGCGTTCTGTAACATCGGGCAACGGCACGCCTCCTGCTATTGCGGCCCCGATGCACCTTCCCCATTTCTCCCTTGCCGACCTGTTGCGCCCGGTTTCGTTCCTGGGCCAGGTGCTGCTCGCCCTCGTCGCGCTGCTGCGCGGTCGCACCCGGCTGAGCGCGCGCGACCTGGCGCGCGTGTCCACCGACAGCAGCGCGCGGGCGCTCCCCATCGTCACGGTGGTGAACCTGCTGGTGGGCTCGATCCTGGCCTTCGTGGGCGCGGTGCAGTTGGTGAAATTCGGCGCGGGCATCTACGTGGCGGACCTGGTGGGCATCGCCGTGGCGCGCGAGATGGCGGCGGTGATCACGGCGGTGGTGATGTGCGGGCGTACCGGCGCGGCGTTTGCCGCCGAGCTCGCGACCATGCAGGCCAATGAGGAAATCGATGCCTATGAGGTGCTGGGCATCGACCCGGTGCCCTACCTGGTGCTGCCGCGGGTGATGTCGCTGCTGATCCTGCTGCCGCTGCTCTACATCTATGCCTGCCTGGCCGGGCTGCTGGGCGGGGTACTGGTGGGCGGGGGCATGCTGCAGCTCGCGCCGCAGGCCTACCTGGACCGCACGGCCATCGTGCTGGGCTGGAACCACCTGGGGCTGGGCCTGGTGAAGTCGGTGGCCTTCGGCGCGCTCATCGGCATCGTGGGCTGCTACTACGGGCTGCATGCCAAGCGCAACGCGGCCGGCGTGGGCCAGGCCACCACGCAGGCCGTGGTGGCCAGCATCGTGGGCGTGATCGTGGTGGATTCGCTTTTCGCGATCCTCGCCAACGCGCTGGGGCTGTGAGCGCGATGGCAGTACAGCAGCAGGCGCCGGTGGTGGAGGTGCAGGACCTGGAGATGCGCTTCGGCACGCGGCTGATCCAGCGCGGCATCAGCTTCACGGTGGCGCCGCGCACCATCTTTGCCGTCATGGGCGGCTCGGGCGTGGGTAAGAGCACGCTGCTGCGCCACATGATCGGCCTGCTGCCGCCGGCCGCGGGCCGCGTGCTGCACCGGGGCCAGGACTACTGGGCCAGCGACCCCGCCACGCGCGCGAAGCTGCGCGCGCGCTGCGGGATGCTGTTCCAGAGCGCGGCGCTGTGGAGCTCGATGACGGTGCTGGAGAACGTGATGCTGCCGCTGGAACAGCTCACCGACCTGGACGCCGCCGCGCGGCGCGAGCGCGCGATGGAGGTGCTGGGCTGGGTGGGCCTGGAGAGCTTCGCCGGCTTCCTGCCCGAGCGGCTGTCGGGCGGCATGAAGAAGCGCGCGGGCCTGGCGCGCGCCATTGCCGCGGAGCCGCCGCTGCTGTTCCTGGACGAGCCCTCGGCGGGCCTGGACCCGATCAGCGCGCGGCGCCTGGACGATCTGGTGCTCGACATCCGCGAGCGCACCGGCGCGGCGGTGGTGATGGTCAGCCACGAGCTGCCCAGCCTGCTGGCCATCGCCGACGACGGCATCTACCTGGACGACGAGAGCCGCCAGCCCATCGCGCGCGGCAGCCCGCGCATGCTGCGCGACGATGCCGCCACCCATCCGACCGTGCGCGCCTTCCTGCGCCGCGAGGAACCTCCCGAACGGACATGAACGCATGAAGAAACACGCCTTGCTCGTCGGCGCTTTCGCGCTGGGTGCGCTGGCGCTGGTCGTCACCACGGTGCTCTGGCTCAGCGGCAACAGCCTCTTTCGCAAGCAGACGTTGGCCGTGATCCATTTCCAGGGGGGCGTGGCCGGCCTGTACGTGGGCGCGCCCGTGACCTTCCGCGGCGTGCCCGTGGGCCAGGTGGAGGACATCGGCATCGAGGTCAACGACCGCTCGCTGGAGGCGCGCATTCCGGTGCGCATCCGCATCAATCCCGACAGCGTGCGTTTCGGCAACGCGGACGGCGCCGCCGCCGCGCCGCCACTGCCCACGCTGGTGCAGCGCGGCCTGCGCGCGCGGCTGGTGGCGCAGAGCTTCGTCACCGGGCAGAAGTTGGTCGACCTGGACTTCGTGGAGGAGGCACCGCCGCCGCCGCAGGCCAGCGGGGGCCGTTACCCGGAGATCCCGGCCGTGCGCGACCGCTTCGACGCGCTGTTCGACCAGGTGGCGCAACTGCCGCTGCGCGAGACGATCGAGGACGTGCGCAGCACGCTGCACACGCTCAACGACACGCTGGCCGAGACGCGCGACACGGTGGTGAGCGCGCGCCAGGCGCTGGACGCCGTGGCCAAGCAGGTCAACGGCCTGGCCGGCGAGGGCCAGCGCACGCTGGGCGCGGCCACCGCGGCGATGGAGGAGCTGCGCGTGGGGGCCGCCACGAGCCTGGCCAACGTCAACAAGCTGCTGGAAGCCAGCCGCCAGACGGTGGACGCCGCGCAGCCCGAGCTGCAGGCCACGCTGGCCGGCGCGCGCGCCGCGGCCGAGGCGGCGCAGCAGGCGATGAGCCGCGTCGGCGAGCTGGCCGAGCCGGGCGCCCCGCTGCGCGGCGACCTCGACGCCGCGGTGCGCGACCTGTCGCAGGCCGCGCGCGGCCTGCGCGAGTTCAGCGAGCTGATCGAGGAACAACCCAACGCGGTCATCTTCGGCCGCCGCCGCCAATGAGATTCCTGCCTTTCACCCGCGGAAGTGCCACCCCTGCGGCGTTGCTGCTGACCGCCCTGCTCGCCGGCTGCGCCAGCGCCCCGCCCTCCGCCACGCTGCTGGCGCTGCCGAGCCTGGGCGCTCCGGGGGCGGCCGGCACGGCGAGCGCCGGCGGCGC
>NZ_CALAOH010000132.1 GCF_937926365.1 uncultured Azohydromonas sp. | reverse complement strand
CGCAGCAGCGGCGCCAGGCGTGCCGGCCCCGCCGGCGTGGCCCCGGCCACCGGGGCGCGCTCGGCCTGCAGCGCCGCGGGCAGGGCATGCAGCTCGCGCAGCAGAGGCTGCGCCTGCGAGGCCAGCCGCCATTGGAAACCCAGCAGCGCCACCACCACCAGCGCGGCAGCCAGCGCGGCCACGCTCCACAGCGGCGGCAGGTGCAGCCCCGGACGCTGCGGCGCCGACACGCCCTGCCAGTGCAGCGACAGGCTGCGCGCGCCGCCGCCCGGCTGCGGGGCGGCGGGCCGCACTTCCGCCAGCACGCGCTCGGCGATCGCTTCCAGCCGCGCACGGCCGTCGGGCTGGCCGCGATAGCGCCCCTCGAAGCCCAGTGCCAGGCAAACGTAGAACAGCTCCAGCACCTCGGCGTTGCCCTTGGGGTCCTCGCCCAGCCGCTCCAGCAGCTCGAAGCACTTGTCGCCGCCCCAGCGCTCCTCGTGGTACTCGCTCAGCAGGGTCTGCGACTCCCAGGTGCCCTGCCCCCAGGGCGTGGCGGCAATCACCTCGTCGAGGAAGCTGCACAGCAGGTAGCGCGCGGCGGTGATGCGCGGGCGCGCCACGCCGCTGGCGGCGGCCTGAAGCTCGAACTCGGTCATGTGGCCCAACAACTGGCGGCGCAGCCCGGCCGGATCGGCATGCGCGCTGGTGGCCCGCAGCTGCGCCACCAGCGCCAGCAGCACGCTGGCCGCGCCCAGCAGCGGGTTGACGCCGGCCACCAGGCGCTGCAGCTCCACGCCCCCGCGCGGCGCGCGCCCCGCGGCCGGCACGGCAGTGGAGCGCGGCTGCACCTGGGTGCGCTGCCCGCCGGGCGCGGGCATGTGCAGGGTGAGCTCATCCGCGGCGCCGGCGTGGAGCGTGCGGTCATCGGCGTCCGGGCCGGCGTAGACAGTGCGGTCGCCAGCCTCCGGCTCGGCCCAAAGCGTGGCGTCGTCCGCCGTGGCCCCGGGCACGCTGCCTTCGCCCAGCCGCGACAGGCGGGCGACGCCCGGGGCGCCGGGCAGCACAAATACGGTGGACTCCGCATCCGCCGCCCCGCCAGGGCTGGGCATGCGCAGCAACGCATCCGACGCCACGGCCGGCGCGAACAGCGTGCGGTCGTCGTCGGCGGCGACGCCGCCGCCGCCCGGTACGGGCATGCGCAGCGGCGGGGATTCGCCGCCGCGCGCCAGCATCAGCGTGGCCTCGTCGTCCCCGGGCGCTGAGCTGGCCTGGACCGGATGCGCCCCGGACACCGCCGGCCAGGCGGACCCATCGGCCGGCGGCTCGGCACCGGGGCCAGCGACGGCGCCGACGGAGCCTCCCGGTGCCGCCGCGCACGGCAGGGGCATGAACAGCGTGCGGTCGTCGTCGCCGGCATCCGGCACAGCGGCTGGCGGCTGCGGCGGGCTGGGGTCTCGGGACGCCGCGCCCGGCGGCGTGGACGCGTCCGCGCCGGGCATGGAGGTGGGAGGCCTGGACTGCATGCGCGCCGCCTTCGCCCGCAACCGGTGTTCAATGGGCCGTCCCGGCCTCGCGCAGGAAGCGCTGGCGCTGCGCGTCGTCGTCCAGGCTGCGCGCCACCGCTTCCAGGAAGGCGCGCCGGCTGCCGCCCTGGGCGGCGGCGCGCTTGGTGATGACGCGGGCGATGGGTCCGATGTAGGTGGTCAGCACTCGCGTGGCGTGCTCCACGTCGGCCGGGGTGACCGCTGGGCCGGTGGCGTCGAAAAGCGTGGGCATGGGGGTGGGCGTGCCGCCGCCGATGGTGGCAGCCACGCCCACGGTGCCCGGCGCCGCCGTCGCGGCGCGGCCCAGCACCGCGCGCAGGAAGGCTTCGCGTTCGCCGGGCTTGTCAATGCTCTCGGTCAGCGCCGCGGCCAGCGAGCCCAGCTGCTTGTGCTGCTGCGCAGCGCGGCGCACCAGCACCCGCGCCACCGGGCCTACGTAGCGCGCCAGCGCCAACTCCACGTCCTTGAGCACCGGGGGGCTCCAGCCCGTGGGTGGCGGCGTGCTGGGCTGCGCCGGGCCCAGCGCGGTGGCCGGTGCCGGCGTGTGAAAGTGGCCGCCGTCCATCGGCAACGGCCGTATCGGCTTGCCCGCGGAGATGACGGTGGACTCGGAGATCGTGTCCGCCAGCGGCCGGCCGTACTGCGCCAGCAGCGCGGCGCGGAAGGCCGCGGCGCTCTGGAAGCGCTCGGCCGGCGCCTTGGCCAGTGCGCGCGCTACCACCGCGTCGTACTGCGGCCAGCGGTGCTCCGGGTCCGCCACCGAGGGCGGGTCGGGGTCGTGGTAACAGACGTCGTGCATCACCGCCTCCAGCCGGCCGCGGAAGGGCGGCTGGCGCGCCAGCAGGTGGTACAGCAGCACGCCGGCCGAGAAGATATCGATGCGGTGGTCCAGCGCGCCACCCAGGTAAAACTCCGGCGCGATGTAGCCCGGCGTGCCCATGATGATGTTGGTGCGCGTGCGGTCCGCGGACTCGATGCGGGCGATACCGAAGTCGGTGAGCTTGATGCGCCCGTTGGGCATCACCAGGATGTTGGCGGGCTTGATGTCGCGGTGCCAGATCTCGTGGCTGTGCGCGTACTCCAGCGCATCGAGCAGCTGCGCCATGGTGCTCACCGCGTCGCGCTCGTTGAAGGCGGTGTTGTGGTCCAGATACTCGCGCAGGCTGTGGCCTTGCACGTACTCCATGGCGATGTAGGCGTAGGCACCGTCCTCGCCGTACTCGTACACCGAGACGATGCCCGGGTGGCTCAGCGTGCCCGCGGCCTGTGCCTCGCGGCGAAAGCGCTCCGAGAGCGACTGCGCCTTGTCGTCGTCCTCGATCAGCTCCTTGTGGATGGTCTTGATCGCCACCGGGCGCTTGATGACCGGGTCGTAGCCGCGGTAGACGATGCCCATGGCCCCCCGCCCGATCACCTCGGTGATCGGGTACTTGCCCAGGCGCTGCGGGATGGCCATGTCTCACGTCGCGTGGCGCGCCCTCAACCGTCGAGCATCTTCATCGCCTGGACCATGCTGGTGCGCATGCGGGCGATGGAGCGCGCGAGCACGCCGATCTCGTCGTTGGCGGTGCGCTCGAAGTCAGGGATGTCGAGCTCGCCCAGGCTCACTCGGTCGGCGAAGCGCGAGAGGTGGTCCACCGGGCGGATCACCATGGCCCACAGCATCAGGTTGAGTACCACGCCGATGGCCAGGAACACGCCCGCGATCGAGCCCATGAACACCGTGTACACGCTCTCCGCGCGCTCCAGCGCCACCCTGGTGGGCACCGAGACGATCTGCGCGCCCACCACCTCGTTGAGGTTCCAGCCGAAGCCGTTGGCCGGGCCGTAGCGGTCCACCAGCGTCTTGGGCGCCACCTCCACGGAACTGTGGCAGCGCAGGCAGGTGGGGCTGTTCACGCGGATCGGGCGCGCGACATAGAAGGAGCGTCCCGTGGGCGTGTCGCGGTCGCCGATGAGCTCGGTGGCCTCGGCGTTGCCGCGGAACTGCGTGACGATGTCGGCTTCCCATTCCACGGCGCGGTCGCGCGGGTTGGTCGGGTTGAGCACCGCCTCCTTGTAGCCGTACTCCTCGTGCTTCTTGCGCAGGTCGTGGAAGACCTCGGTGGCCGAGTACGCGGGCACCGACTGCGGCAGGAAGGTGTACTTCATCTGCGTTTCCAGCAGTGGGCCGATCTGCGTGGAGGTGTAGTTGCGCGTGGCCAGCGCGGTGTCCATCAACAGCCGCGCGCTGCCGGCGATCTCCTCGCGCGCGTTGCGCTCCAGCAGCCGCCAGGACACGAAGCCCGTGGCGGCGAAGCCCAGGGCGAAGATCAGCACGAACACCAGGTTGAACTTCAACAGCAGCTTCACGGCGCGCCTCCATCAACGCGGGCCTGCCGGGGTGCCGGGGTGGGCTTGGGCAGGTATTTCTCGGGGAAGAGGATCCGGTCCCATTCGGGATGGGCCGAAAGGTTGGACACCAGCGCGGCGCGGAACGCGGGCTCCCGGGCCTTGGACCGCCAGCGCTGCACCAGCGGCTTGCGCAACGCGGGCTCGGCCTTGAGCCAGGGCTCCACGTCGGCATAGCCGAAGTCCGGCGCCGCCTTGGGTGCGATGGCCTGGTCGCGCCAGCGCTCGGCGCGCAGTGGCAGCGAGTCGCGGAAGGGCCGCGGCATCTCCTGCAGCAGCCCGGAGGTGGCGGCCGACACCAGCTCGCCGCGCGTGCCGGCCTTGCGCTGGTAAAGCGAACCCTCGCTCAGCGACAGCGGCGCGGGGGCCGCGCCGGCACCGCGCTCGCCCACGCGCACCGGGCCACCTTCGACGAACAGCGTCTGCGCCGTGGGCAACACGTGCAGCACCACGGTGCCCGGCGCGGACTGCAGTTCGACCCACGGCGTGCGCACGGCCAGCGGCGCGGCCTTGCCCTCGGGCGTGGGCAGCCGCACCTTGGCCCAGCCCTGCAGCAGGTACAGCGAGCGCTCGCTTGTCGGCGGGAGAAAAGCCCGTGTGGACGGGCCGAATTGCGCCACGCTGCGATCGGCGAACTCCATTTGCAGGAACGCGGAAGGCGCGGTTTCGACGATGTCTCCGGGCGCCAGCGCCAGGCCCTCGGCCGCCAGCACACGGCCCGCGCCGCGGTAGACCAGCGCCTCGCCTTCGAGGATGGTGATGCCGCCCGGGGCGCCGGCGGCGACGGCGCCCAGCGGCGCCGCGAACGCTGCGATCAGCATGAGTGCACGCAACATGGCGTTGGCCTCCTGCAATCCCCGAGCCGGGTTGCAAATGAATTAGGACCCCGAGCATGAGCACTGTCAATTGAAGTTCCGCCACCCTGTGGAGGGGCCCTTGCGGTGGTCCTGCCCTGTGCGCGAGCGCCTTTCGGGGCGGCAGTAGCATGGTCCGCAGTGCTTGTGTTGCACCACCGCCCCGGGGGTTCAAAACCATGCTGATCCGAGTGCTCTCCCATGGCGGCCAGCCGCTGCCAGCGCCCTCGGCCGCCCGCTTCGACGCGGCTGGCGGCTTCATCGGGCGCGGCATCGACTGCACGCTGGTGCTGCCCGACGCGCAGCGCCTGATGTCGCGCCGGCACGCGCAGGTGAGTTGGCGCGAAGGGCGCTTCTTCATCCGTCAGCTCGGCGCCAACCTGGCGCTGGAAGTGGACGGCCGGCCGCTGGGTCTGGAAGCCGAGGTGCCGCTGGCGCCGGGCATGAGTCTGCGCATCGGCGCGTACTTGATGGAAACCGAGGACGACTCCGCCGAGGCCGTCGCGCCGCAGGCGCTTCCGGACCACGCCGCGCCGGCGCCTGTGCCCGCCCCGGCCCTGCCCCCGGCTCTGTCCCCTGCCGCGGCATCGCTCCTGCCCGCGGCGCCGGTCACGCCTGTACCGGCCGCCCGCCCCAGCGCCTTCAGCGAAGTGCTGGGCGAAGGTGCGGCGCCGCCTGCCGAGGTGGGTGCGCCCGCACCCATGGTGCCGGCGGCCGGGACACCGCCCGCCGACCCAACCGCGGCGGCGCTGCTGGCGGCGCTGTACGCCGGGCTGGAGATGCCCGTGCCGCCGGCGCCCACGCCGCAGGAGACGAACCTCGTCGGGCGGCTGCTGCATGCGGCCATCGGTGGGCTGCTGCAGCTCCTGGCCGCGCGCCACGTGGCCAAGCGCGAGCTCGGCGCCGCGGGCACGCGGCTGCAGACGCGCGAGAACAACGCCCTGAAGTTCTCGCCAGACGTGGACACCGCCCTGGCGCACCTGCTGGGCCCGGCGCGCCGGGGCTTCATCCCGCCGCTGGCGGCGGTGCGCGAGGCCTTCGAGGACGTGCGCACGCACGAGATCGCGCTGCTGGCCGGACTGCGCGCGGCGCTGGACGCGCAGCTCGCACGGCTGGCGCCGCAAGCGCTGGAGGAGCAGCGCCATGCGCGCGGCGGCTGGAGCGCGCCGCTGGACGTGTGGCGCAAGGCGCAGCTGTGGGACCGCTACTGCGAGCTGCACGCGCAAGCGCTGGCGGAGCTGCAGGAGCAGACCGACCCCTTCTCGGCCCGCGCCTTCCTGGAGGCCTACGAGGCGCAGCGCGAAAAACTCTCGCGCCAGCCGGGCGGGCAATGACCCGCGTCAAGCCCACCCCTGGAGGCCGTGGCTACAATGGCGGCCTTTCCGAGGAGCGTTGCAAGGTCCCGAGGTCGGCATGACTGGGGCCCCAGGCTCGGAAACCTTCCCCAAGAAGCAACCGCGCTCACCCGCAACGTCCAACAACGTGGGTGAGTCCCTCTTCACGGTTGCGTGCGCGTTGCGGGCTCTGCACTGGAGACCCCATGAACGCCGTTCTGAAGCCCACCCAAGACTACGTCATCGCCGATGCCTCGCTGGCCGATTGGGGCCGCAAGGAAATCCGCATCGCCGAGACCGAGATGCCCGGCCTGATGGCCATCCGCGAGGAATACGCCGCGCAGCAGCCGCTCAAGGGCGCGCGCATCACCGGCAGCCTGCACATGACCATCCAGACCGCCGTGCTGGTGGAGACGCTGCAGGCGCTGGGTGCCGAAGTGCGCTGGGCCTCGTGCAACATCTTCTCCACCCAGGACCACGCCGCCGCCGCGCTGGTCGCCAAGGGCACCCCGGTGTTCGCCTACAAGGGCGAGACGCTCAAAGACTACTGGGACTACACGCACCGCATCTTCGAGTTCGGGCCCAAAGGCAGCGAGGGCGAAGGCCCCAACATGATCCTGGACGACGGCGGCGACGCGACGCTGCTGATGCACCTGGGCAAGAAGGCTGAGAAGGACCCCTCCGTCATCGCCAATCCCGGCAGCGAGGAAGAGCGTGAACTCTTCGCCGCCATCCAGGCCAAGCTGGCAGAGGACGCTACCTGGTACAGCCGCAAGTCCGCCCACATCATCGGCGTGACCGAGGAAACCACCACCGGCGTGCACCGCCTCAAGGAGATGAGCGCCAAGGGTACGCTGCTGTTCCGCGCCATCAACGTCAACGACTCCGTCACCAAGAGCAAGTTCGACAACCTCTACGGCTGCCGCGAGTCGCTGGTGGACGGCATCAAGCGCGCCACCGACGTGATGGTGGCCGGCAAGGTGGCGGTGGTGTGCGGCTACGGCGACGTGGGCAAGGGCTCGGCCCAGGCGCTGCGCGCGCTGTCGGCCCAGGTGTGGGTGACGGAGATCGACCCGATCAACGCCCTGCAGGCCGCCATGGAAGGCTTCAAGGTCGTGACGATGGACTGGGCCGCCGACAAGGCCGACATCTTCGTCACCGCCACGGGCAACAAGTCCGTCATCACCTACGCGCACATGGCTGCGATGAAGGACCAGGCCATCGTGTGCAACATCGGTCACTTCGACAACGAGATCGAGGTTGCCGACCTGGAGAAGAACTGCACCTGGGAAGAGATCAAGCCCCAGGTGGACCACGTCATCTTCCCCGACGGCAAGCGCATCATCCTGCTGGCCAAGGGCCGCCTGGTGAACCTGGGCTGTGCCACCGGCCACCCCAGCTTCGTGATGAGCTCCTCCTTCGCCAACCAGACCATCGCGCAGATCGAGCTGTTCACGCACAGCGACTTCTACGAGGTGGGCAAGGTGTACGTGCTGCCCAAGCACCTGGACGAGAAGGTGGCGCGTCTGCACCTGAAGAAGGTCGGCGCGATGCTCACCGAGCTCAGCGACGAGCAGGCCGAGTACATCGGCGTGCCCAAGCAGGGCCCGTATAAGCCCGACACCTACCGCTACTGATCCAGTAGCCGCCGCACCAACGGAGCCCAGGCCATGCGAGTGGACCAGCTGCTGGTACAGCGCGGCCTGGCCCCCAGCCGCTCCGCGGCGCAGCGCCTGATCCAGCGCGGCGCCGTGCGCTGGCTCGGTGCCTCGGGCTGGGTGGCGCCGCGCAAGGCCGGCGACGAGGTGAGCGAACACTGCGAGCTCGAAGTCGCCGACGACGCCGAGCTGCGCTGGGTCTCGCGCGGCGGCCTCAAGCTCGAAGGGGCGCTGGCCGCCACCGGACTGCAGCTCGCCGGCCGCTGCGCGCTCGACGTGGGCCAGAGCACCGGCGGTTTCACCGACGTGCTGCTGGCGCAGGGCGCGGCGCGCGTGGTGGGCGTGGACGTGGGCCACAGCCAGCTGCACCCGAAGCTGCGCGCCGACGCGCGCGTGCGCACCTTCGAGGGCGTGAACGCGCGGCAGTTGACGGCGCAACAGCTCGGCGACGCGATGCCGGCCGAGGGCTTCGGCTTCGTCACCGGCGACCTGTCCTTCATCTCGCTCACGCTCGTGCTGCCCGCACTGGCGCCCTTGCTGGCGCCACAGGGCGACCTGCTGATGCTGGCGAAACCGCAGTTCGAGCTGCAGCCGGCGGACATCGGCAAGGGCGGGCTGGTGAAGGACGCCGCGTCCTATGCGCGCGTGGAGCAGCGGCTGCGCCAGGCCTGCGCCGACGCCGGGCTGCAAGTGCAGCGCTGGCTCGACAGCCCCGTGACCGGCGGCGACGGCAACCGTGAATTCTTCGTGTGGGCACGACCCGCACGCCAGGGAGACAGCACATGACTCAACCCATGACGCGGGACGTCCCGCTCAGCCTTGAGTTCTTCCCCCCGAAGACGCCCGAAGGCGTGGTCAAGCTCGCCGCCGTGCGCGAGCAGCTCTACGCATTGAAGCCCGAGTTCTGCTCCGTGACCTACGGCGCGGGCGGCTCCACGCAAAGCGGCACGCTGCAGACGGTGCGCTCCATCCTGGCCGAGGGCCAACAGGGCGCGCCGCACTTCTCGTGCATCGGCGCCAGCCGCGAATCGATCCGCGCGCAACTGGCCGAGTTCAAGGCCGCGGGCATCACGCGCATCGTGGCGCTGCGCGGGGACCTGCCCAGCGGCTTCGGCGCGGGCGCGCTGGGCGAGTTCCGCTATGCCAGCGACCTGGTGCGCTTCATCCGCGAGGAGACGGGCTCGCACTTCACCATCGAGGTAGGCGCCTACCCGGAGATGCACCCGCAGGCGCGCTCACCGCGCGCGGATCTGCTGGCCTTCGCCACCAAGGTCGAAGCCGGCGCCGACGCGGCCATCACGCAGATGTTCTTCAACGCGGACAGCTATTTCCGCTTCGTGGACGAGGCGCGCGCGCTGGGTGTCCAGATCCCGATCGTGCCGGGGATCATGCCCATCACCAATGCCAGCGGCATCCTGCGCTTCGCCGACGCCTGCGGTACCGAGGTGCCGCGCTGGATGCGGCTGCGGCTGGAGTCCTTCGGCGACGACACGGCCTCCATCAAGGCCTTCGGGCTGGACGTGATCACGGCGCTGTGCGAGCGGCTGCTCGACGCCGGCGTGCCCGCGCTGCACTTCTACACGATGAACCAGTCCACCGCGGTGCTGGAGCTGTGCCGGCGGCTGGGGCTGGGCCGCTGAGTTTGATCTCGATCAGGTGCCGCGGAGCTGCCGTGGTGCGTCCGCAACAACGTCCGGCGGACCTTGCTGCAGCTCAATGGCGCCTCCAGGCCCGACGAGCCTAATTCTCCTCAGCCAAACGGCTTTACCCCGTATCGAGGAGAAGAGGACATGAAAAAGCATCTGATCGCCCTGGCCGCCGTTGCCGCCTCCCTGGCCGCCCCCCTGGCCCAGGCTCAGGACACCGGCTCCTTGCTCGTGCGCGCCCGCGCCCTGTACCTGGATTCGGCCAACAAGGACAGCACCGGCCTGGACCTGAGCGTCAACAACAAGTGGTTCCCGGAAGTCGACATCAGCTACTTCTTCACGCCGAACCTGGCCGCTGAGCTGGTCCTGACCTACCCGCAGAAGCATGACCTGCGCGCGGGCGGCGCCCAGATCGGCACGCTGAAGCACCTGCCCCCGACGCTGAGCCTGCAGTACCACGTCACCGGCCTGCAGGGCTTCCGCCCCTACTTCGGTGCCGGCATCAACTACACCCGGTTCTCCAACGTCAGCTTCGACCCGGCCATCGTCACGGCGCTGGATCCCTCCATCAAGAAGAACAGCTTCGGCCTGGCCATCGGCGCCGGCGTGGACGTGCCGCTGCAGGGCGGCTGGCTGCTCAACCTGGACGTGAAGAAGGTCCAGATCAAGACCAAGGTGTACTCGTTCGGCGCCGAAGTGGGCACCTTCAAGGTCGACCCGGTGCTGTTCAGCCTGGGCGTGGGCTACCGCTTCTAAGCAGTTCCTGCTTCAACAAAAACGGCGGCCCCCGAGCCGCCGTTTTTCATGGTCGTTGCGTCGTCGATCAACGCTTGAGGTCGGGCGCGGGGTGCTCCGAGTCGGGCGACTGCCAGGCCAGCCCATCCTCGTTGAGGATGGCATCCAGCGGCACGTCGTGCGGCTCGGCCTTGAGCCACGGCACCCAGCCGTGCGTGTAGGCCAGGCCCACGGTGTAGGGGCGTGGCTGCAGCGCCGCCAGCGTGCGGTCGTAGAAGCCGCCGCCGTAGCCCAGGCGCACCCCGCCCGGTCCGTAGCCCACGCAGGGCACCAGCAGCATCTCGGGCTGGAAGCTCTCGGTGTCCTTGGGCTTCGGGATGCCGAAGGCGTCCTCCTCCATCGGGCAGCCGGGCCACCAGACGTGGAAGCGCAGCTGCTTGGTCTCGCGGTCGATCACCGGCAGCCCGATGCGCCGGCCCGGCTCGGCCTCGCTCCAGCGGTAGAGCGCGGGCAGTGCGTCGAACTCGCCCTTGATGGGCCAGTAGGCGCCGATGGCCGTCTCCTTGCGTGTGACCAACCACACGCGCAGCACCTGCTGCAGGTACTGCGCGCGCTGCAGCCGGTCCACCAGCGACTGGCGTTCGGCCTGAAGCTGGCGGCGCAGCAGCGTCTTGTCTCGCGAGAAGTCCAATGGCAGGGACGGAGGCGAACTCATGGCGGCGGCGTCGGTGTGGCAGGGGCCGCCATTGTGCCGGCAGCGGCTTGCGCGGGCCTTTTGCGAGCGCAAGCAGCCCCAGCAAGCCCCGCCCTCAGCACGCCGCCGGCGCGCTGCCCTGCGGACGCGGCAGTGCCCGCGCGCGGCGCAGCAGCGCTTGCAATCCGCCCCAGACCGGCCCGGGCGCGGCTGCAGGCGCCAGCAGCAGCTCGAAGCGGCTGTCGCGCCAGCCCTCGGCCACGAACTCCACGCCCGGCGGCAGTACCAGGCGCTCGCCCGCGCGCAGCCACAGGTCCTCGCTCGCCGCGGCGCCCGCGGTGGGCGTGAGCCAGAGCTCGCCTTCGAGCACGCGCAGCCAGCGCGTCTGACGCGAGACGGCCAGCCGACGCGCCTGACGCCGCGCCAGCGTCCACACCGGCGCCGTGGCACCGCGGGACTGTTGCGTTTCAGGCATCAAAATCTGCGTCTTCATGGGGGCCTCCTGGCATCTGTCACGCCTCTACTATCGTCACGAAAGCAGTGCCGGTCCAATGAGATCGCCGCGCTGCATTGATGCGCTTTGATCATGAATAGACTGCCCCAGCGCCCACTGGCCGTGGGCCCGCTGCGCGCCTTCGAGGCGGTGGCGCGGCTGCTGAGCTTTCGCGCCGCGGCGCAGGAGCTTTTTCTGACGCAATCGGCCGTGAGCCGGCAGATCCGCGCCCTGGAGGAGGAGCTGGGCGCGCCGCTGTTCGTGCGCGGCACGCGCCACGTGGAGCTCACCGCCGCGGGGGTGACGCTGCAGCGCGGCGTGCTGCCGCTGCTGGACCGGCTGGACTCGACGGTGCGCCAGATCCGCCTGGCGCGCGGGCGGCGCCAGGTGAACATCTCCACCTTCGCCTCCTTCGCCTCGATGTGGCTGTTGCCGCGGCTGGAGGCGTTCCAGCGCGCGCAGCCGGACATCGACATCCGCATCAGCGCCACCGACCACCTGGTGGACTTGGATGACCCGGAGCTAGACCTGATCCTGCGCTACACGCTGCCCAGCAACGTGCCGGCCGAGGCGCAGCGGCTCTTCGGCGAGGTGCTCACGCCGGTGGTCAACGCATCGCTGTGGGCGCAGTCGCGCCAGGGGCTGGCGCCGCCGCTGGCCACGCCGGCGGACCTGGCGCGCCACACGCTGCTGGAAGAGGACGATCCGCGCGCATCCATCAACTATTCGAGCTGGCGCAACTGGCTGCGCCAGCATGGCCAGCCACGGCTGGAGCCCGCGCGCTGGATCTACCTGAACTTCACCTACCAGCAGGTGCAGGCCGCGCTCGCGGGCCAGGGCGTGGCGCTGGCGCGGCTGGCGCTGGTGCTGGAAGCGCTGGAACGCGGCGAGCTGGTGGAGCCCTTCGGCGCGACCGCGCGCGTGTCCTCGCCCTACGCCTACTGGCTGATCCCCAGCCGCGCCGCGCAGGCGCGGCCGGAGCTCGCGCAACTGCAGGAGTGGCTGCTGGCGCAGGCGGCGGTGTCGCGGCGCGCGCTGGGCGAGGAGTAAGCCGGCCACGGGGCCGCGGCTGCTTGCGCCGGCAACAGTTCACGCCCGCCCGGCCTTTGTGGAGGGGGTGGCGCGGGCTCGGCCCGCCCAGTAGGCCGCCCCGATGCCGGGGCTTTTATTGAGCGCTTTGAGGCGGCCCGGGCTGCGCTAGATTCGACCGCATCTCCTCCCTCGCGCTCCTTTCATGAACCGCCCTTTCCGCCTGGCCGCGCTCACGCTTGCGCTGCTGACCGCCCTGCCCTGCACCGTCGCCCACGCCCAGAGCGGCGACGACATCGTGGTGGAGGCCCGCGACGCGCTGCGCAAGCGTGACCGCGTGAAGCTGGCCGCCGCGCGCAGCCTCGTCACGGCCGAGCGCCATCCGCTGGCGTCCTGGGTCGAGTACTGGGAGCTGAGCAACCGGCTCAACCAGGCCAGCACCGAGGAGGTCGAGGCCTTCTACGCGCGCTGGAGCGGCACCTACGTCGAGGACCGGCTGCGCAACGACTGGCTGCTGGAGCTGGGGCGGCGGCGCGACTGGTCCGCCTTCAGCCGCGACTACCCGCGCTTCCGCATGAACGACGACCGCGAGGTGAGCTGCTACGCGCTGCTGACCGAGCACCTGACCGGCAAGGACGTGCGCGAGGCCGCGCGCGAGGCCTGGCTGGCGCAGCGCGACGCCGATGACGGCTGCAACCTGCTGGCCGGCACGCTGGCCCGGGCCGGCGTCTTCGGCGCCGATGAGGTGTGGGCCAAGCTGCGCCTGACCGCCGAGGGCAACCGGCCCAAGGCCGCACAGGCCGCCGCCGCGCTGCTGGGCAGCCGCACCGTGGAAGCGGCGTTGGGCGAGGTGTTCGGCCAGCCCGTGCGCTACCTCGCGCGCAAGGCTTCGGCGTCCGACCGCGCCAGCGCGGAGCTCGTCGCGCTGGCCATCGCACGCGCCGCCGCATCCAACCCCGAGAGCGCCGCCACGCTGGTTCAGGACTGGCAGGGCCGGCTGCCGCCGCAGCTCGCCGGCTGGGCCTGGGGCCAGGTGGGGATGCAGGGCGCGCTCAAGCTGCTGCCGCAGGCCGCCGAGTGGTATTTGCGCGCCAGCGCGCTGGCCACGGCGCCGGGGCCGAAGGTGGCGTGGTCCGAGGACATGCTGGCCTGGCAGGTGCGCGCCGCGCTGCGCGGCAGCCCGCAGCGCTGGGCGCTGGTGCGCGACGCGGTGGACGCCATGGCGCTGGCGCGCCAGCGCGAGCCGGTGTGGGTGTACTGGAAGGCGCGCGCGGTGCTGGCCGAGGCCGCACCTGGCGCCGAGGGTGACCCGCTGCGCCAGCAGGCGCAGCAGGCACTGGCGGGCATCGCCAACGGCCTGAGCTTCTACGGCAAGCTCGCCGCCGAGGAACTGGGGCGCAAGACGGCGCTGCCGCCGGCGCCGCCAGCCCTGACCACCGCCGAGCGCGACGCGGCCAATGCCCACCCCGGCCTCACTCGTGCCCTGCAGCTCATCGACCTGGGCCTGCGCAACGAGGGTGTGCGCGAGTGGAACTACAGCCTGCGCGGTATGGACGACCGCGCGCTGCTGGCCGCGGCGCAGCGCGCCTGCGAGCGCGAAGTGTGGGACCGCTGCATCAACACCAGTGAGCGCACGCGCGACGAGGTGGACATGAACCAGCGCTTCCCCATGCCGCACCGCCAGGCGGTGCTGCGCGAGGCGCGCGCCATCGGGCTGGACCCGGCCTACGTGTACGGGCTCATCCGCCAGGAGTCGCGCTTCATCACCGACGCTCGCTCGCACGTGGGCGCCTCTGGGCTGATGCAGGTGATGCCTGCCACCGCGCGCTGGACGGCCAAGAAGCTGGGCATCCCCTACTCCCCGGATCTCATCACCGACCGCGACACCAACCTCAAGATCGGCACCGGCTACCTGAAGCTGGTGCTGGACAGCTTCGAGGGCCGGGAGGCGCTGGCCGCGGCCGCCTACAACGCCGGGCCGGGCCGGCCGCGGCGCTGGCGCGAGGGCAACACGCTGGAGGCGGCGGCGTGGGCCGAGAACATTCCCTTCAACGAGACGCGCGACTACGTGCAGAAGGTGCTGTCCAACGCCGCCGACTACGCCGCGCTGATCACCGGCCAGCCGGTGGCACTCAAGGCGCGGCTGGGCCCGACCATCGGCCCGGCCGCGCGCGCCACGCCGGACGCGGAACTGCCCTGAGCCGCGCGGGTCTGTCCTTTCAGGGAAGTCACTGAGCAAGGAGTCCGTCATGCATCGCTTGTTGATCCTCGGCGGCACCGGCTTCGTGGGCCGGGCCCTGTGCTCGCAACTCGCCGACCGCTATCCCGACACCGAGGTGCTGGTGCCCACCCGCCACGCCGGCCAGCGCCGTGAGCTGCTGGCCCTGCCCGACGTGGAGCTGGCGCAGGCCGACATCCACGACGAAGCCGCGCTGGCGCGGCTGCTGCAGGGCTGCGACGCGGCGGTCAACCTGGTGGGCATCCTGCACGGCAACGAGGCGCGCTTCCGCCGCGTGCATGCGGAGCTGCCGCGCAAGCTCGCGCATGCCTGCCGCGTCGCGGGCGTGCGCCGCGTGGTGCACATCAGCGCGCTGGGCGCGGCGCCGGACGCGCCCTCGCGCTACCTGCGCTCCAAGGCCGCCGGCGAGGCGGCGCTGCAGACCTCGGGGCTGGACGTCACCATCCTGCGGCCCTCGGTCATCTTCGGCGAGGAGGACCACTTCCTGAACCTGTTCGCGAAGCTGCAGTCCTGGGCGCCGGTGCTGCCGCTGGCCGGCGCGCACGCGCGCTTCCAGCCGGTGTGGGTGCATGACGTGGCGCGGGCGCTGCTGCGCTGCCTGGAGGACCCGCGCACCATCGGCGAGGTCTACGAGCTGGCGGGCCCGCGCGTGTACACGCTGGCGGAGCTGGCGCAGCTGGCGGGCCGCGCCTGCGGGCACGAACGGCCCGTCATCGCGCTGCCGGGCGCGCTGGCGCGGGTGCAGGCCGGCCTGATGGCGCTGCTGCCGGGCGAGCCGCTGATGTCGGGCGACAACCTGAACTCGATGAAGGTGGACAACGTCGCCAGCGGCCACCTCCCGGGGCTGCGGGAACTGGGCATCCAGCCCGCGGCGGTGTCGGCCATCGCGCCGGAGTACCTGGCGCAACAGCACGGGTGCATGCGGCTGGATGCGTGGCGGGCGCGCGCGCGGCGCGGCTGAGCGCATCGCCCGGCAGTCCCGCCTGAAACAGCAAAGGCCGCGCAACGCGGCCTTTTTCAATGTTGCGCGGCGCGCCTCACTTCGGCTTCTTCACCGGCCGCTGCCACCCCGGCAGCGACACCTGCCTGGCGCGCGCCACGGTGAGCTGGCCGGCCGGGGCGTTCTTGGAGATGGTGGAGCCGCCGCCGATGGTCGCCCCCGCACCGATCTCCACCGGCGCCACCAGCACGCAGTTGGAGCCGATGAGCACGTCGTCGCCGATGACGGTGCGGTGCTTGTTCACGCCGTCGTAGTTGGCGCTGATGGACCCCGCGCCGTAGTTCACACGCTCGCCCACGGTGGCGTCGCCCAGGTAGGCCAGGTGGTTGGCCTTGGCGCCGCGCGCCAGCGTGGAGTTCTTGACCTCCACGAAGTTGCCGATGTGCACCTCCTCGGCCAGCTGCGCGCCCGGGCGCAGCCGCGCGAAGGGGCCGATCTGCGCCTGCGAGCCCACCTGCGCGCCGTCGATGTGCGTGAAGGCCGCGACCTGCACCCCGGCGCCGATGCGCGCGTTGCGGATCACGCAGTGCGGGCCCACGCGCACGCCCTCGCCCAGCACCACGTCGCCCTCGAACACGCAGCCGATGTCGATCTCCACGTCCTGCCCGCAGGTGAGGCGCCCGCGCAGGTCGAAGCGCGCCGGGTCGGCCAGGCGCACCCCGGCTTCCATCAGGCTTTCGGCCTGCTGGCGTTGGAAGCGCCGCTCCAGGTCGGCGAGCTGCAGTGGGCTGTTGACGCCCAGCACCTCCGTCTCGCCGCCGGCCTGTGCCGCCACCACCGGCACGCCCTCGGCCACGGCCATGGCCACGATGTCGGTCAGGTAGTACTCGCCCTGGGCGTTGTCGTTGCTCAGCTGGGACACCCAGCGCTGCAGCAGCTTGGTGGGCGCGGCCATCATCCCGGTGTAGACCTCGCGGATCTCACGCTGCGCCGCGCTGGCGTCCTTGTGCTCGACGATGGCGCGCACCTGTTCACCCTCGCGCACGATGCGCCCGTAGCCGGTGGGATCGTCCAGCTCGATGGTCAGCAGCGCCAGGCGCTGGCCGCCGCAGGCTTCCACCAGCGCGCACGCGGTCTCGGCGCGGATCAGCGGCACGTCGCCGTTGAGGATCAGCGTGGTGTCCAGCGCCGTGTCCAGCACCGGGGAGACCTGCTGGATGGCATGCCCCGTGCCCAGCTGCGGCTGCTGGCGCACGAACTGCAGCCCCGGCGCGGCGACGGCGGCTTCCACCGCCTCGGCGCCATGGCCGGTGATGACGACCGTGCGCTGCTGCGACCCTAGCGCCTCCACGGTGTTGAGCACGTGCTGCAGCAGGCTGCGGCCCGCGAGCTTGTGCAGCACCTTGGGCAGCGCTGATTTCATGCGGGTGCCTTTGCCCGCGGCCATGATGACGACGTTGGATGCCATGAGTGAGTCCTTGCGACGGTGGCGAATTATCGGGTTGGCGCTGCTGCTGTTCGCCCTGGCCGGCTGCACGGCTTTGCGCCTGGCCTACAGGCAGGCCGACGAGCTGCTGTACTGGTGGGCCGACGGCTACGCCGATTTCACCGAGGCCCAGGCCCCGCGCGTGCGCGCCGGGCTGGACGAGTTCCTGGACTGGCACCGCCGCACGCAGCTGCCCCGATACACCGCGCGGCTGGCGCAAGTGCAACCCCAGGTGCTGGCCGACACCACGCCTGCGGCCGCCTGCACCCTCAAGGACGAGCTGCAGCGTTGGTTCCACGACGCTTACGAGCAGGGCCTGCCCGCGCTGTCGGCGCTGGCCGTGACGCTGGAGGCGGACCAGCTCAAGGCGATGCAGAAACGCTTCGACAAGCTCAACCGCAACTTCCGCAACGACTTCGTCAAGCCCGATGCGGCTGACCGCCGCGAGGCGCTGCACAAGCGCACGGTGGAGCGCGCGGAGAAGCTCTATGGCCGCCTGGACCGCGCGCAGCGCGAGCGTATCGCGCAGATCGAGGCCGGCTCGCCCTTCGACGCCGAGCACGCGCTGCGGCTGCGCGTGTCGCGCCAGCAGGACGTGATCCAGACCCTGCGCGGCCTGCAGGGCGCCACACCCGCGCAGGCCCAGGCCGCGCTGCGCGCGCTGGCCCGGCACGTCGAGGAGCCGCCCGACCCCGGCGACCGCCGCTACCAGCTGGCGCTGCAGGAGTTCAACTGCGGCCTCGCGGCCCAGATCCACAACCTCAGCACCGCCGAGCAGCGCCGCACGGCGCGCGAGCGGCTGCGCGGGTGGGAGATGGATTTCAAAGCGCTGGCGGCGCAGGGGAAGCATTGAGGGCAGCCCGATGCCGTTGTGTTCTGCAGGAACGCTCCTGCCACTGGCCGAAGAAGAAATGTCGTCATGCCGGCAAAAGCCGGAATGACGGCGTAGTGGCTGGCGGCCTGCGGGCTTGGTCAGGCAACAGTGATGAAACGGGCCTTGCAGCGCCCAGCCTCGCTCACTGCGCCTTCGCCGCCGCTTCCTGCTGGTCCAGCGGCACGTTCACGCGCCGCGGCGAGGGGTTGCCCTGCGGGAAGTCGGCCAGCGCGGCGCGGAACATGGCCTCGAACAGCGCCGAGCCGCCCGAAAGCGCGCCGTCGCTGCGGGCATGGCCCTCGTACAACACCTGGCCGCCGCTGCGGTCGCGGATCAGCACGCTGACCTCGCGCTCGTACCACGGCGAGCTGTAGGCCGGCCCCCACCAGCCTGGCCCCCACGGGCTGCCCCAGAAGCCGGGATAGCGGCGATAAGGCCAGCTCCAGCCCGGCCCCCAAGGCCCGCCCCACGGGCCCCAGTAGTCCAGCCGGTCGTAGCGCACGTTGCGCATCGCGATCTGCACCTTCACGCCCGCCTGCGCCGCATCGGCCGCGGGTGTGAAGCCAGCCTGCGCCAGCGCCGGACGCGCCGCGTCCTCCAGCTGCTGCTGCAGCGTGAGCTCGGCCTGCTGCGAAGGCAGCCGCTCGAACACGTAGCTGCCGGGCGAGCGCCCGGCCGGCCAGGCGCCGTAGCCCACCACGTCGGACGACACCTGATTCAACGAAGCACAGCCCCCCAGCAGCACGCCGGCAGCCAAGGTCACGCTCAGGCGAAGGGACAACATGACAGCTCCTGTGGCAAGGGAAAACGGCAAGTGCCGTGCCCCACGGAGACGACGGACGGCGGCTCAGCGGTCCAGCTGCAACTGCACCACGTTCTGCGCCGGTGCCTCCTCTTCCTCGTGGTCGAAGGCCTTGTCGCCGTCCGGATCGGGCACGCCCGTGGCCTTGAGGCCCATGAAGTCGTAGAGCCGCTTGTCCATCATGTGCGACGGGACGATGTTGCCCATGGCGGTGAACATGTTGTCGATGCGCCCGGGGAAGCGCTTGTCCCAGTCGCGCAGCATCTGCTTGATCTGCACCCGCTGCAGGTTCTCCTGGCTGCCGCACAGGGTGCAGGGAATGATCGGGTACTGCCGGTGCGCGGCCCAGCGCTCGATGTCGGTCTCGGCCACGTAGGCCAGCGGGCGGATGACGATGTTCCTGCCGTCGTCGCTGACGAGTTTGGGCGGCATGCCCTTCAGGCGGCTGCCGAAGAACATGTTCATGAACAGCGTCTGCAGCATGTCGTCGCGGTGGTGGCCCAGCGCGATCTTGGTGGCGCCCAGCTCGCCCGCGACGCGGTAGAGGATGCCGCGGCGCAGCCGCGAGCACAGGCTGCACATCGTCTTGCCCTCGGGGATGTGCTTCTTGACGATGCTGTAGGTGTCCTGGTTCTCGATGTGGAACGGGATGTCCAGGCTCTTGAGGTAGTCCGGCAGCACGTGCTCAGGGAAGCCCGGCTGCTTCTGGTCCAGGTTCACCGCCACCAGTTCGAACTTGATGGGCGCGCGCTGGCGCAGGTTCATCAGGATGTCCAGCAGCGTGTAGCTGTCCTTGCCGCCGGAAAGGCAAACCATCACGCGGTCGCCATCCTCGATCATGTTGAAGTCGGCAATGGCCTGGCCGACCTGGCGGTGCAGCCGCTTGCTGAGCTTGTTGATCTCGAAGGCGGCCTTCTTCTCGGCGCGGCGGGCTTCGTCATCCAGCGCCGGGGCGCTCTCGGAAATCAGGTCGGGGGTGCTGCTCATGCTGGTTCTCAGGACTGCTCGTCGTTCTTGACTGCGAACACTTCAACGCCCACCGCTTCGCAGTCGGGATACACGTCGGGCTTCTCGGTGGAGACGCGCGCGGCCATGACGCGCGGATGCTTGAGCATCAGCGCCAGCACGTCGTCGCACAGCGTCTCCTGCAGGTGGATGTGGCCGCGCGACACGCGCTCGGCGATGGTGCGGCGGATGAAGTCGTAGTCCACCACCTCGTGCAGCTCGTCGGCCTTGGGCGTGGACAGCGCCAGCGGGATGTAGAGCTCCACGTTGATCAGCACCCGCTGCTCGCCCTTCTTCTCGAAGTCGTGCACGCCGATGTTGATCCACACCTCGTAGTTGCGCAGGAACAGCCTGCGGCAGGACATGAGGCTGGGGTGGGAAAGCAGGCTTTGCATCTCAATCGGGTTTAGTGGGCGCGAGGAAAAGCACGTCGCGCGCCTGCCGTGCCAGGTGTTGGCCGCCGTCCACCAGCAGCGTGGTGCCGGTGATGGCCGGCGATTCCAGGACGAAGCGCACGGCGTGCGCGATGTCCCCGGCGGTGGAGGAGCGGCCCAGCGGCGTCATCGCATGTGCGGCCGTGAACTGCCGTTCGTCCATCGGGCCCGAAGGCAGCGTCACGCCCGGGGCCACGCCCGCCACGCGCAGCCGCGGCGCCAGGGCCATGGCCAGCAGCGTGGTGGCGCTCTCCAGCGCCGCCTTGGACAGGGTGTAGGACAGGTGGTCCGGATTCGGATTCCACAGCTTCTGGTCCAGCAGGTTCACCACGCAGCCGCGCGCGTCGCGCGCGGCCAGGTGCGCGTGCAGCGCCTGCGCCAGCAGCACCGGCGCGGCGGTGTTGGCCCGCCAGTGCCGCTCCATGGCCGCGTGCGTGAAGCTGTCAACCGTGTCGTGCTCGAACAGCGAGGCGTTGTTGACCACCGCGTCCAGCCGGCCCAGCGCTTCCACGACGGCGGGCACCAGGGCCCGTGTCGCGGCCTCGTCGGCCAGGTCGGCGCTGAAGACCTCGGCGTGCGCGCCCAACGCGCGGATCGCCGCCACGGTATCCAGCGCCTCGTCCTGCGAGCCGCGGCAGTGCACCGCCACGTCCCAGCCGTGGGCGGCCAGATCGAGCGCGATGCTGCGCCCGATACGACGGGCGCTGCCGGTAACCAGCACGGCGGGTCGCTGGACCATGATTCCTACAATCCCCCACATGCATAGAGAAGACGAACCCGCCAGTGTATCGGCCGCGCTGGCCCAGCAAATCCGGCAGGACATCGCCGCGGCCGGCGGCTGGTGGCCCTTCGACCGCTTCATGGCCGCCGCGCTGTACATGCCGGGCCTGGGCTACTACGCCCACGGCGGCGTGAAGTTCGGCTGGTCGCCCGAGAGCGGCAGCGACTTCGTCACCGCGCCCGAGATCAGCCCGCTGTTCGGCCACACCGTCGCGGTGCAGGTGGCGCAGGTGCTGGACGCCACGGGCCTGGCGGAGGTGGTGGAGTTCGGCGCCGGCACCGGCGCGCTGGCGCAGCAACTGCTCGAAGCGCTGGGCGATCGTTGCGCCCGCTACACCATCGTCGAACTCTCGGCCTCGCTGCGCCAGCGCCAGCAGCAGCGGCTGGCCGCCTTCGGCGAGCGCGTGCGCTGGGTCGATGCGCTGCCCGAAGGCATCGAGGGTGTGGTGGTGGGCAACGAGGTGCTGGACGCCATGCCCGTGCAGCTGCTGCACTGGGACGGCACGCAGTGGCTCGAACGCGGCGTGGCAGTGGACGAGTGGAAATTCGTCTTCGCCGACCGACCGACCGAGTTGCGTCCGCCGGTGGAAGGCCCCTTCGTGCCGGGCACCGTGACGGAGATCCACCCGCAGGCGCGCGCCTTCATCGCCACGCTGGCCGAGAAGCTCCAGCGTGGCGCCGCCTTCTTCATCGACTACGGCTTTCCGGAAGCCGAGTACTACCACCCGCAGCGCCACGGCGGCACGCTGATGTGCCACCGCGCGCACCAGGCCGACACCGACCCGCTGTCCGACGTGGGCCTCAAGGACATCACCGCGCACGTGGACTTCACCGGCATCGCGCTGGCCGGGCAGGACGCCGGACTGGACGTGCTGGGCTACACCTCGCAGGGCCACTTCTTGATGAACTGCGGCCTGGCCGAGCGGCTGGCGCAGGCCGGGGTGCGCGAGCGCACCATGGCGCAGAAGCTGATGCAGGAGCACGAGATGGGCGAGCTGTTCAAGGTCATCGGCTTCGGCCGTGGCCTGCCTGAAGGCTTCGATCCCATCGGCTTCGTGCACGGCGACCGCAGCCACCGGCTGTGAGCCGGGCCCGCGACCTGCCGGGCCTTTGACCCATGCGCTGGCTGCTCGTCTTCCTGCTGGCCTCGCTGATCTTCAGCGGCCTCAACGGCTGGCTGCGCAAGATCGGCCTGGGCCGGCTGCCGGGTGACCTCAGCTTCCGCTGGCGCGGGCGCGACTTCCACCTGCCGCTGGCCAGCAGCCTGGTGCTGAGCCTGATCGCCGGGCTGATCGGGATGCTGATCTAGCGCGCCGCCTCTTCCGCCAGCCCCGCCTCGATCGCCCTCACCCGCTCGCGCTGCACCGCCTCGCCGATGGCCGGGCCCTTGAGGCCGCGCGCCACGGCCTCGGACGAAGCGGCGCGCGCGTCGATGCCGCGCGCCCAGCGCAGCACCGCCTGCAGGCGGCGGCGCTGGGGATAGTCCTCGTCCTCGCGCCCGGCGCGCCCGCGCATGTCGCACTCGCAGGCCAGCAACAGCTGCTCGAAGCGCTCGGGCCGGCGCAGCGCGTCGCATCGATCCAGCAGCCGCAGCAGCGCCTTGGCGCCGAAGTCGCCGCTGCGGTGCACGTTGCCGTGCTCGCGCGCCACCACCTCGGCCAGCTGCGCGCAGTCGTTGGGCACCTTCAGCCGCTCGCACAGACCCTTGAGCAGTTCCACGCTGCGGCCCTCGTGGCCCAGGTGACGAGGCAAGACCTCCGGCGGCGTCTCACCTTTACCCAGGTCGTGGCCCAGACAAGCGAAGCGCACCGGCAGCGGCGCCTCCAGCCGGGCGGCGCAGTCCAGCACCAGCATCAGGTGCACGCCGGTGTCCACCTCCGGGTGGTGAGCCTCGGGCTGCGGCACGCCCCAGAGCCGGTCCACTTCCGGCAGCAGCACCGCCAGCGCACCGCACTCGCGCAGCAGTTCGAACATGCGCGAAGGCCGGCGCTCCATCAGGCCGCGCGCGAGCTCCTGCCACACGCGCTCGGGCACGAGGTGGTCGAGCTCGCCGGCCTCCACCATGTGGCGCATCAGCGCCAGGGTTTCGGGCGCGAGCGTGAAATCGGTAAAGCGCGCGGCAAAGCGCGCCACGCGCAGCACGCGCACCGGGTCCTCGACGAAGGCGGGACTGACGTGGCGCAGCACGCGCGCGCGTAGGTCACGCTCGCCGCCCCAGGGGTCCACCAGCGTGCCGTCCTCACGCATGGCCATGGCGTTGATGGTCAGGTCGCGCCGCCGCAGGTCGTCCTCCAGCGTCACGTCCGGCGCGGCGTGGACGACGAAGCCGCGGTAGCCGCGCCCGCTCTTGCGCTCGGTGCGCGCCAGGGCGTGCTCCTCGCCGGTGTGGGGATGCAGGAAGACGGGGAAGTCGGCGCCCACGGGACGGAAGCCCGCGTCCGCCATTTGCTGTGGTGTGGCACCAACGACGACCCAGTCGGTGTCGGTATGGGGAAGGCCCAGCAGGCGGTCGCGTACCGCGCCGCCGACGATGAAGCGTTGCATGCGGCGCAGTCTACGCAGCGGGCTTGGCCTCGGCGCCGCCACGGGGGCCTGGGCGCGGCAGGCAAAACTTTCGTTTTTCGCAGAAGAACCAACGTCTTGTGACAGGAGGCCTTAGAGCGCGGGGTGCCAGCTTAGGGGTCTACATCGGTAAATACCCGAACGTACGGCAGAGCGGGCGCGTCGCGCGGACCGCCGCTCCATGGCCGTTCAACAAGTGCCGCGGCGGCCATGCTCCCCGCGGCGTGATCGCAAAGCTGCTTGAGTGCCGACTTTCAGGAGAGATGGCATGAGATCGAAGTTCTGGGTCCTGGCCGCCTGTATCGCGGTGACCGCCGTTGCCGTCGAGCCGGCCCCTGCCCTGGCCGCCCCGTCCGGCCCGGCCGCCCTGGGGACGGCCGC
>NZ_CALAOH010000131.1 GCF_937926365.1 uncultured Azohydromonas sp. | reverse complement strand
AGCCGGCGCCGCGTCCACGCCGTCGGCCCCGGGCGCGCAGGCCTCACACGCTGCCGCGCCGGGCGCCGCGGCCACCAACGCGGCGCTGGCCAAGACGCATGTCGGCCCCGGTGAGCTCGACGAGTACTACGTCTTCTTCTCCAGCGGCCAGAGCGGCGAGCTGCGCATCATGGGCCTGCCCTCGATGCGCGAGATCATGCGCGTGCCCGTGTTCAACCGCTGCAGCGCCACCGGCTGGGGCCAGACCAACGAGAGCCTCAAGATCCTCACCGAAGGCCTGCTGCCCGAGACGCGCAAGTTCCTGCAGACGCGCGGCGGCACCTACACCAACGGCGACCTGCACCACCCGCACATGTCGTTCACCGACGGCACCTACGACGGCCGCTACATCTTCGTCAACGACAAGGCAAACACGCGCGTGGCCCGCATCCGCTGCGACGTGATGAAGTGCGACAAGATCATCGAGCTGCCCAACCAGCACACGGTGCACGGGCTGCGGGTGCAAAAGTATCCCAAGACCGGCTACGTTTTCTGCAACGGCGAGGACCGCACGCCGATTCCCAACGATGGCAGCGTTCTCGACGAACCGAAAAAATACCAGTGCGTGTTCACGGCCGTTGATGGTGAAACCATGAAGGTGGCTTGGCAGGTGCTGGTCAGCGGCAACCTGGACAACGTCGACGGCGACTACCAGGGCAAGTACTGCTTCTCCACCTGCTACAACTCCGAGGAGGGGGTGACGCTGGGCGAGACCATGGCCGCCGAGCAGGACTGGGTGGTGGTGTTCAGCCTCAAGCGCATCGAGGAGGCCGTGGCCAAGGGGGACTTCAAGAAGATCGGGGGCGTGCCCGTGCTCGACGGGCGCAAGGGCTCGCGCTTCACGCGCTACATCCCCGTGCCCAAGAGCCCGCACGGCATCAACACGGCGCCCGACGGCATCCATGTGGTGGCCAACGGCAAGCTCTCGCCCACCGTCACGGTGTTCGACGTGCGCAAGTTCGACGACCTGTTCGACGACAAGATCCAGCCGCGCGACACGGTGGTCGCCGAGCCGGAGCTCGGGCTCGGGCCGCTGCATACCGCGTTCGACGGCAAGGGCAACGCCTACACGACGCTGTTCATCGACAGCCAGGTCTGCAAGTGGTCGATCGACAAGGCGATCGCCAAGTACAAGGACAAGGACGCGAAGGTGGACCCCATCGTCCAGAAGCTGGACGTGCACTACCAGCCTGGGCACAACCACACCTCCATGGGGCAGACCAAGGAGGCGGACGGCAAATGGCTGCTGTCGCTCAACAAGTTCTCGAAAGACCGCTTCCTGAACGTCGGGCCGCTCAAGCCCGAGTGCGACCAGCTCATCGACATCTCGGGCGACCAGATGGTCCTGGTGCACGATTCGCCCAGCTTTGCCGAGCCGCACGATGCCACCATCATCCATCGCTCCAAGGTGAACCCGATCAGCGTGTGGAAGCGCGACGATCCCATGTGGGAAGACGCGCGGCAGCAGGCCAAGGCCGACAACGTCGAGCTGGAAACCGCAGGGCAGGTCGTGCGCCAGGGCAACAAGGTGCGGGTCTACATGTTCTCGGTGGCGCCCACCTACAGCCTGACCGACTTCACCGTGAGGCAGGGCGACGAGGTCACGATCTACGTGACCAATCGCGACACGGTGGAGGACCTCACCCACGGCTTCACCATCGTCAACTACGGCATCGCGATGGAGGTGCCGCCGCAGGCCACCGCGTCCGTCACCTTCAAGGCCGACCGGGCAGGCGTCTTCTGGTACTACTGCCAGTGGTTCTGCCATGCGATGCACATGGAGATGAAGGGACGCATGCTGGTCCAGCCGCGCCGCACCTGAGGGGATGCCCATGCCGTGGCGGTTTGCCGTCGCCGCAGTTGCGGCCGCGCTGGCGGCGTCCGGCGCCGCGGGTGCCGAGCGCGTGGTCACGCCCGGCCAGGCGCTGCAGCCGCTGCTGGACCAGGCAACCGCCGGCGAGGTCCTGCGCCTGGCGCCGGGACGCCACGCGGGGCCGGTGCACATCAGGCGGTCGGTATCGCTGGTGGGTGACGCGGGTGCCGTGCTCCAAGGCCATGGCCGAGGCAGCGTCATCGTCGTCACCGCGCCCGACGTGCGCATCGAGGGCCTGGAGATCAGGGGCTCGGGCCGCACCGTGCCGGACATGGATGCGGCCATCCTGCTGCAGCAAAGCGCGCCACGGGCCCGCATCCGCTCGAACCGGATCATGGGCAACCTCTTCGGCGTGTATGTGCATGGGGCGGCCGAATCGCTGGTCGAGAACAACGAGATCGTCGGCCGTAGCGACTTGCGCCTGTCGGACTCCGGGGACGGCGTGTCGATCTGGAACGCACCGGGCACGCAGGTGGTGGGCAACACGATCAGCCATGGCCGCGACGGCGTCTTCGTCGTCACCAGCCGCCGCAACGTCTTCGAGCGCAACAGCTTTTCCAGCCTGCGCTTTGCGATTCACTACATGTACACGCACGACAGCCGCATCGTCGGGAACCGCTCGCGCGGCAACCACATGGCCTGGGCGCTGATGTTCTCGGACGGCCTGGAGATCCGTGACAACGTCTCCGACGATGACGAGGCTCACGGGCTCATGCTCAATTTCACCAATGCGTCGCAGATCGTGGGCAACGTCGTGCGGCGCGGCCGCGAGAAGTGCGTGTTCATCTACAACGCCCACCGCAACGTGCTGCGCGACAACTGGTTCGAGCGCTGCCCGATCGGCATCCACTTCACCGCCGGATCCGAGGGCAACATCGTGAGCGGCAACGCCTTCATTGGTAACGGCGTGCAGGTGAAGTACGTCGGCACGCGGTTCATCGACTGGGCCTATCAGGGACGCGGCAACTACTGGAGCGACAACCCCGCCTTCGATCTCGACGGCAACGGCATCGCCGACCGGCCCTACCGGCCCAACGACGTGATGGACCAGGTGCTGTGGACGCTGCCGGCGGCCAAGGCCTTGAGCACCAGTCCGGCCGTGCAGATGGTGCGCTGGGCGCAGGCACGCTTTCCGGCCCTCTATCCCGGCGGCGTGATGGACTCCGCGCCGCTGATGCGGCCGGCGCGCACGCCGGCGTCGGACGCGCGATGACGGTGGTGGCCGAGTGGCGTGCGGTCACCAAGCGCTACGGCGCCGTGACGGCGCTCGACCACGTGTCGCTGCCGCTGGTGGCGGGCGAGGCGACGGCGCTCGTCGGGCACAACGGCGCAGGCAAGACGACCTTGATCAAGCTGCTGCTGGGCCTGATCCGGCCGGACGCGGGCACGGTGCGGGTGCGCGGCACGGACCCGGCCGGCCGCGGTGCGGCCCAGGTGCGGCGCACGATCGGCTTCCTGCCGGAGAGCGTCGCGTTCCATGGCGCGATGACGGGCCACGAGCTGATGGCCTTCTATGCGAGGCTCAAGGGCGCGCCGAGCCGGCTCAATGCCGAGCTGCTGGAGCGGGTGGGCATCGCCCATGCGGCGCACCGGCGGCTGGCAACGTATTCCAAGGGCATGCGCCAACGCCTGGGCATCGCGCAGGCGCTGATCGGCGAGCCGCAGTTGCTGCTGTTCGACGAGCCGACCAGCGGCCTGGACCCGGCGTCGCGACGCGATGTCTACGAGATGGTGGACCGCTTGCGCAGCGGCGGCGCGACGGTGCTGATCTCGACGCATGCGCTGGCCGAAGTGCAGCAGCGCGTCGATCGCGCGGCGATCATGCACGGCGGGCGCCTGCTGGCGGCCGGCACGCTGGCCGAGCTGCGCCAGGGCGTCGCGGCCGAAGTTCGCATCCGGCTGCAGGTGCGGACCTGCTCCATCACGACGGTGCTCGCGCTGCTGCCGCCCCAGGCGCGTTGCATCGAGCGCAGCGGCACGCAGCTCACGCTGCTCGTTGCTCCGGAGGCCAAGATGGCGACGCTGCGAGCCATCGCGCAGGCTGGCGAGGTGGTGGAAGACCTGGACCTCGCGGCGCCGGGGCTGCAGGAGCTGTACAGCCACCTCGTCGGCGCTGCGCAAGAAGAGGAGGGCGAAGCACCATGAGGCTGTTCACGGTCGCGGCGCAGGAAGTGCGCGTAGGTCTTCGCAACCGCTGGGTGCTGGCCACGACGGTGCTGATGGCGGCGCTGGCGCTGTCGCTGGCATTGCTTGGAAGCGCACCGACCGGTGTGGTGAAGGCCGATCCGCTGGCGGTGGTGGTCGTCAGCCTGGCCAGCCTGACGATCTTCCTGGTGCCGCTGATCGCGCTGCTGCTGTCCTTCGACAGCATCGTCGGCGAGCACGAGCGCGGCACGCTGATGCTGTTGCTGGCCTATCCGGTGGCACGCTGGCAGGTCGTGGTCGGCAAGGGGTTGGGGCAGGTCGTGATCCTCGGCGTCGCGACCGTGCTCGGCTACGGCTCGGCAGCCGCCGCGCTGTGGCTGCGGGGCGGTGTCGGGACGCAGGCCTTGCAGGCCTTTGGGGGCATGGTGCTGACCTCGGTGATGCTGGGCGCCTCCTTCGTGGCGATCGGAGGCCTGGCCAGCACGCTGGTGCGCGAGCGCGCGACCGCCGCAGGCCTGGCGGTCGGCGTGTGGCTGTTCTTCGTGCTGCTCTACGACACGGCGTTGCTGGGCGTACTGGTTGCCGACCAGGGGCGCGTGCTGGGCAAGTCCGAGCTCGATGCGCTGCTGTTGCTCAATCCCACCGACGTCTACCGCCTGTTCAACATGACCGCCAGCGAGGCCGTGTCGGTCTACAGCGGCATGGCGGGCCCCGGTGATCCGGCGGCGCTGCCGGCCCCGGTGTTCCTGGCCGTACTGGCGGCATGGGTCCTGGTGCCATTGGCGCTGGCCGTCGCGGTGTTTCGCAGGAGGCCTCTATGAGCATGACTCGCCATCCTGGGCTCGGCCGGAGATCCGCAGTGCTGTTCTTCGCCGTGGCATTGGTTGCCGGCTGCAAACGATCCGCATCGCTGCCGGCGCCGCCACCGGCCGAGGTGCATGCCGAGGCGACGGGGCACTACTGCGGCATGCTGCTTGTCGACCACGAGGGGCCTAAAGGACAGGTCCATCTGGCCAGCCGCAAGGAGCCGCTGTGGTTCTCATCCGTACGCGACACCCTGGCGTTCATGCGGCTGCCCGAGGAGCCGCGCGACACCACCGCGGTCTACGTCAACGACATGGCCCGCGCCAAGCATTGGAAACAACCGGAAGCGGGCGCCTGGGTGGACCCGCGAAAAGCCTGGTTCGTGATCGACAGCGACATGCGTGGCGGCATGGGCGCTCCGGAGGCGGTGCCGTTCTCCGATTGGGCGCTGGCCGAGGCTTTCACGGCCTCGCACGGCGGCCGCGTCGTCCGGCTGGGCGACATCCCTGACGCTTACGTGCTCGGGCCGGTTGACCTGCACGGCAGCGGCGCCCGCCATCCATCGCAGTGAGGCCTGACATGTCCAGCCGTCGCCGCTTCCTCTCCATCGCGGCCACTTGCGCCGCCCTGGCACCTTGGCACGCCGTGCGCGCGGCGGCCGCGCCACCACCTTGTGTCTGGCGTGGGACCGCCATGGGTGCCTTGGCATCGATCACGCTGGTCCACCCGGATCGCGCCAGGGCGCAGGCGCAATTGGAGGCCTGCGTGCGCGAGTTGCAGCGGCTGGAGGACATCTTCAGCCTCTACCGCGCCGACTCGGCGCTCTCGCGGCTGAACGCGCAGGGCGAGTTGCCCGGGCCGCCGCACGAGCTTGTCGAGCTGTTGGCCTTCAGCCTGTCGCTCTCTCAGCGCAGCGCCGGAGCCTTCGATCCGACGATGCAGCCGCTGTACCGGCTGTATGCGAACCACTTTGCCACGCCAGGGTGCGCGCCGGGCGGGCCCCGCCCGCAGGCGATCGAGCGGGTGCTGCGCCTGGTGGACTTCAGGGCGGTTGAGCTGCGCCCCGACCTCGTGCGCCTGCGCAGGCCCGGCATGGCGATCACGCTCAACGGCGTGGCCCAGGGCTATGTGACCGACCGCGTGACCGACCTGCTGCGGGCTGCGGATTTCGGCGATGTGCTGATTGATCTCGGGGAGGTGCGTGCGCTCGGCCACCGAGCCGACGGCCAAGCCTGGCGCGCGGGCATTGTCGATCCTCGGGATCTGACCCACACCATCGTCGAACTGCCGCTGGGCCAGGACCGCGGCGCGTTGCCGGCTCTGGCGACGTCCGCAGGCTACGGCACCCCGTTCGGCACCGACCCGCGCATCCACCACCTGCTGGATCCCCGCACGGGCCGCAGCGCCAACCACTACCTGTCGGTTTCCGTGGCCGCCTCACGTGCGACGCTGGCCGATGGGCTGTCAACGGCGCTGGCGATCGGGCCGCCAGCGCAGGCCACGACGTTGCTGCGGGCATACCCGTCGACGAGGGTCTACCTGGTCGGGCCTGAGGGTCGGCTGGAGATGCTCGATGCCACGCGTTCGCCAACGTAGGACTGGGGGCCGTTGCAACGACCGCTCGATCTGTGCACGGGAGCGGCCATTTCCGGGGGCGAAAACGATCCTCCAGAAGAACAGGACGAAGGGTTGAGCCTCAGCGCATGAGGCCGAGCAGGTAGCCCACCACGTCGGCCTTTTCGGTGGCCGTGCATTCGCGCTGCGCGACGTCCTTGCAGTTGCGGCAGAACCATTTGTCGACCTTCGCGGTGTCCGTGAATGCCTGTGGATTGAAGGCGGGCGCCAGTGTCGCGATGGTGGTGTCGCTGGCCCGGACCGTGCCGGCTGCCGCGGCAAGGCAGGCCGCCAGCATGGCCGCCGGCAATCAGCGAGGGCGGCGATGTTTGATCCAGGTCAGCTGGGCGTTCACTACAGGCTCCTCGGAGCGGTGCTGTTGCAGGTGTTGGAGGCATTCTTCGCAACGAGGCCTGAACGTTTCCTGAACCGGCCGTTCATCTGCCGTTCAGCCAAGACGCTGAAGACTGGCCGCATGAAATGCCCGCTCCACCCCCTCCACGCCACCGTCCCCGGGACGGTGCGCCCGGTGCGCATCAGCCGGCGTGCCGCCTGGCTGCTCGCGGCTTGCGCGCTGTGGACCGCCCTGCCGGCTCGCGCCGACAAGGGTGACCACGAGCGCGCCCGGGATGCCGTGCAGTCAGGCCAGGCGCTGGCGCTGCCCGAGCTGCTGGAGCGGCTGCAGCGCACCCACCCGGGCCAGGTGCTGGAGATCGAGCTCGAGCGCGACGACGGGCGCTGGGTTTACGAGGTGAAGCTCCTGCAGCCCGGCGGCCAGGTGCTGAAGCTGGCGGTCGATGCCCGAGCGGCCGAGGTGTTGAAGCAGCGCCCCAAGGGCCCGCCGCCGGCGCAGGGGCCGGCCCGGTAAGGGACTGAGGAACACGAGGGAGGCACGATGAGATTGCTGCTGGTTGAGGACGAACCCACCTTGCGGACGCAGCTGCGCACTGCCTTGCAGCAAGCCGGCTATGCCGTGGACGAGGCCGACAACGGCCGCGACGCCGAGCACCTGGGCAACACCGAGCCGTTCGACGCGGTCGTGCTCGACCTCGGGTTGCCGATCGTCGATGGGCTGACGGTGCTGCAGCACTGGCGCAGCGCCGGGAGGACCATGCCGGTGCTCATCCTCACCGCCCGGGACAGCTGGCACGAGAAGGTGGCGGGCATCGACGCCGGGGCCGACGACTACCTGGCCAAGCCGTTCCACATGGAGGAGTTGCTCGCGCGCGTGCGGGCCCTCATCCGGCGCGCCCAGGGGCTGGCGTCGCCGCTGCTGCGGTGTGGCGCCCTGACCTTGGACACCCGCGGCGGCCGTGTGAGCGTCGCCGGCCGTCCGGTGAGCCTGACCTCGCACGAGTACCGGCTGCTGTCGTACCTGATGCACCGGCCCGGCCAGGTCGTGTCGCGCACCGAGCTCACCGAGCACCTGTACGCCCAGGACTTCGACCGGGACTCCAACACGGTCGAGGTCTTCATCGCCCGGCTGCGCCGCAAGCTGCCTGCCGACACCATCGAGACGGTGCGCGGGCTGGGTTACCGGCTCGGGCCCGGGATGTGAGGCATCCGGATGCCGTTGCCGCGATCACTGCGCTGGCGGCTGCTGGTGGCCACGTTCATGGCCACGGCCGTGGCCGTGCTGATCGCGGGCTGGCTGCTGTCCGGACTGTTCCGCGAACACGTCACGCGCCAATTCGTGGCGACGCTGGCCACCGAGCTCGACCAGGTGACGGCGCGGTTCGAGGTGGATGCCAACGGGCAGCCCCTGCTCGATCCGGCTCGGCTGAGCGATCCGCGCTGGACCCGGCCGTACTCGGGCCTGTACTGGCAGATCGACGAGATGGGGGGCACAGCGCCTCGGCGCGGCGTGCTGCGCTCACGCTCGCTGTGGGACACCGAGTTGCGCGCTCCCGCGGATGCGCCGGCGGATGGCGAAGTGCACGTGCACGAGCTCGCCGAGCTCTACGGCGGCAAGGTGACGCTGGGCAGCGCACGCCTCGGCGGGCTGAAGGCCGAACTGCTGCTGCCGCGCACTCGCTCAGCGCCACGTTCGCCAGCGGTGCCCGCTCAACGGGCTGACGCCGCCACGGTCACCGCTCTCCGCGACAAGCCCTGAACTCGCGCAGACTTCCCGGAAAAATCGACCGGCACAACGGGGGGACACGATGAAGGCAGCATGGATGCTGCTGGCCACCATCACGGCCTTCGGATTGGGAAAGAGTCTGTTTCCTGGCGCGGGCTGGGACAAGCCGACACCGGTGCCTAGATTGCGGCTACGCAAACCACCGACTCGAAACCCATGAGCCTCCTCGCTATCGCCCCCTTGCTTCTGGGCACGGGCGTCTGTCTAGGTTTGGGCGTTCCTTTCGCCAAGCTGGCTGCCGCCCAAGGCGCGGGTGTACTGCTCTTTGCGACCTTGCCCACCGCAGTGGCGGGCGCGATGCTGCTGCTGCTTGGCCTGTCGCGAGCCGGCGTGCCGGCTCCGCCAGCTGTCCTGCTGCGTTTCGGCCTGACTGCCGGGTTGCTGGGTCATGCCGTGCCGATGTCGGCGTTGTATTGGCTCACGGCGCGTGCGGGTGCGAGCTTCGCCGCGCTTGCTTTCACCCTGCCGGCGGTCTTCACGCTGGCCATCGCGCTGCTGTTGCGGTTGGAGCCACCCACGTTCAGGCGCGTGGCCGCCGTGGCTCTGGGCTGCGCTGGCGCCGCACTGCTGGTGCTTGGCCGCGGGCTTTCGTTCAGTGATGACCTGACGGCCGTACTGCTCGTGGTCGCCATCCCGGCATCGATTGCCGCCGGCAACGTGTACCGTTCGCGATGCATGCCACCCGGCGTTGACGGCGATTGGCTCTCCGCGGCCACCCTGTTGTCGTCGGCCGTGATGCTGGCCGGTGCCGCTGCGGTCGCACCTTTTCCGATCGGATCGCTTGCAGGCGCATGGCACTGGCTTGCCGCACAGGCGGCGGCGCTGGTCGTTGGCTATCTGCTGTACTTTGCGCTGCAGCGCAGGGCGGAACCCGTCACCTTCAGCTTCATGGGGTACGTGTCGATGCTGACGGGTGTGGCTGCAGGCACGTTGATGTTCGACGAGCACCTGCCCTGGAGCACCGTGCCTGCACTGGCGCTGATCCTCATGGCGCTGCTGCTGCTCAACAAGTCGCCTGCTGCCGTTTCCAGGATTCCCCGCTCATGAGTTCGTCTGCCTTCGCCGGCGTCGAGATTCGCCTCGGCAGCACGCGCGGCCACTTCGGCAACGCCTGGCTCGATGCGCGCTTCAGCTTCTCGTTCGGCGCCTACCGCAATCCCGCCCGCCAGCGATTCGGTGCCGTTCTCGCGTTGAACGAAGATGTCGTTCAGCCGGCCCGCGGATTCGCGATGCATCACCATGAGAATCTGGACATCCTGATGATCCCCTGGACGGGAGCGATTGAGCACCGTGACAGCCTTGGTGGCTACGCGATCGTCAAGCCTGGCGAGGTACAAGTGATGCACGCGGCCAGCGGCATCCTGCACAGCCAAATGAACGCTTCGGCCACGCACGGGGAGCGCCATTTCCAGTTGTGGTTCGCACCACCGTGGCGCCGCCGGGATGCTGAAGTGCTGCAGCGCTCGCTCGGTGCGCAGCAGCCGGGGCACTGGACGTCCGTGGTGGCCCCTGCGGCGGGGACCGCGGCCATCGACTTCGGCCACGATCTTGCGGTAGACCTCGGCCAGCTTGATGCCAACATGCCACTGCTGATCCAGGCGGACCTGGCTCGGTCACTGTACCTGCACCTCATGGACGGGGAAGCAGTCGTGCACTCCGAAGGAAACGTGCTGCGGCTTCAGGCGGGCGATGCGCTTGCTTGTGCTGGCGGGTTCCCCTCGCTCACCTTGTGCGCCGATCGGCCTGCTGCGGTTTTGCGCATCGAACAGCCAGCACTGTAGGGCGGCACGCTGGCGTCCTTCATTCCAGTGCGGACCGCAACAGCGGGACAATCGCTCGCTGCTGGATCGAACGGGTACGTGTCCGCTGCCGTCTGGCGACCCGAGCGCGTCACGCCCCGGCAAGGCATGGAGAAACGTCTGCATGGACCATCAGTTTGCGATGCGCTGCTTCTCGCGGGTGGTCGCTACCGGCAGCTTTGCCGCGGCGGCACGGGATCTCAACTGCTCACCGCCGGTAATTACAAAACAGGTCCAACAGCTGGAGGCATGGACGGGCAGCCGTCTCATTGCCCGCACCACGAGGAGCCTTCATCTCACGGAGGCTGGGGAGCGTTTCCTCGCCTACTGCACGCGGGTGCTGTCCGATACGGATGCCATGCTCGAAGCCCTGCGTGCGTCGGCGCAACAGCCCGTGGGGCGGCTGGTGGTGTCGGCTCCCGTGTCGCTCACCTTGTCGCTGCTGTCGCCCTACCTGCACGCTTTTCAGGACCTGCATCCCAAGGTGGAGTTGGAGGTACGTCTGAACGATCGGGTCAGCGACCTGATCAAGGAAAGGGTGGACGTGGCTTTGCGCGGCCGGGCGGAGCTTGAGGACTCGACTCTGGTCGCCGTGCCGCTGATGACCGTGGAACGGGTGTTGTGCGCGTCGCCGGACTACTGGCGACGCCGGGGACTTCCTGAGCACCCCGCCGACTTGGCCGGACACAACTGCCTGGCCTACGTGCTCGGCAGCGATGCGATGCAATGGCGCTTCGAGTTGGATGCGCAGACGCATCAGGTCGAAGTCCAGGGCGACTTCCGTACTGACAACAGCCTGCTGCTGGCCGATGCCCTGCGGGCCGGACGCGGAGTGGGCGTGGTGCCGCGGGTGATCGTGGAGCGCGACTTGCGCGAGGGAAGGCTGGAGCCGGCACTCCTGCATTGGCGCATCGAGCCGCGGCAGCTGTTTGCGGTTTATCCAAGCCGCGAGCACCTGCCCGGCCGGCTGCGCGCATTCGTGGATTTCCTGCGCAGTCGATTGGCTGACGCCGAAAGCGTGTAGCCGCGACAGCGGCTTGCAACCGACGAAGCCAGAACTCGCCTCGAACCGGGGCCCGCTGCGGCCACAGGGCAGGCCACGCACGACCTGCCTTCAATCCGGGTGCTCAAGCACCGTTTCCAGGTCGCGAAAACACTCTTCATTTGCAGCAGCTATTCCCGTCCAGCGGGGCCTTCTATGGTTGCCGCGTCGTGATCCAGCTCATGTGCTGCAACCAGGAGACCCCATCATGTTCAGCATCGTCCGCACGCTTGCCATCGCAACCGCCATCGCAGGTTGCGTTGGTGCCCACGCCGCCGACCGGCCCGAAGTGGGCAAGAGTCCTTGGGGCGCCGAGGACCAGATCGGCCGGCTCAATCTCATGACGGACGCCAGCCGCGCGGCCGTTCTCAGCAGAATTGCCGGCGGGCGTGTCTACGACCTTTCGGTGGAATACTTCATCGGCATGCCCGGGTGGCATGCGGCCGGCGATCCCCGCTACCAGATGTGGATGACGCACACGCCGCACGGCACGGTCGTTGACGATCCAATCGGTGTGGGTCACGCGCAAAACGAGCATGTCAGCTATACCGGCTCGGCCGTCTCGATGTACACCCACACCGGCACCCACATCGACGCGCTCAACCACTTCGGGCTCGATGGCCGGATCTGGAACGGTTTCGAGGCCCGCGAGCATCTCGGCGACCGCGGTTGGCGCAAGACCGGTGCGGAGACCATTCCGCCCATCGTCGCCCGAGGCGTGCTGATCGATGTGGCCGCGGCGCAGGGCATGGACATGCTGCCGCCGGGCTACCGCGTGAAGCGCCAGGACCTGCTCCTGGCGCTGCGCGCGCAACAGATCAGCCTGCGCCAGGGCGACGTGGTCCTGATCCGCACCGGCCGCATGAAGCACTACGGGCAGCCCCAGGCTTTCATGGACAACCCGCCCGGGATGAGCCTGGACGCGGCGCGCTTCCTGGTGGAGGAGGGCGGCGCCATGGTGGTGGGAGCCGACAACCTCAGCTTCGAGACCTTCCCTCCGGAGGTGGACGGAAACTACGTGCCCGTGCATACCTACCTGCTGGCGCAGCAGGGCGCACCCATCATGGAGCTGGTCCAGCTCGAGGAACTCGCACGCGATCGGGTGTACGAATTCGCCTTCATAGGCGCCTCCTTGAAGCTCAAGGGCGCGGATGCCGCGCCCATGCGCCCGATCGCGATCGCGCTACGGCGTTGAGACCGCGCGGCGGCGCAGGGCAGGGAGGCTCATGAGGAGCCGGCGCGAGAAGCCATCGCGTTGCTAGCGCAACAGGTGCTTGGGCAGCGAGGCGATCAAGGCCGTGACGCCCGGCATTCCTTGTCCCGGGCTCAGATGGGACACCATCAGCTCCCAGGCCCGGGCCGACTGGCGGTCCTTGAGCGCCTCCATGATGCGCTCGTGCTGCTCCCAGGACTTGCGAATCATCCCAATCGCCGCGAAGGCGTGGCGCCGGTAAGCGCCCGTCCGCGCCCGCATGTGAAGAATCTCCTCGCGCAGATAGGGATTGGCACACGCCCGGTAGAGCACCTCGTGGAACTCGCGGTTGTGCCCCTGCCACGCCTCGATGTCGTCGGCCTCGACGCAGGGACGCGCCGCATGGTGCACGCGCTGCAGCTCCTGTAGGTCCTGCGCCGTCATGCGCTCGCATGCCAGCCGCGCGCACACGCCCTCCAGCTCGGCAAGCAACTCCCACATGGACAGCAACTGCTGCACGTCCATGCGCGCCACCACCATGCCGCCTCGCGGCTGGCTCTGAAGCAGTTCCTGCGCCTGCAACTGCAGCAGCGCTTCGCGCACCGGCGTGCGAGAGACGTCATGGCGCCTCATCAATTCCGCCTCGTCAATGGCGTCGCCGGGCAGCAGCGCGCCCGAGCGGATCGCGTTCTCGATATCCAGGCGGATACGGTCGGCACTCTTCATGGCTAGGGTTTCTCCTGACTGGTGAATGCACACAAGGCGTCTATAAATATATTTATGAAACACCAGAGTACAAACAAAGGCACTGGAATTGTATATTCTGATCAAGAAGATATACCAGGCGAATCCTTGGCTGCTTCGCTTGCGTGGGTAGGAAGTGCCGCGTCGATGTGCGGTGTGCGCTTGTCCTTGCCGCAGCAGCGGCGCATCGCGCGGACCCTCCACGAACTGGGCGCGGCGTTGAGCTTCAACCTGGAGAGGCGAGATGAACAGCGTGACCTGTGAGCGGGTTGCTCCTTCGATCCGGGCCGTCCGCAAGATGTTGGCGGCCGGCGGCTACAGCGGCCTTGACCTGGTGCATCGCCAGCACAAGCGCTTCGCCGCCGAGGCAGGGCGCTGGAACTGCTTGGTCGACACCTTGGAGCAACCGGCGGGAGAGCGCGATGGTTTGCTTGCCGGCGTGGCCCTGGCCCACAAGGACGTCTTTGCCACTGCGGGGCGCGTGCCCGGAGTCGGCGTGTCTGCCGGGACCGCTTCGACCGCACAAGCCTCGGCTGGCGTGCTGGCGAAGCTCGCGTCTGCCGGTGCGGCCCACCTGGCGACCCTGACGTTGTCGGCGTACTGCTGCGGCGCGACCGGTGACAACCAGCACTTCGGGCGTCCGGTGAACCCGATCGACCCGGATGCCGTGGTCGGCGGCTCCTCCAGCGGCTCCGCGGTGGCCGTTGCGGCCGGGTTGTGTCCAGCCTCGCTGGGCACCGACACGGCGGGCTCCGTGCGCATCCCGGCGGCCACCTGCGGCATCGTCGGGCTCAAGCCGACGCATGGCCTGATCGACACGGCGGGCGTGTTCAGCCTGGCCCCCAGCCTGGACACGGTCGCGATCCTGGCGGCATCCGCATCCGACGCGGCCCATTTGCTGTCGGCGCTCGCAATGGACGGGTCCTCGCGTCCGGCTGAGCAACTGTCGGACGAGATCGAGGCAGCGCTTGATGCGCCACGCCGCTGGCGCGTCGCCACCGCGGTGGACCGGCGAGGCCTGGTGCCCGAGGTTGGCGCGGCGCTGCAGGGCTTCATGGACGTGGTGCGCGACATGGGCGTGGTCACCGCGCGCCAGGTGGACGGACGTGAACGGCTCGATGCCGCCGCAGCGATCGTGCTGCATGCCGAAAGCGCTGCAACCCAGGCCCGGTTGCTGCGCCACGGCGACGGTGCGCTTCCCGGCGCAGCCAAGGCCGTGATGCTGCCCGGCATCGCGGTACCGGCCCCCTGGTATGCGCGCGCCATCGTCGATCGCGGTTACGAGCGCAGCCAGTTCCTGCGCACGGCACTGCACGGCGTGGACCTGCTGCTGACCCCGGCGCTGTCTCGGCCGGTGCCGGACTGGAACCAGGTTTCGCCCGGTCAGCCGGGGTACGACGAGTCCGAGCTGCACGCTCTCTACGCCAACCTGCGCTTCGTCAACTACCTCGGCTTGCCGGCCATCGTGTTCCCCATCGGCGCGGACACCAAGGGGCGGCCGGTTTCCGTCCAGGCCATTGCCCGGCCCGGGCAGGAAACGCTGCTCCTGGCCTTCGCGCACCAGGCCATGGCCCGAATCGCCAATCCGGGGCTGCGCCCCGTCCACTGAGGACTTTCCATGAGCATGACCACTGCGCCGGCGGCGCTGTCGAACTTGCGCGTCATCGACCTGTCACGCGTGCGCGCCGGACCGACCTGCGTGCGCATCCTGGCGGACTTCGGCGCGGACGTGATCCGGGTGGAGCCGCCGGAGGGCGTCGATCCCAACGATGCGATGTTCGCGGCCAACCGGCACGGTGGGGACTTCCAGAACCTCAACCGCAACAAGCGCTCGCTGACGCTCAATCTCAAGCGGCCCGGCGGGCTGGAAATCCTGCGCGGCCTGCTGAGCACGGCGGACGTGGTGGTGGAGAACTGGCGTCCTGACGTCAAGCGCCGCCTCGGCGTGGACTATGAGCAGCTGCAGGCCATCAATCCCCGCCTCATCCTGGCCAGCATCTCCGGCTTCGGGCAGGACGGCCCCTACGCCGGTCGCCCGGGCTTCGACCAGATCATCCAGGGCATGGGTGGCCTGATGTCGGTGACGGGGCTGCCGGGTCAGGGGCCGGTTCGCGCCGGTCTGGCGGTGGCCGATTCGAGCACCGGCATCTATGCGGCCGTGGGCATCCTGCTGGCCCTGTTCGAGCGCGAGCGCTCCGGCCGGGGCCAATGGGTGCAAGCTTCGCTGCTGCACACCCAAATCGCCATGATGGACTTCCAGGCCGCCCGCTACCTCAACGAGGGCGAGGTGCCGGTCCAGGTGGGCAATGACCACCCCACCAGCAGCCCCATGGGCCTGTTCCGGGCCGCGGATGGCGTCTTCAATCTTGGCGCCTCGGGCGAGGGCAACTGGCATCGGCTGTGCGCCGCGCTGGGCCTGCCGGCATTGGCGGCCGACCCGGACTATGCCCACGAGGGGCTGCGGGTGAAGAACCGTTCCCGTCTCAACCACGAGCTGGGAGAGGTGTTCGCCACGCGCAGCGTGTCCCACTGGGTCGGTGTGCTCAACGCCGCCGGCGTTCCGGCCGGTCCGGTGTACTCGATGCCCGAGGTCTTCGCCGACCCCCAGGTGCGCCATCTGGGCGTCGCGCAGCAGGTACGGACTCGCGACGGGCGAAGCGCCACCGTGCTGTCGCAGCCCATTCACCTCACGCGCACACCGGCGGTGCTCGCCGCCACGGCGCCGGACCGGGGCGAGCACACGCAGGAGATCCTGCGCCGCATGGGCTACGACGATGCCGCGATCGGTCGCCTCCGTGCGGAGGGCGTGGTATGAGCGCCGGATCCATCCATGTGCAGACCTTGGGTGCCGCGGCGTACCTGACGGTCTCCAACCCGGCCAAGCTCAATGCCATGACGCGGTCGATGTGGACCGCGCTGCGCGACGCCGTGCTGGCCCTGGACGAGGTCGCATCCGTGCGCGTGCTGGTGCTGGGTGGGGAGGGCACCAAGGCTTTCGTGTCCGGCGCCGACATCAGCGAGTTCGGTGCGCAGCGGGCGGCAGCGGAAAGCGCCGCCGACTATGACGCCGCGGTGCTGAGCGCGCAGCGTGCACTGCAGGGCTGCCGCAAGCCCACCATCGCCCGCATCGACGGCATCTGCTTCGGGGGAGGGCTGGGCTTGGCATTGGCTTGCGATCTGCGCTATGCCCGTTCGGTAGCGAGCTTTTGCATGCCTGCGGCCCGGCTGGGGTTGGGCTACGCGTACGAGGCGATGGAGCAGCTGGTTCACGCGCTGGGGGCGCCTCGTGCGCTGGAACTGTTCCTGACCGCCCGCAAGTTCGACGCCATGGAGGCCCGCCGCATCGGCGTGGTCCACGACGTGTTCCAGGACGAGAACTTTGCCGCCGAGTTCGATGCCGTCGTGGAGGCCGTGGGCGGCAATGCGCCCTTGACCATGCGGGCGGCCAAGGCAGCCATACGCGACGTCGTGGCGCCGCAAGGACCTGTGCAGCGGGCCTCTGTCGACGCACTGGTGCGCGCCTGCTTCGCCAGCAGCGACTACCGCGAGGGCCAGCAGGCTTTTCGCGAGCGGCGCTCCCCCCGTTTCGCCGGCGTCTGACCCTCACCTCTTCAAGGAAGAGAGCCCCCCATGAGCAACCCTAGGGTGCCCTACGAGTATTTCCACGACCGGGCACGTCTGGCGCCGCTGGATGGCGCGCTGATCCTGGTGCATGTCGTCGTGAACGTCGAGCATTGGCCGTTTGACGAGCCGATGCCGCGCACCATCCTGACCCCGCCCCACGGAAAGGAGAGCCTGCCCGACATTCCGAACTTCGCGTGGGTCGAGTACGGCATGCGCTGCGGCCTGCCCCGCATGGTCAGGGCGCTGCGTTCGCGCTCACTGCCGGCCTCGACGAGTTGCAACGCTTCCGTCCTGGACGTGTACCCGCGTGCCGCGGAAGCGATGCTGGAAGCGGGTTGGGAGTTCATCGGCCACGGGATGCACCAGCGCAGCCTGCACACCGCGTCCAGCGAGGCGGAGACGATTGCCGCGGCTCTCGACAAGCTCGGCGCCTTCACCGGATGCCGCCCGGCGGGCTGGCTGTCGCCGGGGCTGCGCGAAACCGGGCAGACCCTGGAGCATCTGCGTGCCGCCGGCGTGGAGTACGTCTTCGACTGGTGCCTCGACGACCTGCCATGCTGGATGTCCACGGCCTCGGGCCCGTTGCTGTCCCTGCCCTACACCCTGGAGCTCAACGACTCGGTGATCTGCGCGGTCGAGAAGCAGCCCTCGACGGAATTCTTCAGTCGCGTGAAACGCACGCTCGATCTCTTCGAACGCGAGGCGCAGGCCGATCAACAGCCGCGCGTGCTGACCCTGGGGTTGCATCCGCACCTCATGGGGGTGCCGCATCGTTTCGGTGATCTGGAGGCCGCGCTGGACAGGCTGTTGGCTTCCCCTCTGGTGCGCTTCGTCACCGGCAGCGACATCGCCAACTGGTACCGCGAGCAGGACCCTGTTCCAGCCACATCGCTGGACTCTGAACAGGAGGCAGCATGAACGCGGCCGATCGCCTGGTGGCCCACCTCGTGAGCCACGACTTCGACTCTCTTCCTTCAGCCGCCGTCGAGGCGGCCAAGGTCTTCATCCTCGACGCGTTTGGAGTCGGCATCGCGGGCTCGCGCCATCCTCGCATGACGCAGGTTCGGCAGGCCATGCAGGCGCTGGGCACGGGATCCGGTGCAACCGTCTGGGGATCCGGCGAGACGCAGCCTTGGCCGCAGGCGGTGCTCATGAATGCCTACCAGGTGTTCAACCAGGAGTTCGATTGCATCCACGACGCGGCGGTCGTGCACGCCATGGCTTCGCTGCTGCCGGCCTGCATGGGCTACGCACAAGCCCATGGCGGCGTGAGCGGGCGCGACTTGATCACGGCCATCACCTTGGGTCTGGACGTGGCCATCCACGTCGCCCTGGCGCAGCGGGCCCCGATGCGCTTCTTCCGGCCCGCCATGTGCGGCTGCCTGGGCGCTACCGCGGCCCTGGCCAAGCTCGGCCGCCTGGACGCGGCGCGGACGACAAGCGCCCTGGGCCTGGCTTACAGCCACCTTTCCGGAACCATGCAGGCGCATGTCGAAGGCAGTCCTGCCGTGAGCATGCAGGTCGGCCTCAACGCACGAGCCGCTGTCACGGCTTTCGAACTGGCCGCGCAGGGATTCCCGGGGCCGCGGGACTTTCTGGAAGGGACGTTCGGGTACTTCGCGTTGTACGACTTCGGTCAGTCGGACTGGAAGGCCGTCGAGCCCGACATGGGGCGTGTGTTCCAGATCACCCGCATGAGCCACAAGCCCTGGCCCACCGGACGCGCCACCCATGGCGGTATCGATGGCGTGTTGCGCCTCATGCGCGAACACGGCTTCCGCGCGGACGACGTCGAGGAGGTCAGGGTGCTCGCATCGGCGCTGGTGGTTCGGCTCGTCGGGCGGCCCGCCGTTCACGGCATGGAGCCTGGCTACGCGCGCTTGTGCATGGCTTACACCGTCGCGACAGCTTTGCTGACGGGTGGCGTATGCCTCGAAGACTTTGACGACCAGGCGTTGGTCGATCCGCAAAGGCTCGATCTTGCGCGGCGCGTTCGCGTCCTGGACAACGGCCATCCGGATCCCAACGCCATCGGCGGTCCACAACAGGTCGCGGTACGACTCAAGGATGGCAGGCAAGTTGAACTGCACATCGATCACCTGTTCGGGAGCCCGCAGCGGCCGCTGAACCGTCATGAGCAGGACACGAAGTTCGAGCGCTGCTGTGCAGCTGCACGCGAGCCGCTGCCCGGGGCCCAGGTCCGCATGCTGGCGACAGCCCTCCGTGGCCTTGAAGGGATGGACGACGTGGCCCGCCTCGCGGAGCTCACCGCCGTTCGTCCCATGGCCCCGCCCACCCCGTTGCCTGATTGACCATCTCCCGGGCGAGCCCGCCGGAGATTTGCGTTGGGTTGTTGCCACGGGTGCGCAACCTGTGGCGCCCCGCTGCGCGTGCTCCTGAAACGCGGTACTGAACGACCACCAACCGGCGCAACTGCAGGAAGTTGCGCTCTTCACGACCCACGCGTCCGCGCCAGCGCGGCGTGTCCGGTATTGCCGCGCCCCGCACCACGCGGCACGACCGTGACCCCAAGACCGCAGATGTCACTGCCGACGGTGTGACTGCGGCATAGCGCCGAGCCCTTGGCTCGGTAACGATCCACCCACTACGCGTACTGCCATGCAAGCAACTTCTCCCTTGACCCCTCCGCTTGCAGGAGCGGGCCAGCCATCACTCCATTCTGCGGTGGACATTCAAAAGATCCATTCCAAGGTTTCGTGGCGCCTGATTCCATTCCTGGTCCTGCTTTTCCTCCTGGCATGGATTGACCGGGTCAATGTCGGGTTTGCGAAGCTCTCGATGCTCAGTGACCTGCAGTTCAGCGAAGCAGTTTATGGGCTGGGTGCGGGCATATTCTTTCTGGGCTACTTCTTCTTCGAAGTGCCCAGCAACCTGTACCTGCAGAAAATTGGAGCCCGCAAGACGCTGGCTCGAATCACGATTTTGTGGGGCCTGACATCCATCGCCATGATGCATGTCTCCACACCGACATCCTTCTACATTCTTCGATTCCTGCTCGGCGCCTTTGAAGCAGGTTTCTTCCCCGGCGTCATGCTGTACCTCACGTACTGGGTGCCAGCAAGCCGGCGGGGGCGAATCAACGGACTTTTCATGACGTCTTTTGCCATCGCGGGCATCATTGGCAGCCCCTTGGCAGGATTCATCATGAGTTCCATGGACGGCGTTGCGCCGTACAAGAACTGGCAGTGGCTTTTCCTGATTGAAGGAATTCCGTCCGTGATCGCCGGCCTCGCTGTCTTGCGTTATCTCCCCGACTTCCCACGGCAAGCGAAGTGGCTTTCACTGCAGGAGCAGAAAGCGCTGACCGACGACATTGCGCGTGAAGACACGCGCATGCAGAAAGAGGAAAAACTGTTGCACGCCTTGAAAAGCCCCCGCCTTTGGCTTTGTACGGCAGTTTACTTCTGTGTCGTGAGTGGAAACGCCACCATCGCATTCTGGACACCGACCATTGTCAAGGATATCGGTGTGGTCGGGACGATGAATATCGGGCTGGTGTCCGCAGTGCCTTTCATCCTGGGCACCCTGGCAATGGTGTTCAACGGGATGCACTCGGACAAGCGAGGCGAGCGCCGGCTGCACTGTGCGGCGGCAACGCTGGTCGCCTCCATTGGCCTTTCGCTGACGGGCGCCACGCTGGGCAATCCGACCGCGGCACTGGCAGCGTTGAGCTTGGCAGCCATTGGCATCCTGGCGGCATTTCCCGTGTTCTGGTCCATACCGACCTCCTTCCTGGCAGGAACGGCGGCCGCCGCGGGCATCGCGCTTATCAACTCGATCGGAAATCTGGCAGGTTTCGTTGCCCCGTCTCTCATGGGAAGCTTGAAGGCCAGTACCGGGAGCCTCGCTGCCGGGCTGTACGTCGTGGCTGCTTTCGAACTGCTTGCCTCGATTTTGCTGCTGATGTTTTTTAAACCGCGTCAAGGCTCTTGATGCGCGCAGGCCCCAGGGGCCAGTAAAACAAAACTTCCCTCTTCACGCCTGTCCCCAGGTTCAAGCGCTGCGCTGCCGCAACCGTCGGCGGCAGGGCCGCCTTCGCCTCGACAAATGCAGTCCAACGGGACCACTATGACCTCAATCGATCTGTCCTATCTGCGCCAATGGATCGGCCGGCAGGCGCATGCCGCCGACAGTGTGCGCCCCATGGCGGCGCGCCAGATGGCCGCTGCGCTCAGCCGCGGCCACCGTGTGCCGGCACAGGCCGAGGAATTGCCGCTGCTGTGGCATTGGCTGTGCTTCCCCTCCATTGCGGACGGCAGCGAGCTTGGCCTTGACGGGCATCCCGCCCGCGGTCACTTCCTGCCCCCGGTGCCGCTGCCGCGGCGCATGTGGGCCGCGGGCCGTCTTGCGTTGCATCGCGCGCCCCGCATCGGCGAGCCGCTGCGCCGCGAATCGACCATTGCCGACGTCAAGGCCAAGGACGGCTGCTCCGGTCCGCTCGTGTTCGTCACCGTGAGGCACGAGATCGAGGCCGATGGACAGCCGTGCATCACGGAATGGCAGGACATCGTCTATCGCGAGGCCGCGAAGCCCGGCGCAGAGTCCAAACCCATCCTGGCGGCCGAGGCGGCGCTGTGCGAGACGGTGCCGCTCAACACGCCCTTGCTGTTCCGGTACTCGGCGCTGACCTTCAACGGCCATCGCATCCACTACGACCGTGACTATGCGACCGGCGTGGAAGGCTACCCGGGCCTGGTGGTCCATGGTCCGCTGGTGGCCACGTTGCTTGCGGGACTGCTGGAACGCATGGCGAACACGGGCCCGGTCCGCTACTTCGAGTTCAGGGCCGTGCGCCCGCTGTTCGATTTCGACACCGTGACGCTGTGCGCGGAGGCTCGCGACGGGGCGGTGTCGCTGTGGGCGCGCAATGGCTCCGGCCACCTGGCCATGAGCGCGACCGCGCGCTGATTGCTTACCAACGAGGTGAATCCATGACCTTCAACACATCCCCCGATCCGTATGAGGAAATCCGGGACGCGGTGCGCGCGCTTTGTGCCGAGTTTCCTCCGGAGTACCACCGCAAGGTGGACGAGGAACGGGCCTATCCGGAAGCCTTCGTCCAGGCCTTGGCCAAGGCGGGCTGGCTCGCGGCCCTGGTCCCGCAGGAGTACGGCGGCTCGGGCCTGTCCATGGCGGAGGCCTCCGTGATCATGGAGGAGATCAACCGCTCGGGCGGGAACTCCGGCGCCTGCCATGGGCAGATGTACGTGATGAACGCCATCGTGCGCAGCGGCTCCGCGGCGCAGAAGGACCGCTACCTGCCAAGGATCGCCGCGGGCGAGCTGCGCGTGCAGTCCATGGGCGTCACCGAGCCCACGACCGGCAGCGACACCACCCGGCTGAAGACCACCGCGGTGAAGAAGGATGGCCGTTGGGTGGTCAACGGACAGAAGGTGTGGATCTCGCGTGTTCAGCACAGCGACCTCATGATCCTGCTGGCGCGCACCACGCCGCTGGCCGAGGTGCAGAAACGCACCGAAGGCCTGAGCTGCTTCCTGGTGGATTTGCAGCAGGCGCTGGGCCACGGGCTCACCGTGCATCCCATCGCCAACATGGTCAACCACGAAACCAACGAGCTCTTCTTCGACGAGCTGGAGCTGCCCGAGGACAGCCTGCTGGGCGAGGAGGGGAAGGGCTTTAGAACCATCCTCGATGGCTTGAACGCCGAGCGCACCCTGATTGCGGCCGAATGCATCGGCGACGGCTACTGGTTCATCGACAAGGCTACCCAGTACGCCAACGAGCGCGTGGTGTTCGGCCGCAAGATCGGGCAGAACCAGGGCATCCAGTTTCCGATCGCGGAGGCCTTCATCGAGCTCGAAGCAGCCAACCTGATGCGCTGGAAGGCCTGCGCGAGGATCGACGCACGCGAGAGCGCGGGCGCCGAGGCCAACATGGCCAAGTACCTGGCGGCCAAGGCGAGCTGGGAGGCGGCCAATGTCTGCCTGCAGACCTACGGCGGCTTCGGCTTCGCCTGCGAATACGACGTGGAGCGCAAGTTCCGCGAGACCCGGCTGTACCAGGTGGCGCCGGTCTCGACCAACCTGATCCTGGCGAACGTGGCGGAACATGTGCTGGGTCTGCCGCGGTCGTTCTGACATGGCCGCATCACCTGTCACCGGGAGCGCACCGTGAGCCTGAGCTGCCGTTCGTACCTCTTTGTCCCCGGCGACCGGCCGGAGCGCTTCCAGAAGGCCGCCGCCTCTGGCGCCGATTGCGTGGTCATCGACCTGGAGGATGCCGTATCGCCCCCGAACAAGGCGCGCGCCCGCGAAAGTGCCTGCAAGTGGCTGATGGACGGGCGCCCGGCGGCCGTTCGCGTCAACGGCGTGGACACGCCCTGGTTCGCGGCCGATCTGGCAATGTGCCGCCGCGCCGGTGCACCGAGCATCATGATTCCCAAGGCACAGCGGGCCACCGATCTGATGTGCATTCACAAGGCCGTGGGCGCCGCCCTGCTGCCCATCATCGAATCGGCCCAGGGCGTGGCCATGGCGCGGCGGCTGGCGGGCGTGCCCGGCGTGCAGCGCCTGGTATTGGGGTCGGTGGACCTGCGGCTGGACCTGGGCATCAGCGGCGACGACTCCAGCCTTTCTGCCTACAGCCAGGAGCTGGTCCTTGCTTCGCGACTGGCTGGCATCGAAGCGCCGGTGGCCGGTGTCACGCTCCAGGTCGCGGATATCGCCGTGGTCGAACAGGACGCGCGATGCAGCCGCAGGGCGGGATTTGGCGCCAAGCTGTGCATTCATCCGGCACAGGTCAACGCCGTGAACGCCTGCTTCCAGCCCTCGCAGGACGAGTTGGCCTGGGCCCGCTCCGTGGTCGCAGCCGCAGCGGCCTCGGGCAACGGCGCGTTTCAGATGAATGGGCAGATGGTGGATGCGCCTGTCATAGACCGGGCCACGCGCCTGCTCATGTCGCAGACGGGAACTCGGTCCTTGTCGATGATCAGCATGAATCCCTATTTCAGGAGCTTCCCATGAGAATTTTGGTGCCCGTGAAACGGGTGGTGGACTACAACGTCAAGGTCCGCGTGAAGAGCGACGGCTCCGGCATGGACCTCGCCGGCGTGAAGATGAGCATGAATCCCTTCGACGAGATCGCCG
>NZ_CALAOH010000130.1 GCF_937926365.1 uncultured Azohydromonas sp. | reverse complement strand
TGAACTTGATCTTGCCCGAGCGCTGCAGCGGGCCGGCCGTGGCCAGCGAGCCCAGGGCGAAATCGAGCTCGCCCGTGGCCACGCCGGTGTAGAGCTGCGAGGTCTCCTTGTAGATGATGTGCTGCATCTGGGTGTTGGTCATCGACTCCAGCAGCGCCGACCCCAGGTGCACCGGGTTGCCCACCGACCACGAGCCGTAGTTGAGCGCGCCCGGACGCGACTTGGCATCGCCCACGATCTGGCCCACCGTCTTGTACTTGCTGTTGGCGCCCACGCCGACGAAGAAGTAGGTCTTGAACAGCGGGGTGAGCGGATCGAAGTCCTTCACCGGGTCATAGGGCAGTTTCTTGAACAGGTGCGGGTACGCGACCAGGTGCACGTTGTCCAGGTGGATCAGCTCGTGGCCGTCGGCGGCGGCGCGCTTGAACTGGTCGATGGCGATGAAGCCGTTGGCGCCGGGCTTGTTCTCCACCACCACCGGCTTGCCCCACTTCCTCTGCAGCCGCTCGGCCACCAGCCGCACCACGGCCTCCGGACCCGCGCCGGCCGGGAACGGCGTGGTGATGCGCACCGGCTTGGTGGGGAACTCCTGCGCCTGCACGGCGCCGGCGATCAGGGCCAGCGTGCCGATGGCGGCCGCGGCGAGGGTCTTGAGGCGGATCATGGTTTCTCCTGTGTTTATGATTGGTGCGGTTGCGTCGGCAACCTTAGTCGATGTACTTGAGGCCGGCTTTGGCCAGCGGCTCGCGCATGTTGTACATGTCGAGGCCGAGCACGCCCGAGGCCAGCTTGGCGCGCTTCTCGCCTTCGAAGCTCTCGCGCTTGGCGGCGGCCGCGGCCACTTCCCTCACCTTGGCCGCGGGCACGCAGCAGATGCCGTCGTCGTCGGCCACGATGGCGTCGCCCGGGTTGACCAGCATGCCGGCGCACACCACGGGGATGTTCACCGAGCCCAGCGTGGCCTTGATCGTGCCCTTGGACGAGATGGCCTTGCTCCACACCGGGAAGCCCATCTCCTGCAGCACGCGCACGTCGCGCACGCCGGCGTCGATGATCAGCGCGCGCGCGCCGCGGGCCTGGAAGCTGGTGGCCAGCAGGTCGCCGAAGTAGCCGTCGGTGCACGGGGCCGTGACGGCGGCCACGACGATGTCGCCGGGCTGAATCTGCTCGGCCGCGACGTGCATCATCCAGTTGTCGCCCGGGTGCAGCAGCACCGTGACGGCCGTGCCCGAGACCTGCGTGCCCGGGTAGATCGGCCGCATGTAGGGCTGCAGCAGGCCGACGCGGCCCTGCGCCTCGTGCACCGTGGCCGAGCCCAGCGCGGCCAGCTGGTCGGTGGCCTCGCGGTCGGCGCGGGTGATGTTGCGGTAGACGACACCGAGTTCGTACATGGTGATTCCTTTGCGTGTGCGAAAGCTGCGTGCGGACGGCGGCCTTACAGGCCCTTGGCCTTCAGCGCGGCATCCAGGCGCGGGAAGACGCGGCGGGCGTTGCCCTCGTAGACCATGTAGCGCTCCTCGTCGGTGAGGTTGGCGGTGGCCTCGACGTAGCGCTTGGTGTCGTCGTAGTAATGGCCGGTCTCCGGGTCGATGCCGCGCACCGCGCCGATCATCTCGGAGGCGAAGAGGATGTTCTTCACCGGGATGACCTTGGTGAGCAGGTCGATGCCGGGCTGGTGGTAGACGCAGGTGTCGAAGAAGATGTTGTTGAGCAGGTGCTCGCTCAGCAGCGGCTTCTTGAGCTCCTGCGCCAGGCCGCGGAAGCGGCCCCAGTGGTAGGGCACCGCGCCGCCGCCGTGCGGGATCAGGAACTTCAGCGTCGGGAAGTCCTTGAACAGATCGCTGGTGAGGCACTGCATGAAGGCGGTGGTGTCCGCGTTCAGGTAGTGCGAGCCCGTGGTGTGGAAGCAGGCGTTGCAGCTGGTGGAGACGTGGATCATCGCCGGGATGTCCAGCTCGACCATCTTCTCGTAGATGGGGTACCAGTGGCGGTCGGACAGCGGCGGGCTGGTCCAGTGGCCGCCGGAAGGGTCGGGGTTCAGGTTGATGCCGACGAAACCGTACTCCTTGACGCACTTCTCCAGCTCGGGGATGCACGTTGCGGGGTCAACACCGGGCGACTGCGGCAGCATCGCCGCGCCGATGAAGTTGTCGGGGAACAGCTGGCTCACGCGGTAGCACAGCTCGTTGCAGATGGCGGCCCAGGTGGAGGAGGTCTCGAAGTCGCCGATGTGGTGCGCCATGAAGCTCGCGCGCGGGCTGAAGACCGTCAGGTCCGAGCCGCGCTGCTTCATCAGCTTGAGCTGGTTGGTCTCGATGGACTCGCGCAGCTCGTCGTCGCTGATCTTGAGGGCCTTGGGATCGGGCTTCTTGCTCGGGTCCTTGAGCGAGGCGATCTGCAGGTCGCGCCAGGCGCCCAGCGCCGCCGGCGCCGTGGTGTAGTGGCCGTGTACGTCGATGATCATCCGGATCTCCTAGAGGGTTTTGGTCGGGAGTACGAAGCGGCTCCCGGCGCCCGGCCCGTTCGGTGTGGTCGGTGGCCCAGCACCTCGGGGCGGGCAGATGGCATGCCGGGACAAGCCGCGCCAACCTGCCGCTGCGGCGCGATTCTGGAGATGCCCCGGCAACGAACCAAGCGCATTCAGCCCATAGCTGCTATATCAATTTGGCATGGCTGAGGCGATCAAGCCATCGCAAAGAGGACTGGCGCATGCCTCTTTCCGCGGTACGTCCAAACCCGGCTCCGCCGGCCACTCGGAGCCGGGCCGCGGCGCCAAGCGCCGTGCGCGGCGGGAGCGGATCAATCGGTACCGGCGATGGCCGGCGTGCCGCCGGTGGGCAGGCCCAGGCTGAGGTCGATGAGCAGCTGCGTCACCTGCCGCATCAGCGGCCCCGGGCGGCGGCTGGAGGAGCGCGCCAGGCACAGCACGCTGGTGAGGGCCGGATCGGTCAGCGGGCGCGCGCGCAGCTCCTGCGCCCGCGGCGAGGCCGTCACGGCGCTGGCGGTGAGCACCGCGCAGCCGTGGCCCGCGGCCACCAGGTCAATGATCGCGGCCACGCTGGACACCTCCCAGGCGATCTGCAGCTTCAGCCCGGCCAGCGCGGCCTGCGTCTCCAGCTGGCGCCGGATGACGTGCGCGCGCTCGGGCAGCACCAGTGGCAGCGCGGCAAGCTCGCGCAGCGGCACCAGCGCCCGCCCCTGGGCGCGGCCCGACGGGACGTCGCGCCGCTCCACCAGGCACAGCGGCTCGTTGAGCAGCGGCATCACCTCCAGCCCGGGCTGGGCCTCGGGGTTGTAGAGCAGGCCCACGTCCACGCGCGAGCTCAGGATCCATTCCACGATGTGCGTGGACAGCCCCTCGACGATGGCCAGCTGCGCCCGCGGCAGCCGCGCCTTGAAGGTCTCGACCAGCGGCACGGTGAGCTTGCGCCCCATGGTCGGCGGCACGCCGATCACCACGCGCCCCACCGCCTCGTCGCGCGAGGAGCGCATGTCCTCGCGCGCCTGCGCCACCGCCTGCAGGATGCCGGTGCCGTGCTCCAGCAGGCGGCGCCCGGCCTCGGTCAGCGCCACGCCGCGGCCGTTGCGCAGCAGCAGCGTCTCGCGCAGCTCGGTCTCCAGCGCGCGCACCTGGCGACTGAGCGCGGGCTGGGCGATGTCCAGCACCACGGCGGCCTTGCTGAAGCTGCCCAGTTCCGCGACCTGGACGAAGTATTCGAGCTGCTTGAGGTTCACGCCGTACCGGAGCCCGCGAAGCGCGGGCGATGGGAAGTTGTCACTGGGCCGCGTTGGCGGCGGGCGGCAGAGGATAGCGCCTGGCCCCGCGCCCGCCCGGGCCGGCTGCCGGCGTGACCGAAGGCCGCGGCCGGCGGCGCTCACGGTTGTTACATGTTCAGTCTGTCAACTGGGCTCCCGTCTTGCCGTTGGACCGTGATGCGTACCGTTGTCTCACTGTCCTGCGCCCTTCTGCTGTCGTCCCTGCTGGGCGGCTGCGGCGCCCTCGCCTTCCCCTGCCGAGCCACCTCGGCGGTGCTGAAGATCGTCCCCGTGGTCGGCCATGCGGCAGCCGTTCCCACCGACGCCTGCGCCGCGGTCATCGATCCCTGATAGGTATCCCAAGAAGGTCTGAACCTTGAACGCCCGTTCGTGCTGACCCTTCGATACCGCAGGGCAGGGTGCGCCCTGCGGGCACATCGAAGAACGAACGCTGCGGCCTGCCGACAATCCGGCCATGCCCCCCTTCCCTGTCCCCACCGGCCCGGTGGCCACGGGCAGCCTGCACCTGGGCCTGGACCTTGGCACCTCCGGCGTCCGCGCGGTGGTGATCGACGCGCAAGGCGCGGTGCAGGCCACGGCCCGCGAGCCCCTGCCCCCGCCGCAGCGCGAGGGGCCGCACATGCGCCAGGATCCCGCCCTGTGGTGGGATGCAGTCCGGCGGGTGCTGGCCACGGTGCTGGCACCGCTGGAATGCTCCCGGCTGGCGAGCCTGGCGGTGGACGGCACCTCCGGAACGCTGCTGCTCACCGACCCTGAGGGCACGCCGCTGGCGCCGGCCCTGATGTATGGCGACGCGGCTTGCGTCGCGGAAGCCGCGCGCATCGAGGCCCTGGCCCCCCCGGATACCGCCGCGCGCGGCCCGGCCTGCGCCCTGGCGCGGCTGCTGAATCTCCAAGCCCGGCACCCTGAGGCGGCGCACGCGCTGCACCAGGCCGACTGGATCGCCGCGCGACTCACCGGCCGCCTCGGCCTCTCGGACGAACACAACGCGCTGAAGCTGGGCTACGACCCGCTGCGCCGCTGCTGGCCCGCGTGGCTGCAGGCGCTGGGCGTGCGCGCCGGGCTGCTGCCCGAGGTCCTGGCACCCGGCACGCGCATCGGCCCCGTGGCGCCGGAGATCGCCCGCGCCTTCGGCCTGCCGCCGCATCTGCAGGTGGTTGCCGGCACCACCGACGGCGTGGCCGCCTTCCTGGCCACCGGCGCGAGCCGCGCGGGCGAGGCCGTCACCTCGCTGGGCAGCACGCTGGTGCTCAAGCTGCTGTCGCCGCAACCGGTGACCGCATCGGCTTTCGGCGTCTACAGCCACCGGCTGGGCGATCAGTGGCTGGTGGGAGGCGCTTCCAACAGCGGCGGCGCGGCGCTGCTGAAGCATTTCAACGCCGAGCGCATGGCGCAGCTCACGCCGCGCCTGCGCCCCGAGTTCCCGACCGGCCTGTGTTACTACCCGCTGCCCGTGCCAGGCGAACGTTTCCCCGTCAACGACCCTGCGCTGGCACCGCGCGAATCGCCGCGCCCAGCCGACGACGCGCTGTTTTTCCAGGGCCTGCTCGAAGGCATCGCGGCGGTGGAGGCGCTGGGTTATCAACGCATGGCCGAGCTGGGAGCGCCCACGCCGTCGCGCGTGCTCACGGTCGGCGGCGGCGCGCGCAACGCGGCGTGGACGGCCCTGCGCCGGCGCTGCCTGGGCGTGCCGGTGGAGCGTGCATCCCAGGAGGAAGCGGCCTACGGCACCGCGCTGCTGGCGCTGCGGGCCATGGCGGCCGGGTAGAAGACGCCGGATCAGGCCACCGCGCCCGGCGGCCGGTCCCATCCCGGCCCGTACACCGCCTCGGCGTACACGCGCACCAGCACCGAACCCAACACGCCGTGCAGCACGTCGCCCTGCGCGGCGCGGCGCGACACCACCGCGCTGAGCATGCCGCGCGCGGCCAGCTCCTGCAGCGCCCGATCGACCCAGCCGCGGCGCTGCACCGGGTCCAGCGCGGCGATCTCGCGCTTGAGCCCGGCGATGCGCTCATTGAGCCAGTTCTCGGCGGCCATGCCGGCATTCGACACCGGGGACGGCGCCGACGCCACGGGCACCGAAGACGGCGCGGCGATCACGGCCGCGGGCTCGCGCTCGGCCACCGTGGCGCCGTCCAGCGGCGCCGGCGGCAAGGCCAGCGGGGCCTCGTCCTCGCCGTTGCGCAGCAGCGAGCGCAGGTAGGCATAGGCGTGCTCGATGCCGCGCAGCTTGCGGTTCACCGCGCGCCGCTCCAGCACATCCAGTTGCTCGCGCACCCGCTCCTCGCCGAACTCCTTGATCAGGCCGTCGAGCTTGGCCTCGCGGATGCCCAGCGACTCCGCGCGCAGCACCAGGCCGGCATCCACCGGTCCCTCGGCCAGGGCGCGGGCGCGCGGCGTGCCGCGCTTGCGCCGCACGGCGAACTGCACCTCGCTCACCGCGCGGCCGAGCTTGTGCTCGATGAGCTCGATCTCGATGTCGGTCTCGCTGTTGATCTCCTCGATGGCGGGCTTCACGCGCTCGTTCTTGAACTTGCGCCATTCGCGCCGCTCCGCGCCGCCGGGCGCGGGATTGAGCGCGTCGGCCCACCACTGCACCGGCTTGCGGCTGGTGACACCGGAAGGGTTGTCGCGGTAGCGGGCGCAAATCTCGTACAGCGCCACCGCCGCGTAGGAGCCCAGCTTGGCCAGTACGTCCAGGTCGATGCGGGCCCAGCGCGCGGGCTCGCGCAGCGCCGACATGATCGTGGGCGGGTAGGACCAGGACACCCAGTTCTCCCCATTGCGCACCTCGATGGCGACTTCGCTGAGCATGCTGAATCCGCGCCACTTCAGGCCGTCGCCCGGCGCGGTGGACTCCCAGTCCACCTCCAGGCCGCGCATCTCGCGCAGGTAACGCTTGGCCGCCGTGCGGTCCTCGCCGCTGGAGCCGGTGGTGCGCAGCAGCGCGGGCAGAGGGGCTTCGAACATGTAGTCCGCCGCCGGCATGGTTTCCATCGCCTGCAGCCGTGACTGCGACACCTGCAGCAGCGCGTTGTAGAGCCGGCGCCCGGTGAGCGTGACGCGGCGCGAGCGCGGGACCATCACGATCATCTCGTGGGGCTTGCGCAGTTCGGTGCCTTCCTCCTTGGGAGCCGCCGGCCGGGACACTTCTTTTTCATCCATCGACACATCATATGTCCGTCCCGGCTTGGACAGTTCGCTCTGCGAAGGTTCGATCGTTTTTTCGTTTGAGGCCGTGATCTGCGTCCGAACGCCTGCAGACATTGAAACTGCGGCAAATGGCGGGTAATAGCTGGACATCCGAGGCGCTTATGGCGGGCGAGACCGCGGCGGCATCCGGTTAAAACACGGACGTTTTACTGCCCTGGCCCCATTCCAAGGCGCCAGCCAGCTCGGTTAAAAGTTGGACGTTTGGCCAACGGACCGTTCGACATGCCGGCACGGCGCCCGGTTAGAACATGGACAGTCGTCGAGATTTCCACCTCCGGATGGCGCTACGGAAGCCGGTTAGAAGCGGGACGGCTGCTTTCCTTGGCCGCTTTGGCGCGCTGCGTGACCGCTCAGGCAGCCATCGCGCCGGCGGCGACAAGCGTGCTTCTTGTTACGTCAAGCCTTTCGCGCCTGGGACCGGGCCTGTGCACAAGTCCGCCAGCGTCCCGGATAGAAGCTGGACGCTGCCGGGTGGAATCCGGACAGGAACGGGTAGAGAACGGACGGAAGCGGGTAAAAACTGGACGGGAAACAGCACATATACAATTTAAACTATTGATTTAAAACATAAAAATCAAGTTATCCACAGCGCTTAATCTCTTCAAGTCTTCTTGAACTTTTTTAATCTCTCGGAGAAGCCTCATAACAAGACTTGATGCTTGCAGTGCTTGCCGAGCATTTGTGCGCCGCAACGCGTTTCATGCGATTTTTCCGATGTGCCGTGCATAATCGCCCGCACTCGGAAAAACGTAACAAAGCGGCATCACCATGGATATCAGACAGGCGATCCGTCGGCAGAGCCTGGCCGACATCGAACACCAGGCAGCCCGCGTGGCGGCGATGATGGGACACATCCGCGCGGCGATGCTGCCGCCGGCGGCGAAGAAGGCAGCCCCCACGCTCAGCGCCGCGCAACTGGCCCATCTGTGCCACGTGGACAAGTCCAAGATTGCCTACCGGCTTACCCGCGGCGACCTGCCCTCGGGCGAGATGCAGGGCAACCGGCGCGAGTGGCCCATGGCCGAGGCGCGGCAATGGATCCGCGAGTTCCGCGCGGCGCACATGCGCCCGGAGGGCGCGGCCGGCACCACGTTGACGGTGGCCAACTTCAAGGGCGGCGTGGCCAAGACCACTTCGGCGGTGACGCTGGCGCAGGGCCTGTCCATGCGCGGCCACAAGGTGCTGGTGGTGGACCTGGACCCGCAGGGCTCGGCCACCACGCTGTTCGGCGTGCTGCCCGATGCCGAGGTCGAGCAGGAGCACACGGCGATGCTGCTGTTTTCGGGCGCGCACGAGGACCTGAGCTACGCGATCCGCGAGAGCTACTGGCCGGGCATCGACCTGGTGTGCGCGGCGCCGCTGCTGTTCGGCGCGGAGTTCGCGCTGCCGGCGCGGCAGACGCGCGACCCGGGCTTCGAGTTCTGGCGCGTGCTGGACCGCGGCTTGGACCAGGCGCGCTTGGACTACGACGTGATCATCATCGACACGCCGCCGGCGCTGAGCTACGTGACCATCAACGCGCTGATGGCGGCCGACGGCGTGATCATGCCGCTGCCCCCTTCCGCGCTGGACTTCGCCAGCTCGGCACAGTTCTGGGACCTGTTCAGCGACCTGTGCAACCAGCTCATCCGCAGCCGTGGCCAGGACAAGACCTTCGAATTCATCGACGTGCTGCTGTCGCGCGTGGAGTCCAACGACGCGGCCAGCACGGTGGTGCGCCAGTGGGTGCTGGAGGGCTACGCGGACAAGGTGCTGCCGATCGAGATTCCCAAGACCGCTGTCACCGCCACCGCGTCGGCCGAGTTCGGCACGGTGTACGACCTGCCGCGCGGCGCCATGAACGCCAAGACCTTCGCCCGCGCGCGCGACGCCTACGACCGCATGTGCGAGCTGGTGGAGCAGCAGATCCAGGCCGTGTGGGCCACGCAGCTCGAACAGCTCGCCGTTTGAGGAAGGCTGAACCATGAGTCTCAAGAACAAGGCCGCCAAGCTCGACTTCAGCAACCTGCCCGGCCTGGCGCCGGACGCCGAGGTGCCGACGCGGCCCAAGACCGCGCCGGGCGCGATGATGGCGTTCGCCAACGAGGCGCGATCCGACCTGCTGCGCGAGAACGAAGTGCTGCAAGCCAAGGCCCGGCAGGCCGAGGCGCTGCAGGGCCGGCTCGATGAGGCGCTCAACGAACTGCGTCAATGGGACGGCGCCAAGGCCTCGCGGCTCATCGACCCCGCGCTGATCCGCCCCAGCCGCTGGGCCAACCGCCACGAGCTCAATTTCAACTCGCCGCTGTTCGACAAGCTCAAGGCCGAGGTGGCGGACGCGGGCGGCAACGTGCAGCCGATCAAGGTGCGCCCGGTGGCCGAGCCGGCGGGCAGCTTCGAGGTGGTGTATGGCCACCGGCGGCTGGAAGCCTGCCGGCAGCTGGGCCTGCCGGTGCTGTGCCTGGTGGACAACATCGAGGACCGCGCGCTGTTCGTTGAGATGGAGCGCGAGAACCGCGGCCGCAAGGACCTCTCCGCCTGGGAGCAGGGAATGATGTACCGGCGCGCGCTGGACGCCGGGCTGTTCCCCTCGCTGCGGCAGCTGGCGGCGTCCATCGGCATGCAGCCGGGCAACGTCAGCACGGCGCTGCAGATCGCGGCGCTGCCGGACGCGGTGGTGCAGGCCTTCGCGTCGCCGCTGGACCTTCAGTTCCGCTTCGTCGCGCCGCTCAAGGCCGCGCTGGAGCGGGACGAGGCGGGCGTGCTGGAGCGCGCCCGGGCGCTGGCCGCGCAAATGCCACGGCCGGGCGCACGGGAAGTGCTGGCCCGGCTCACGGGGCAGGACGGCAACGCCAGCCTCAACCGGCAGACGCGCTACACGCTGGGCGGCAAGGTGGTGGGCTCGTGCGACAAGGATGCGCAGGGCAACCTCACGCTGCGCTTCAAGGCCGGCGCGCTGGCGCCGGAGAAGGAAAAGCGGCTGCAGGAACTGCTGGCGAAGTTCTTCGACTGAGCACGCGCGGCGCCCGTAGCTGGCGCGATTGATATTGGAAGGGGCCTGCGGGCCCCTTTCTTTTGGGCGGGTGTTCTACGGTAGAACACCCAGCGCTTGCAGCCGTACCGGGCTGCGGCCCTGGCGCCAACACATGGGCCCTTCCATACGAGGTGTTCTACGGTAGAACACCCAAGCTTCCGGCGTTGTGGAGCGGCGCTGGGCGAAGGCCGTTGCGGCTACCCGTGACAGGAATTTCGCGCCCCTTTCCAGCCACCCCGACGCCGCGCGGGTGAGTCTGCTGTCCCCAGTCATGGAGCGTGTGGCTATCAGATGGAATTCGTATGAGGGTTCACCGTGCTTCACTCGGCCCGTGACGCAGGCAAAGCGGCGACAGAGGCATGGCAAGCCGTAGGAAAAACGTCGCCATTCCCGCGAAGGCGCACTGCTGTCCGGGGAGACGTTGCGACGTCAGCACGCTTCGCGTGCCGTGGGGTTGGCCGTGGAATTAACGCTGTCATCCCGGCTTTCGCCGGGATGACGACTTGATGGGCTGGCGGCCTGCGTTGTGGCCGGCGATGCGAATCGGTTTCCGACTTTCCCCGGACAGCAGTGCGCGCAGGCCGGAATCCAGGCGACCGCAAAACCAGCCGCAAGCTGAGCGGGCCGGGCACAGGAGGCTCTCGTGCCTTGACTTGCCGCACCTGTGCTTCGCTCTGGCATGGGGCTGCCTGGGTCCATGCCAGAGCGGAGATGACAGCGCAGCCGGGTGTTCTACGGTAGAACACCCTCCGCAATGCATCGCTGCATTGACGCTGGCCGCATCGCCGCAGCGTGTGCCAGCGCCATATGGGCCAACGCGAAGCCAGCGCTCACCCGCTCCGCCACAGTGCCAGAGCCGGGGGTGTTCTACCGTAGAACACCCCGCTGCCGACCCTGTTCAGCCCTTGCTGCGCCGCTGCCGCAGCTTCTCGAACTCGCGCACCATGCGCGCCCGTTCGGTGCCCAGATAGATCGTCGTGGTCGCGATGCTGGCGTGCCCCAGTGCCTGCTGCAGCACTTCCACTGGAATCTGTGCCGCCGCGCCCTGGCGTGCGAAGGTGTGGCGCAACCAGTGCGTGGAGGCCGCCCGCAGCCGCGCGCCGTCCAGGCCGTCCACCCCATGGGCGCCGGCGGCGATGCGGTGGAAGAAGCGCTTGAGCATGCGGTACAGGCCGCTGGCGCCCAGCGTCCGGCCCACCGGGGCGGCGCGTTGCAGCCTCAGGCTGCCGTCCGCGGCAGCGCTCCAGCGCGGCGGCGGCTCCGCCAGGGTGCACACCAGTGGCGCGGGGGAGGGCAGTTCCCCCAGCGCCACGGCGTCGGCGTGATGGGCCGTCACGAGCGCGGCCAGGTCGTCCGCCAGCGGCACCTCGCGCGCCTTGCCGCCCTTGCCCTGCACGTACAAGACGGTGGCAGCGATGCCCTCGCCGTCCAGGCGCACGCTGCGCACCGAGGCCGTGGTCGCCACGGCGATCTCCGCCAAGCGCAAACCCGTACCCGCCAACAGCTCCAGCACCAGGCGCAGGCGCCGCTGCTCCGCGCCCGCCGGCACGCCGCCCCGCGGCCGGGCCGACGCTTCCTCCGTGTCGAGCCGGTGCCGTATGAAGCGCCATTCGGTTTCCGTGAACGAGCGCTCGATGTCGATACGCGCCCCCGCCAGTGCCGCCTTCTTGCTGACCGCCCGCAGCGGGTTGCCCACCAGGTAGTTGGCGTCGCGCAGGCCGTCGAACAACGCTTGCACCACCACCAGCGCCTGCCGCTGGGAGCCGGGCTGCAGCGGTCCCCGGAACGGCCGCCAAGCCGGGTCGTCGCGCGCCACCACGGCGTTACAGCACCAATGCGGCGGCGGCTGGCGAATGAACTCCCGGTAGGCCAGCGCGTCGCGGCTGTCGATCGACGAGAGCGGCTTGTCCCGCTCCAGCAGACACCAGAGGTAGAAGCGCTCTACCTCCTTGCGATAGGCCCGCAGCGTGGCGGGCTTGTCGCGGTACTGCTCCAGCCAAGCCTCGATCGCCTGGCGATCGTCCTGCGCGCCCAGGTGGTTCGCCATGCGCGTGGCGAACAGGCCAGGCGCTCCCGGCCCGCCAGCCAGCCGCGGCGGCACCGCCAGCTGTTCCAGCGGCAGGAGCGCGAAGCGCGGCGGCACGGCCACCGAGCGCAGCACCGAGGTGCGCCAGGCCACCTGGCGCTGCGGCGGCGCCAGCGCCTCCTTGCGCAAGGGCAGCTCCCACTCCCGGCTTAGCGGCAGCAGCCAGTCCGTCAGCGACGCGGCGCGCGCGCGCCCCAGGCCCCGCACGCGCCGCCACCAGTGGGCGCCATAGGCATTCACGGTCTGGACCAGGGCGTCCAGCGTCCCCATGCCGGCCGCCTTCAGGCGTTCCGCCAGCGCCGGCGACAGCCACAGCGACGGCGGATCGGCCGGGGCAGGGCGCCGAGCGAGCAGCGCCTCCACGCGGCGCAGGGCGCGCAAGGGCGCCGCTTCGCGGACGAGGCTTGGCTGCCGTTCATCCGCCTCCGCGGCCTGGACGTGGTCCAGCCCGTAGAACTCGCGGTACTCGCGCAGCAGCTCCGCCTCGGAGTGCGCCTCGCGGTCCAGCCCCTGGCTGTCGATGAACTCGTCCAGGTCGGGCAGCGCAACCGTCCCCGGTCCGGCTGGCGGTTGCGCCAGCAACAGCAGCTCGGCCGTGATGCGCTCTTCCTCCCCCAGGCTCAGGTTCAGCGCGTGTCCTTCGCGCAGCACCTGCTGCAGCAGGGCAACTCGCTGCTTCTCGATGTGGCGCCGGTCCGCGCTCAGCTCGCCGAAGCCCAGGTAGCGCTCCCAGGCCTGCCGCAGGTCCAGCCCCTGCAGCCAGCTGCGCAGGAAGGCGAAGTGGTGTCGCCCCAGCGCCTGTCCCTCGCGCAGCACGCGCGTGCGTGCGCCGCGCGGCCGTCCGCGGCGACGCCCAGGTGCAACCGGCTCAATGACTGGCGCCGTTTTCGAACCATCCCCCGTCGCATCCACCCCAGATGTTCCATTTATTGAAGCGGCACGATAATAAGAGTAATCAGGACGTGATCACGCTTGATTTTTGGGATGGAGCGAGGCCAAGCCAGGGCGCTAACGGAAGTCCGGCGGCGCCGGACGCAGGGCCGTCGCAGGTCGGAAGCCGGGTGCCGATGACGCGTGCGGCCCCCTTGAGGGCCGCACGGGCTACACCACCTTGGAAAAGCGCTGCCGGTTCCCGGAGGTCTGCAGGTGGCGGTCGAACACCATCGCGATGGCCCGCACCAGGTACCAGCCGGCGCGCGTCACCCGGACAGCTTCGTCTTCGAGCACCACCAGCCCCGACTGCGCCAGCGGCTTCAGCGCTTCCAGCTCGCGGCCGAAGTACTCGCGCATGCGGATGCCGTGGGCGCGCTCCACGGCGCCGAACTCCAGCCGGCCCTGGCACATCAGCGCCATGATCACGTCGCGCCGCAGCAGGTCGTCGCCCTCCAGGGCATACCCGCGCACGACGGGCAGCTCGCGCCGCGCCAGGCTCTCGTAGTACTCGGGCAGCGTCTTGGCGTTCTGGTAGAAGCAGCCGCCGATGCGCCCGATGGCCGACACGCCCAGCGCCACGAGGTCGCAGTCCGGCTGCGTGCTGTAGCCCTGGAAATTGCGGTGCAGCTTGCCCTCCCGGCGTGCCACGGCCAGCGGGTCGTCGGGCAGCGCGAAATGGTCCATGCCGATGTGCTCGAAGCCGCGCTCCAGCAGCCCGTTGATGGCGTCGCCCAGCATCGTGATGCGCTGCGCCGGGCTGGGCAGTTCCTCGGCATTGATGCGGCGCTGAGGCTTGAAGCGCTCGGGCAGGTGCGCGTAGGCGTAGAGCGCGATGCGGTCCGGCCGCAGCTCGCCGATCTGCTGCACCGTGCGCGCGAAGCTTTCAGGGGTCTGCCGCGGCAACCCGTAGATGAAATCGGCGTTGATCGAGGTGAAGCCCAGCGCTCGGGCGCTGGCCATGAGCGCGTGCACGCTCTCGAAGGACTGCACCCGGTGCACCGCCTGCTGCACGTCGGGGTCGAAGTCCTGCACGCCAAAGCTCAGCCGGTTGAAGCCCAGGCCGCGCAGGTGCGCCAGCCGTTCGGGCGTGACCGTGCGCGGATCCACCTCGATGGAGATCTCGGAATCCGGCGTGAAGCGGAAGCTCTGCGCCAGCCTGCCCATGACACGGGCCAGCTCGGCATCCGACAGGAAGGTGGGCGAGCCGCCGCCGAAGTGCAGCTGCGACACCGGCCGTCCCGCGCCCAGCGGTTCCAGCACCAGCGCCAGCTCCGTCTCCAGCGCGTCGAGGTACTCGGCGGCGCGCTCGTGGTGCTTCGTGATGATCTTGTTGCAGGCGCAGTAGTAGCAGATGGACTCGCAGAACGGGATGTGCACGTACAGCGACAACGGCGCCGCCGCGCTGCCGGGCGCGAGCTGCGCGATGGCGGACCGCGCCTGCGCCGGGCCGAAGCCGTGGTGGAAGCGGTCGGCCGTCGGGTAGGAGGTGTAGCGCGGGCCCGGGGTGTCGAACTTGCGCAGCAGGTCTTCGGTGAGCAGCGCGCGGGCGTCCGTCGTGCCCGTTTCGGTGGTGAGAGGCATGGGGTACTGCGAAGGAAGTGGAGGGGTTACTGCAGCGGGTGCTGGGCCAAGCGCTGCGCGTCGAGGATGTGAATATGGCGCTTGTCCACCTGGATCATCTGCCCGGCTTCCAACTCGCCCAGCACGCGCGAGAAATATTCCGGTGTGATGGACAACCGCGAAGCGATGGTGGCCTTGCTCACCGGCAGCGACACCGTGCCCGCGGCGCGCACGCTGTCGCGCGACCGGCCGCGCAGCAGGTAGTTCACCACCCGCTGCGTGCCGCTGTGCAGGGCGTAGGCCTCGACGTCGTCCATCAGGTTCTGCACCCGCTGCGACAGGCCCGTGAGCATCCGCAGCGCGAAGCCCGGATCGCGGCTGACCTCGGCCAGCAGCGCGTCCTTGGGGAGGCTCAACACCAGCGTGTCGGTCAGCGCGGTGGCGTTGAAGGAGCTGGGCCGCTCGCCGAACACCAGCGACTCGCCGAAGCTGCAGCCCGGGCCGACCAGTTCGATCACCTTCTCCTGGCCCGCGGTCGAGATGGCGTGCAGCTTGACCTGGCCCGTGACCACGACGTGCAGCGCATCGCAGTTGCCACCACTGCGGAACACCGCTTCGCCGCGCGTGTAGCGGCGCACCTGGCACGCTTGCGCCAGCTCGTCCAGCTCGGCGGGACACCGGTGCTGGAACAGCGGCAACACGGAGAGGTAGCGGGGGGCGTCGAAGTGGCTCAGGTTCATGAGCCATGACTGTCCGCGCCAAGGCCTTTGCCGCCCATTCTTCGAACGGTCAGGCCGCCGCGGCGGGAAGGAGGATATTGACTTTTCTCAAGGAGTAGTCCGGCCCGGCACGCATCGTTCCGAAGAACTAGCGCCGTGACTTCCTGCCGCCCGCCGCCACCTTGGGGTCCGTGCGGGCCTGCGGACCGCGGTGGCGTCAGGCCGCCCCGAGCCGCCGCGATAGCGAGGCCGCGCAGCGCCGGATTGCGCCGGCCAGCGGGCTGTCCCAGGCCGTGTCGAAGGTGGCACTGGGGCCGATGCCGGTGATGCTCAGCAGCAGCGCGCCGCTGCCGTCGAACACCGGCGCGGCCAGTCCGCTCACGCCGGGGATGGCCTGGTCCACCACGCGTGCCATGCCCTGGCGGCGCACCTCGTCGAGCTTCGCCTCGAAGGCGGCCTCGTCCAGCGGTGCGCCGGCGAAGCCACCCACGGCCGCTTCCTGTGCCAGCACCGCCTGCACCTCCTCGCGCGCGCGGTGCGCGGCAAAGAGCCAGCCCGAGGCCGTGCCGCGCAGGCTCATCACCGTGCCGTGGCGCATGGCCACGTGCACGGGGCTGGGCGCCTCGGCCACGCGCACGATGGTCGGGCCGCGGTTGCCCCACACCGCGATGGCAATGGTGTGGCCGGTGGACAACGCCAGCTCCTCGATCAGCGGTGTGGCCAGCCGCACCGGGTCGAACTGCTGCAGGCTGATCAGGCCCAGCTGCATCGCCAGCGGCCCCAGCCCGTAGCGGCCGCTGCCCGGGTCCTGCTCGATCAGGCCCAGCTTGCCGAAGCTCACCAAGTACGGATGCGCCTTGGCCGGCGCCATGCCGGCTTCGCGCGCGAGGTCCTTGAGGGCCATTGGCCGCCCGTGGTGCGCCAATGCCAGCAGCAACTGGCCGCCGACCTCGATGCTCTGGATGCCGCGCGAGCCGCGCTCCGCGCCGGCGGAAGAAGTGCTGTCGTCCACAGTGAATCTCAGGGTTTTCTCTAGAAAAACGAATTAGACATTAGCGAACAAACTGACTAAGATCAATCCTGTCGTTAAACATTATTGAAGCTGTTCGCCGCATTGACCATGAGCAAAGCCTTCGCCTCCCAAGCCGACCTGGAAGAGAAAAAAGTCAGCTTCACCCAACTGTCCGAGCATGCCTGGGCCTACACGGCCGAAGGCGACCCGAACACCGGGATCATCATCGGTGACGATGCCGTGCTGGTCGCTGACACCCAGGCCACGCCGGCGATGGCGGCCGACGTGATCCGCCGCATCCGCGAGGTGACGGACAAGCCCATCAAGTACGTCGTGCTCACGCACTACCACGCCGTGCGCGTGCTGGGCGCCTCGGCCTACGAGCCGCAGCAGATCCTGGCCAGCCAGGACACCTACGACCTGATCGTCGAGCGCGGCGAGCAGGACAAGGCCAGCGAGATCGGCCGCTTCCCGCGCCTGTTCAGGAACGTGGAGACGGTGCCGCCGGGCCTGACCTGGCCCACCATGACCTTCACCGGGAAGATGACCCTGTGGCTGGGCAAGCTCGAAGTGCAGCTGCTGCAACTGGGCCGCGGCCATACCAAGGGCGACACGGTGGTGTGGCTGCCGCAGGAGCGCACGCTGCTGTCGGGCGACCTGGTGGAGTTCGACGCCACGCCGTATGCGGGCGACGCCTACTTCAAGGACTGGCCGCAGACGCTGGACAACATCGCCGCGCTCAAGCCGCTGGCGCTGGTCCCGGGCCGTGGCGCGGCGCTGGTGGGCGAGGAGCAGGTGCAGGCGGGCCTGGCCGGCACGCGCGCCTTCATCTCCGACCTGTACCAGGCGGTGCGGGCGGGTGCTGCCGCCGGCAAGGACCTCAACACCGTCTACAAGGAGGCCTACGCGCACATGGCGCCCAAATACGGCAAGTGGGTGATCTTCGACCACTGCATGCCCTTCGACGTCACGCGCTGCTTCGACGAGGTCACCCAGTACCCGGACCCGCGCGTGTGGACCGCGCAGCGCGACATCGACATGTGGAAGGCGCTGGAGTCCTGAGCCTCGCGCTCCATCCCTCTACCCGCTGACACCGGCCGTCGCTTGACGGGTGCTTGAAAAAGCCCCGTCGCGGCCGGCTTCTTCCTTCATGGCCATGCGGTTTGCCGCAGGCTTCGTCACGCCTGTCCCGAGGCGACTCCCACCATGCGCGACCCGCTGTACTCCGCCACCGGTGCCGAGATTCAGGCCACCGCCTTCGCCTACCGGCGCAGCCCCGACCAGGACGCCGCCGTGCCCGTGCGCCACCCCGTGGTGGTCGTGGGCGCCGGCCCCGTGGGCCTGAGCCTGGCCATCGACCTGGCGCAGCGCGGCCAGCGCGTGCTGCTGCTGGACAACGATTGCAAGCTCAGCACCGGCTCGCGCGCCATCTGCTTCGCCAAGCGCACGCTGGAAGTCTGGGACCGCCTGGGCGTGGGCCAGGCCCTGGTGGACAAGGGCGTGCGCTGGCACGTGGGCAAGGTGTTCTTCCGCGAGGAACAGCTCTACCAGTTCGACCTGCTGCCCGAAACCGGCCACGAGCGCCCGGCCTTCATCAACCTGCAGCAGTACTACGTGGAGGCCTGCCTGGTGGCGCGCGCGCGCGAGTTGCCCAACCTGGAGATCCGCTGGCACAACACCGTGGCGGCGCTGGCGCAGGAGGGCGACGTGGTGAGGCTGGGCATAGACACCCCCGAGGGCCGCTACGAGCTGCGGGCCGACCACGTCGTCGCCTGCGACGGCTCGCGCTCGCCCATTCGCCAGCTCATGGGCCTGGAGAGCAAGGGCCGCGTGTTCAAGGACCGTTTCCTCATCGCCGACGTGCGCATGCAGGCCGACTTCCCGGCCGAGCGCTGGTTCTGGTTCGACCCGCCGTTCCACCCTGGGCAGTCGGTGCTGTTGCACATGCAGCCCGATGGCGTGTGGCGCATCGATTTCCAGCTGGGCTGGGATGCGGACCCGGAAGTCGAGAAGCGGCCGGAGAACATCGTTCCGCGCGTGCAAGCCCTGCTGCGCGCGGCGGCTGCCAGCAAGGGCGGCGAGCCGCAGCCGGATTCGTTGCCTGGTTTTGAGCTGGAGTGGGCCAGCGTCTACACCTTCGCCTGCCTGCGCATGGACAGCTTCAGGCACGGCCGCGTGCTCTTTGCCGGCGACGCCGCGCATGGCGTGTCGCCCTTCGGCGCGCGCGGCGCCAACTCCGGCGTGCAGGACGCGGACAACCTGGCCTGGAAGCTGGACCGCGTGCTGCGCGGCCAGTCGCCCGGGGCCCTGCTGGACAGCTACGCCCGCGAGCGCGAATACGCCGCGGACGAGAACCTCCTCAACTCCACCCGCGCCACCGACTTCATCACGCCCAAGAGCGAGATCAGCCGGCTGTTCCGCGACGCCACGCTGGCGCTGGCGCGCGAGCACGGCTTCGCGCGCAGGATGGTCAACAGCGGCCGCCTGTCGGTGCCGGCCACGCTGGACAACTCGCCGCTGAACACGCCGGACCGCGACGCCTTCATGGGCCTGATGCGCCCGGGCGCGCCGGCGGCCGATGCGCCGCTGCGCATCGACGGCCGCGACACCTGGCTGCTGCGCGAGCTGGGTCCTGACTTCACGCTGCTGTGCTGGGGCCCGGTGCCGCACTGGATGCTGGAGCTGCCGCTCAAGGTGCTGGTGCTGGAGCCCGCCAACGACCCCGAGGAATGGCTGTCGCGGCGCTACGACCTGCGCCCCGGCACCGCCTACCTGCTGCGCCCGGACCAGCACGTGTGCGCGCGCTGGCGCCATCCGGCGCCCGAAGCCGTCCACGCCGCCCTGGCGCGTGCCTGCGCGCTGCACTGACCCGAACGCCGTCCCCGCGAGGAGCCGCCATGCCCCTGGTCACCGAACCCAACCTCGATGCGCCCGACGACTTCTACGAGGCGCTGATCGACACCCATCGCGACCTCAGCCCCGAGGCCAGCCACGCGCTCAACGCGCGGCTGATCCTGCTGCTGGCCAACCACATCGGGCGGCTGGACGTGCTGCGCCAGGCCCTGGCCCTGGCGCGCGCCGGCGCCGATACCCCCTGAACACGATCACCACAACCACCAAGGAGACAAGCATGAACAACACCCGTCGCCACCTGCTCGCCGCGTTCGGCGCCACCGCGCTGTCGGCGCTGTCCTTCACGGCCGCGGCGCAGGACAAGCCGCTGGAATGGGCCCTCGGCTACGCCGCCGGCGGCGGCTCCGACATCGTGGCCCGCACCGTGGCCGAGCAGATGAGCAAGAGCCTCAACCGCCCCATCGTCGTCAACAACAAGCCGGGCGCGGCCACCAACATCGCCGCCGAGTACGTCGCCAAGTCCAAGGACATCGGCAACATCATGCTCACCGCCGACTTCGCCACGCTGGCCGCCAACCCCTCGCTGTTCGCCAAGCTGTCCTACGACGCCGAGAAGGACTTCAAGCCCGTGGGCATGCTCGCGCGCTTCCCGCTGCTGCTGGTGGTCGCGCCCAACGTCCCGGTGAAGAACTGGAAGGAGTTCAGCGACTGGGCGCAGCGGCAGCCCGAGGGCGTCAACTACGGCACCGCCGGCCTGGGCAGCCCGCACCACCTCGCCACCGAGCTGCTGCGCGAGAAGACCGGCCTCAAGTTCACGCACGTGCCCTACCGTGGCGCCGCGCCCGCGGTGCAGGACCTGCTGGGCGGGCAGATTCCCATGGCCATGATCGACACCGCCAGCGTCCAGCAGTACGTGCTCAGCGGCAAGCTGCGCGCGGTGGGCGTGGCCAGCCCGCAGCGGCTCAAGACGCTGCCCGACGTGCCCACGCTGGCCGAGCAGGGCGTCAAGGACTTCGAGGCCTATGCCTGGCAGGGCCTGGTGGTGCCGGCAGCCACGCCGGCCGACTTCGTCGCCAAGCTCAGCCAGTCGCTGCAGGCGGCGCTCAATTCCGCGCCCGTGAAGGAGCGCTTCCATGGCCTGGGGCTGGAGCCGCTGCCCGGTACGCCCGCGCAGATGGCCGCCTACACCAAGTCCGAGCGCGCGCGCTGGGGCGCGCTGATCCGGGCCAACAACATCAAGCTCGACTGAGACCGCCATGCCCGCCTCCGCGGGCATGGCGACGATCCTTCCTGCAAGCACTGGGGAACCCTAGCGATGACTGAACTGCACTACCAAAGTGGCTTCGGCAACCAATTCGCCACCGAGGCGGTGTCCGGCGTCCTGCCGCGCGGCCGCAACAGCCCGCAGCAGGTGGCGCGGGGCCTGTACGCCGAGCTGGTCTCGGGCAGCGCCTTCACCGCGCCGCGGGCCGAGAACCGCCGCAGCTGGCTCTACCGCCGCCAGCCCTCGGTGGTGACGGGCCCCTATGCGCCTTATGAGCAGCGCTGGCTCAAGACCGGCGCGGCCGAGGGCCTGCCCATGCCGCCGGACCCGTTGCGCTGGCACCCGGCACCCATCCCCGATGCGGGCCAGCAGCCGCTGGACTTCGTGGACGGCCTGCGCACCGTTGTCGTCAACGGCGACGTGGAGGCCCAGAGCGGCATGGCGGCGCACCTGGCGCTGGTCAACCGCTCCATGGGCCGGCGCGCCTTCGTCAATGCCGACGGCGAGATGCTGCTGGTGCCGCAGGAGGGCGCGCTGCGCCTGGTCACCGAGCTGGGCGTGCTGGAAGTGAAGCCGGGCGAGATCGCGCTGCTGCCGCGCGGCATCGCCTTCAAGGTGGAGGTGCAGGGCCCCACGCGGCTGTACGTGTGCGAGAACTACGGTGCGCCGTTCCGGCTGCCCGAGCTGGGGCCCATCGGCTCCAACGGCCTGGCCAACCCGCGCGACTTCCTCGCGCCCGTGGCGGCCTTCGAGGACGACGCGGGCCCCTACGAGATCGTCAAGAAGTACGGCGGCGCGCTGTGGCGCAACGAGCAGCCCGGCACGCCCTTCAACGTCGTGGCCTGGCACGGCAACCTGTGCCCGCTGAAGTACGACACCGCCAACTTCATGACCATCGGGTCCATCAGCTTCGACCACCCGGACCCGTCGATCTTCACGGTGCTGACCTCGCCCAGCGACACGCCGGGCACGGCCAACTGCGACTTCGTCATCTTCCCGCCGCGCTGGATGGTGGCCGAGGACACCTTCAGGCCGCCCTGGTACCACCGCAACCTCATGAGCGAGTTCATGGGCCTGGTGTACGGCCAGTACGACGCCAAGCCCGAGGGCTTCAAGCCCGGCGGCATGAGCCTGCACAACGGCATGGTGCCGCACGGGCCCGATGCCGAGGCCTTCGAGAAGGCCAGCACCGCGCAGCTCACGCCGCACAAGCTGGACAACACCCTGGCCTTCATGTTCGAGAGCCGCTGGCGCTTCCGCCCCACGGCCTTCGCGCTGCAGGAGGCGCCGCTGGACGCCGCCTATGCTCAATGCTGGGCCGGCCTGGGCGACCGCTTCGGGCAGCCCTGATGTAGCCAAGAGCCCCGTTCGGGCTGCGCCTGTCGAAGCCCTGCCGCGCAACCCGCCCGCAGGCCCTTCGACAAGCTCAGGGCGAACGGCAGTCATTGATTCACACACCAAGTACGCCATGCCCATCGACGCCACCCATGACCCGGCACTGCGCAGCTGGGTCGCCTCGGCCAACGAGGACGCCACCGACTTCCCCATCCAGAACCTGCCCCTGGGCGCCTTCCGCCGCCGCGGCGGCGACGACGCGCTGCGCATCGGCGTGGCCATCGGCGACCAGGTGCTGGACCTGAAGCTTGCCGCCCGCGAAGGCACCTGGACCGCCGAGGTGGCGCATGCGCTGGTGCCGCTGGCCGGCGGCGACCTCAACGCCTTCATGGCGCTGGGCCCGGCGGCGCGCCGCGCGGTGCGCACGGCGCTGTCGGCGGCGCTGGCCGAGGACAGCGCGCAGAAGGACGCGCTGCAGCCCTGCCTGGTGCCGCAGGCCGAGGCCGAGATGGCGCTGCCCTGCCGCATCGGCGACTACACCGACTTCTACACCGGCATCCACCACGCCACGACGGTGGGAAAGCTGTTCCGGCCCGACAACCCGCTGCTGCCCAACTACAAGTGGGTGCCCATCGGCTACCACGGGCGCAGTTCCTCGCTGGTGGTCAGCGGCACCGACCTGCGCCGACCGCTGGGCCAGCAGGCGCCGGGCCCCGACGGCGTGCCGGGCTACGGTCCCAGCAAGCGGCTGGACTACGAGCTGGAGATCGGCGCGCTGGTGGGCAGCGCCAACGCGCTGGGCGAGCCCGTCCCGATGGCGCAGGCCGAGGACCACCTCTTCGGCCTGGTGCTGCTCAACGACTGGTCCGCGCGCGACCTGCAGGCCTGGGAATACCAGCCGCTGGGCCCGTTCCTGGCCAAGAACTTCGGCAGCACGCTCTCGCCCTGGGTGGTGACGATGGAGGCGCTGGAGCCCTTCCGCGCGCCGTTCAAGCGGCCCGAAGGCGACCCGCGTCCACTGCCCTACCTGGACTCGATCGCCAACCGCGAGCGCGGCGCCATCGACATCCGCTTCGAGGTGCTGCTGCAGACCGAGGCCATGCGCGCGCAGGGACTGCCGCCGCACAAGCTGATGGAGAGCAATTTCAGGGACGCCTACTGGACCGTGGCGCAGATGCTCACGCACCACGCCAGCAACGGCTGCAACCTGCAGCCCGGCGACCTGCTGGGCAGCGGCACGCAGTCGGGCCCCGATGCGGGGCAGGGCGGCTCGCTGCTGGAGCTCAGCCAGGGCGGCAAGCAGCCGCTGCAGCTGCCCGGTGGCGAGACGCGCGCCTTCCTGCAGGACGGCGACCGCGTGTTCCTGCGCGGGCGCTGCGAGGCGGCGGGCGCGCGCGCCATCGGCTTCGGCGAGTGCGTGGGCACCATCCTGCCCGCGCCCGCACTGGCGGCGTCCTGAAGCCGCGGGCCCCGGCGTCCTGGCCGCGGCAGGGCCGACCCGGGGCGCCGGTGCAACACCGCTGCTCGGGAATTACCCGCGCTCGTCCGCAATAGTTCACGCACTCCGCCGCGGCAGGGCAGGGACGAGCGTGGGGCCGGCCACACTGGCCGGCGGACCCGTGCCGCAGATGCGCGGGCAACGAGCACGGATCGATTCCACGAGGAGACAAGCAATGCAAGCCCTGAAACTGCTGGCCGGCGCCGCGCTGGCCGCCCTGTCCCTGATCGGCGCCTCGGCGCACGCGCAGGACTTTCCCTCGCGCCCGGTGCGCATCCTCACGCCGTTCCCGGCCGGCGCGGGCCCGGAGGCCGTGGTGCGGCTGGTGGCCGAGCGGCTGCAGAAGAAGTGGGGCAAGCCGGTGGTGGTGGAGAACAAGCCCGGTGCCAACGGCTTCATCGCCATCGACACCTTCAAGCGCGCCGCCACCGACGGCCACGAGCTGATCCACCTGGACAACGTGCACCTGGTCGCGTACCCGCACCTGTTCAAGAAACTGCCCTATGACCCGGTGAAGGACTTCGATCCGCTCACCCCGCTGTTCAAGACCTACTTCTTCGTCGGCGTGTCCATGGACAGCAAGTACAAGACGGTGGGCGACATCGTGGTCGATGCCAAGGCACGCCCGACGGCGCTGAACTACGGTTCCTGGTCGGTGGGCAACCCGGTGCACCTGGGATCGGCGCTGCTGGAGTCGATGACCAACACCCAGATGCAGCACGTGGTCTACAAGGAGACCTCGCAGCTCTACACCGCCGTGGCCACGAACGAGCTGAATTTCGCGCTGGGCTCGATGGCCACCGCCGGCCCGCTGCAGCGCTCGGGCCGGTTGAAATTCATCGCCGTGACCGGGCCGAAGCGCCACCCGGCCTTCCCCGACGTGCCCACGG
>NZ_CALAOH010000129.1 GCF_937926365.1 uncultured Azohydromonas sp. | reverse complement strand
CTCGAAACCGGCGCCGGGGGCAGCGTTGGCATGGTGGACGCTGCCGATGCCGGCGGCGTGGACGACGCCACGGCGGCGGGCGCCGCGTCCTCGCCCGGCGCGGGCATGGCGGTGTCGGGCGGTGCCGCGTCGGCGGGCAGGCGGCTGGGGTCCGGCTCCACGTCCAGCAGCCGCTCCACGTCGCCCAGGACGGTGCGCAGCGGCGCGAGCAGCTTCAGCGACAGCTGATCGGAGCGGAACACGCCGTCCATCAGTCGTCCTCGATGCGGATCACCACCGCGTCGGGCTGGTCGGCCAGGCGCGAGGAGCGGCTGATTGCCGGCCTGGGTGGGGGCACGGGCGCGGTAGCCGGGGCGGCGCGGTCGAGCAGTGCATCGAGGCGGTCCAGCTCCACAGCGGGCGTGGCCCACACGCGCGAGGGCGTCCAGCCCAGCTCGCGGCACAGGCGCAGCGTCTGGCGCGCGGCTTCCGGCGCGTACAGCGCCTCGGGATCGGCGACGTTGAGCGCCAGCACCGCCTGCAGCAGCGACTGGCCGGTGGCGGCGTCGAGCTCCTCCAGCACCGTGCCGGGCGGCTCCAGCGCCTGCACGCTGCACGCGAGCATGGCGCGCAGGTAGCGGCCGAGGTGGAAGCGCGTGCCGCCCTCCCCGTCCTGCTCGCGGCTGGCGGCCACGGCGGCCAGCCGCTCGCCACCGCTCCACGGGCGCAGCCGCGCGCGCACGGCGCCGCAACGCACTTCGCCGTCCGCCGCCGCGGTGGCGGGCCGGTCCCGGCCGCCGCCGCTGGCCCACCACAGCGCCAGGCCGTGGAAATCGTCCGCGTGCGCGTCGGGCACGGCGCTGTCGTCCAGCACCTCGCGCGCGAAGGCCGCGGTATCCAGCGCCAGCCCCGTGGGCGTGGCCTGGGCGCAGCGGTCCAGCGCGGCGAGGTGGCGGCCGAAGCGCCAGGGCCTCAGGGTGATGCCGCGCCCGCCGGGGGCCGTGGCCCGCAGCGGCGCATCGAAGCCCTCGAAGGACAGCGCGAACTCGCGGCCGTCGATGCCGATGTGCATCGGACCCGCCGTCATTCCTCGCGGATGCGCGTCGCGGTGAAGGCGTAGGTGGTGACGGCCACGCCGCCGGCCTCCATGCCGAAGGACTTGCCTTCCACGAAGCATTCCTCGAAGGACAGCGTGCGCTTGGGCGCGTCGGCGGCCTGGTCCTTCTTCAGGTTGGCCACCAGGTTGAACTGGGTCTGGTCGTTGAGGTGCGTGTCGAGCACGTAGTTGGCTGACTTCACGACGATCTCGCCCTGCACCGTGCGCAGCCCGAAGCTCACGGTGATGCGCTCGCTGCTGCCCACCGCGCGCACGTCCTCGCGCTCGGTGACCACGCGAAACGCCAGGGACTGCAGGCCTTCCACCGCCTGCCCGTCGATGAGAACCCCGCTGCGGTTGGATGAAAACACCGTTGCCATGGCTTAGCGCTCCTTAGACCTGGACGAGGATGGTCGCGTAGATGAAATCGATGGCCCGCACGGGGCGCACGGCGATGGCCACGCGCACGATGCCCTGGGCGAAATCGGCCTGAGACGAATAGACGTCCACCTTGAAAGCCGGGTCCTTGCCGTCGGTGGAAGGCACCAGCGCGCCGTCCTTCTGCATCTGGGCTAGGAACTCCGCGAGCTTCTGCTTGAGCGCACCGCGGCCGTCCTCGTTGTTGAGGCGGCCGATGAAGAGCTCGCCGATGCGGCGCACGCCGCGCACGGCGCGGTCGGCCACGCGGCGCACGCTGATCTGGTCGCCGTCGGTGGTCAGGCCGCGCAGCACGATCGCGCCGCGCCCGCGCTGTTCCACCACCGGCACCACGTTGGCCTGCAGCAGCTGGCCCTGCTCCTCCAGCGGGATGGCGCGGCTCAGCGAGGTCACGCCGGTGAGCGCCTTGAAGGTGGGCGACTGGAAGTAGTCCAGGCTGCCCACGCGGCCGGCCGCGGCGCCCACGACGCCGTGGGGCGCCAGCAGCACGAAGCGGTCGGACAGCAGCTTGGTGGCCAGCGTCTTGGCTGCCTCCTGCGTGGCCCCCGGCGGCACCTGGCCGAAGCCGATGCGGCCCTTGCTGTCGCTGCTCATGAGCTGGCAGTGGCTGATGACGCCGCTGTAGACCTCGGCCACCTTGGCCGCGTCGCCGAAGTCCTGCAGCGCGGCCAGCACCAGGTCCACGTCGGACTCGTCCTGCAGCGCGGCCAGCGCATCGATGTATTCCTTGGGCGAGGCATCGGCGCCGCCGGCCAGGGTGTAGTCGCCCGCGACGAGCTTGACCTTGTCCTGCGCACGCAGCACCGCCGAGGCCGCGGCCAGCTTCTGCGCCGCCTGGGCGTCCTCCAGGTCGCGGATGACCTCCAGCGGCGCGTCCTTGTCGGAAGCGCCGGGCAGCCGCACCTCCAGGTCGAATTTCCCATTGCGGCTGCTGACCTTGAGCTTGTAGCCGTTGGCCCACACACCCGGCGCGCGCGCCTCCAGCTTGAGCGCGCCCTGCTCCGCGCGCTTGGCCACCGAGGACTGCAGCGGCACCAGCACCAGCTCGAACACGCCATTGCCCAGCGCCAGCCGCGCCTCGGGCAGGCTGTAGGCCGAGGCCGGGCCGGCGACTTCGAGGAAGCGGTTCCAGCTGGACGCCCGCTCGGTGCGGGTCAAGGCCGTCTCGGTCAGCCCCACCAGCCCCAGCACGCCGGACGGTGCCAGCTGCGGTGGGACGACCTCCTTGACGACGTTGATCTCGACACCGGGAATAACTCTGGTCATGTCCGTTCCTTGATTCGGGTTGGAGTGAGAACTGGAGGCAGCCCGTGACCAAGCGTCTTCCGGTGTTCGCTTTCAAATCTGGGAAGGCTGGCGTGTAGAGCGCGCTGCCATCACCGGCGCACGCTTTGTAACCTCACGGCCCGCCAAATGTAAGGGAACAGACACATATGCGGCATTTCTGCCACATTCTTAAGAAACAAGGCGTGGTGGCGGGTCGATACCGATTCACTTTCCGGGGCGTGCGCGCTTGTGCGTCGGCGCAAAAGCGCGCGCCCCGGCCTGCAGTACAGGCCGGGGCGCGGCGGCGTGTCGCGGATACGGCGCCCGGCGGGAGCCGAGCGCGGGCGGGCTCAGTCCGGCTGCTTGCGCGGCCGGCCGCGGCGTCTGGGCGGCGGCGCTTCCAGCCCCAGGTCTTCCAGCGTCAGCTCGAAGGCCCGCATGAGGTTGCGGATCTTGACCAGCGCTTCGAGCCGGGCGTCGTCTTCCATCGCCTTGAGCTGCGCCTCGGCCTGCGCCAGTTCGGCGCGCAACTCGGCGACGCGCGCCAGCAGCGACTCGCGGGTGGGCTTGGCAACCGGCTTCACCCAGCCGGTGGGGACGTCCTCTTCCATGTCGATCCCTGGCATTGCATGACTCCCTGCGGTGATGGCTCTCAGCAGCGAACGGTACGCCGGGGCCGCTGAGAACGGCATCCCGGTGCCATGAAACACAGGTTTCGCGCCGGGACGACGTACCGGCACGGGCCCTTCAGCGCTCGAACAGCCTGGTCTGGGGCCGGCCCTCGGCGCGCTCGCTGCGGGCGGCCTTCTTCAGGGCCGACAGCACGTGCTGGCCGAAGGCGAAGCGCAAGCGCTCGTTCGCGCGCAGCTCGACATCCGTGACCGGCCCCTTGGGCCGCTTGAGCTGTGCCTGCAGCGCCCGGAACGGCGCGGTCCGGGCGAAGGATGCCAGCAGGGCGGCCCGCGCGGCCTCGTCCAGGCCCAGATAGGCCTCGAAGCCCCGCTCGCCGCCCTGCTCGTATTCGCGCTGCAGGGCCGCGGTGGCCGCATCGGGGGGCTCGGCGGCCGCCACCGCCACCGCTGCGGCCGGAGCCGGGCGCTCGCCAGCCGGGGCCGAAGCCACGGCGGCCGGCGTGGGCAGTGCGTCCTCCAGCTCGGCCGAGGGAATGGTCCAGCCTTCCTTGAGCGCCTTCACCAGCAGCTTGCCCGGCGCGTGCACCTTCTTGCCGCCGTTCTTCATGCGGTGGCGCACGAAGGCGACGGCGGCCTGGATGCGGTCCTGCGTGAACTCGTGCGGGCTGCGCGCGATGTCCTCGATCTCCCCGGTGCCCAGCCCGAACTCGCCGCGCAACGTGTTGTAGAGCTCCTTGCGCGCCTCGGACTCGTGGAACAGCTGCATGCCCTTGCCTTCCTGCTCGCGGAAGGAGAAGCGGATGTGCGTCACCTTCTTGGAACCCGGCGAGGAGCGCATCTCGTACTCCACCTGCAGGTCGGAGAGCTCGTTGATCTGCGTCTTGGCGACTTCGAGCACCCGGCGCTTGAAGGCCTTGAACTCGTTGGCGTACTTGTCGCCGCTGGCGCCAGCCCAGCGCCGGGCCTCGTCCACAGTCAGCCATTCCGTGGGCGAGCCCTTGAAGGCCACCGAGCGCAGCCGCTCGTACAGCGCATGCGCGTACTGCGAGGAAAAGGCTGACGTGGTGCGCAGCGACAGGAAGGTGTAGCCGCGCTGGTCCTTCTGCAGCCGGCGGATGGCCGGATGGAACTGGAAGTACACCCGCCCGCTGGTGACCGCCACCATGTTCACCAGCGAGATGGAGACGAAGTCCTTGACCTCGGCGCCGGCGCGCGCGTTCGCGTGCTCCACCTCGACCAGCACGGTGGACTTCTGCGTCTCGCGCAGTGCCTCGCGCATGTGCTTGTAGTTGCGGCTGTCGTAGTTCAGCAGGAAACGAAACAGCGCCAGGTCGCAATCGAAGTCCGTCACCTCTGGCGGCGCGCTCGATGCGAGGAAGTCCATCACGTTGAGGCTGCGCCGCCCCAGCAGGCTCAGCTCGCCGACGTCGATGAAGACGTTGTTCTTCTTGAACGTGAGGTCCTTGTCGGCGTCCGCGATGGTCGCGGCCGCACCCTTGCGGCCGACGGTCTCCTGGAACAGCTCCAGCGCGTACTGCTCGCTGGTGGCTAGGCGCTGGGGCGGTTTGGGCACGGAAGGGCTCGGTCGAGGGCGCGGCGGGGTGAAGGCGCGAGGCTAGGCAGAAAAGTGACGCCCGTCAAACGAGCCGTCACCTTTGGGCCCCGTCCTCGCGCACCGGTCAGCAGCGCGGTGCCGTTGGGAACCGGCACCGCGCCCTGCCCTTCGCGTGGCACAACGCGGCCACCTTGGCGGCTTTCGCGCACAAGAACGTCACCTTGCCTGCGAAGGGCCCCGCAAGGGCCACCGCCACCCCGTCCCGCCTGGGGCCCCTGCCTTGCAGCACCAAGGGAACAAGGCACAAATCCGTCACCTTGGAGCACAAGGACGTCACCTTGGCCGTGGACAAGTCCAGAAATGCCATACGTGACAGGTACTTGCCAGGCTCGCGCACAAAAACGTCACCTTGCACAAATCCGTCCCCCTTCCAGCACAAATCCGTACACCTTCGCGCACAGAAACGTCACCTTGCTTCGCACAAGAACGTCACCTTGAGCACAAAGACGTCACCTTGCCGGGGGTAACAGCACAAAAACGTCACCTTTCTCATGCCAAGCCTTTGATTTGATTCATGTTTTCGGCCTCTTAATGCTTGCTTGCTTTTTAATTATTTAAAGGCTAGCTAGCAGGCCGCTGAGAAGTCCTGGTTTCCAAGCCCGAATGCAAAGCACGGCAAGCCAGCAGCGAAGTTCACTTGGACTCGTCGCTTCGTCCGGAACGCTTGATGAAGAACACCGGCAAAGGTGACGTTTTTGTGCGTGCTGGCAGCGCGTGGCGGTCTCACGCGTTGTCGGGAACAAGGTGACGTTTTTGTGCAGCAGGTGCTCCTATTCAGGGGACATCTTGGCCTGGTCGCCGTCAGAGGCGCGCACAAATCCGTCACCTTGGTGAAGTAGCCGGCCCGCATTGGCAAGCCAGGTACACAGGAAAGTCACCTTGCCGGTGCACAGCGTCTGGCCGGTCCGACGCGTGCACAAGGCCGTCACCATCGCCACGGGGTCGTGATTCCGGGGCAACGTGGTTGGCACAAAAGCCGTGATGCGCGAGTGCAACAATTCGCCAATCGCCAAAGTTGCAGCAATTAGAGCTCAAGCATCAGAATCGCGCCCAAAGTACGAATCGGGGATTTGATGCCAGACATTGAGCCACAGGCCTTCGACCTGCAATCGCTGCATGCGCTCAACTCAAGCGCGCGGCATTTCCTGGGCGACCTGCGCCAGCGCATGTTCGAACCGCAACCGCGCAAGGTACCGCCGGTCTTCAATGGAGGCCAGGTGGCTGCGCTGTGCGGCATTGACGCCAAGCACCAGAACTATTTGCGTACCCGTCCGGAGCGGGGGCTGCCGCAGGGCGTGCCCACTGCGGGCGGGCGGCGCGCGTACACGCTGGCCGAGGCGCGGGCCTGGATCAAGGCGCTCAGCGCGCTGCCGGCGCGTGCCGAGGGCGTACCCGCCGCGACCATTGCCACGGTGAACTTCAAGGGCGGCAGCGGCAAGACGACCACGACGATGCACCTGGCGCAGGCGCTCACGCTCATGGGCCGGCGCGTGCTGGTGGTGGACCTGGACCCGCAGGGTTCGGCCACCACACTGGCGGGCTGGCTGCCCGGCGCCGACGTGGAAGAGAAGGACACGGCGCTGTCGATCTTCACCGGTGGCGAGGACGCCCCGAAGGACCTGCGGCACGCGGTGCGGCCAAGCTATTGGGACGGTCTGGACATCGTGCCGGCCACGCCCGACCTGTTCGCGGCCGAGGCGGCGCTGCCGCAGCTGGCCGCGCGTGCCGACTCCGCGTGGTGGGCGTTGCTGCACACCGCGCTGCAGCCGCTGGCGCAGGCCTATGACTACATCCTCATCGACACGGCACCCAGCCTCAGCTACATGGCCGTGAACGCTGCCATGGCCGCGGACGGGCTGCTCATGCCGCTGCCGCCGGAAAACCTGGACTACGCGTCCTCGGTGGCGTACTGGGGTCTGCTACAGGACTTGTTGATGACGCTGCGCGAGGGCTTCGGGGTGGACAAACGCTTCGCCTGGATGCGCGTGCTGCTCAACAAGACTGACGCCACCAACGTGGCCAGCTCCCTGGTGCGCGATCGCATCATCCAGACCTACGGGCCGTACATCTTGCCGGTGGAGATCCCGCGCAGCCCGGTGGCCAGCCTGGGCGGCCTGCAGTTCGGCACCCTCTACGACATGACCAAGTACGAGGGCAGCGCCCGCACCTACACCAAGCTGCGCGACGCCAGCGACGAGGTGGCGAGGATCATCGACAACCTGACCCAGGCAACGGTCTGGAGGAGCAAGCAATGAGCTTCAAGCATCTCAAGGCCAGCCTGGCTTCCGCGGCGTCGGCGGCGCCGCTGCCCGTGCCGGCCGACACCAAGCCAGAGTTCCTCGGTGGCACCGCCCCGAGCAAGGCGCTGCTCTCGGGCGCCGTCAAGCGCGTGGAAGACGCCGAGGCCCGTGCCGCGGCGCTGCAAGCCGAGCTGGACCAGCGGCCGCCTGCTGAGCTGGCGCTGGAGCTGCTCGACAGCGTGCCGGGGCGTCGGCGCCAGCTCACGGCCGAGGCTTATGCCGAGCTGCGGGAAAACCTGCGTGTCAATCCACTGGTGCATCCGATTGCCGTGCGACCCAAGCCCGATGGCCGTTACGAAGTGGTCAGCGGCGAGAACCGGCTTCAGGCCTACCGCGACATGGGGCGTGCCACCATTCCCGTCACGGTGCTGCAACTGGCCGAGGAGCAGGTGGAGCGCGCGGCTTTCTTCGCCAACCTGATCACGCAGGAGCTTTCGGACTATGAGCGCTGGCAGGGCTTCAAGCGCGAGCAGGAAGCCACCGGCATGTCCCAGTCCGAGCTCGCGCGCCTGGCCGGTGTGTCCGACCAGCTGGTGAGCGACCTGTTCGCCTTTTCCCGGCTGCCGAAGGAGGCGCTGGCGGAGATCGGCGCGCATCCGCAGCGCATCGGCGTCAAGCTCGTCAAGGAGCTGGCGCGGCTCTCCGGTGGCGAGCGCGATGACCGGGTGGTGGAGGCGGTGCGTCTGGTCATCCAGGGAGAGCTGAAACAGCAGCAGGCCGTGGCCCATGCGCGTGCCGTGCCGCGCGCGCCCAAGGCGACGGCCAGTGCGCGGCGCATCCTGGCCGGTCGTTTCAAGTTCGCGGAGCGGCGTGCCATGGGCAGCTCGGTGCGCGTGGACTTCGCTGTTGAAGGAGTGGACATGGCCAAGGCGATCGAGCGCATCGATGCCCTGCTGCAGGACATGGCCGCCGAGGCATTGAAGGACTCGGTACGCTCCTGAAAGGCGATTAGGAAAGTACGAACCCTTTTAAATCAAGGGCTTGGCGAAAAACGAAGCGGCCTGAGAGCCGCTTTCGCACTTCTTGGGCGTGCCTGGCGCTAACGCCGACGTCGGCATTGCGCAAGCTCCATATTGGTAGGCCTTGCTAGCTACAACATACGAGAGTGTGCTGTTCCCGATGGACTCATCGGTACTTGTCTCGTCCGTTTGTGCATGAAGACCTGAGTCGCTTGGAGTCCTGCCGTGTGAGTGGGGTTGAAAGCGGGAAAGGGAAAGATAGTTGTTGGCGTTTCAGGAAGAGGGGAATAGGTGAGGAGAGCTTTTGTTTGTGGAAACTCGTATGTTGTTGATGTTTGCCTTTCCTTTCCTCCGCTGCGCTGGCGTTCGAATGCCTGCCACGAGGTCGGCCGAGTGCTCAGAACCTGTTTCGGCATTCGCGATCACGGCATCTCGGTTTTCGTTGGAGGAGAAGGGGAGAAGGCGCCTCGGGGCTGCGCCTTCGAGCACCGGTGAGCGCACGCGCAACCATCCCGCGTGCGACGCACCCCCGCCAGAGACGCCGGTGCGCACGCATGGACCGATGCTGGCGCAACCAGCTGGGTTTGGGCCCTGTCGCGGCCTCAAGACAAGACGGAAGCCGGCATGCCTTGAGCGCTCCAGGGGTCTTGCTTGCCCGACGCCCGCAGCCGCTGCTAACCTGCGCAAGGACATTCCGAGTTGGGCCGACGCCCAAGCCAACCTGCCTCCCGGGCAAGGTGGACCGCGAAAGCGAATGTGGCCTCCACGCGAGGCAACCAAGCGGGCACAAGCAGCGTCGGCCTTCCGCGGAAACCGGAAGGCTTTTTCGTTTCCGGGCCCGGGCCGGCCCGCCGCTGCAGGCAAACGGCTTGGGGGGATTTGATCCGGATTGCCGCCCCCGACACCCGTCGAACGCGGCTAAAGAGGAGAAAGAAGATGTCTTCTTCCACCGCTCTGCAAGCACCGGCCGAGCCGGCCCTGCGCTGTCCACTCGTGGCCTCGGGCAACTACCGCGAGCAGATCACCCTCACGCCCATCGAAGCACAGCCGGGGCATTTCGACGTCCGGGTGGCGAGCTGGCTCGACAATGCCCGCCAGCCGCTGGCACACCACACCCGCTACAGGACGACGCTGGACGTCCAGGCCCTTGCGCGGCTTCACCAGGCCCTGGGCGCCTTGCTCGAAGAGGCGGCGCAGGCGGCATAGCGCCCGCGGCAGGCGAGGGCCCCAGGGCAGGGCGCCCGGCTCAGACGGACCCTTCCTTCTCGACCACCAGCACCCGCGCCGGCCCGCGGGGATGCGCCACGTGCTCGCAGCCCTCGTCGGCGAAGAAGATGTCGCCCGTCTCCAGGAGCGTTGATTTCTCAACGCCCTCCACGCGGTAGCGCATCTCGACCACGCCGTCGAGCACCGCGAACACCTCCTGCCCATCGTTGACGTGCCAGCGATAGGGCTGGTCGGTCCAGTGCAGTCGGGTCGTGATGCCGTCCATCCTGGCGATGTCCATCGCTCCCCAAGCCCTGTCGGCCTGGAACTCCCGGGCGCGAATGATCTTCATGTGTAGAGGCTCCTCCTGCGCTTGACCGGCAGGCCGCCGATCATGCCGCGCGGCGCGGGTCTCGATGTCCGTTGGCAGCGTGCGTCCGCTCGCTGCCCGTCCCAGCATCCGGGCCTCGCCGGGCAGGCCCGCGCGTTGCTCCGCTTTCAGCTTGGGATCGAGTGGACTGCAACAAGGCTTTGCCATTGCAGCGGGCTGTCCGCCCGTGGCGCCAAGGTGGTGGAAGCGCAGCGATGGAAGGGGAAGGCGACCTTGGACTCATTGCGGATCGGCACCTGGAACCTCGGACGCTCGGGCGCGTTCCATCGCACCCGCATCCCCAGGCAACTCGAAGTTCTGCGGCAACGTAAGGCCGACATCTGGATCCTCACGGAGGCCCATGACGCCAACGTGCCTGCGGGCGGCTACGTGCGCAGTTCCACGCCCCACGTGGACTTCCGCCAGAAAGGCGAGCATCGTGTCGTGCTGTGGTCCAAGTTCCCGTTGAGTCCCATCGCGACGGAAGACCCGGTCCTGACCGTCGCCGCGCGGCTGGAAGTGGCCGCGCTGGGCCGACCGCTGCTCGTCTACGGCACCGTCATCACGCACGCGCATGGCGGCGTGGCGCAGCGCCAGGCGTTGTCCTGGCAACGCCACCAGGACGCCGTGAACCGCCAACGCGCGGAATGGCTGCGGCTGTCCCGCGAGTATCCGGACCACGCGCTGTGCGTGGCCGGCGACTTCAACGCCCACCTCGACCCGTTGGCGCGGTACGCCGCCGTGGATCCCAGGCTGGGCATGCTCCAGGGCCTGGCCGATGCGGGGATGAAATGCCTGACCACCGACGACCTGCGCGGCGCCCTGGGGCCCGACGGAGCGCACGCGGGCGCGGTCCAGGTGTGCTTCTCCATGATCGACGGGCTGGAGTCCCGGCTGGAAGCCTGGCCCGCGACCTTCAACGGACTGCGCGCCAGCGACGACGGGGGCCTCCTGGTCGAGCTGGCATGGGCGCAGGCAGCGCCGCAGGAGCACGCGACGGCTCGCCGGGCCGAGCCTCGTGTCACAAGGGTTGAGCACGCATCGAACTTGACGTAGCAGCCACCCCGCCACGGGAACCGCTGCATCCGCGGCTTGGAACCTCGCCCCGACCCGGTGGGGATTCGCGGGCTTTTTTTCTTCGAAGGCGGTACTGCTGTCGTGGGCTCCATGCCTGCGCACGCATGGAGCGATTGGCTTTCCATGTGCCACCCTGCTTCCGGCACCGGGGGCGTCAGGGCCAGAATGGCGCCGGATGCCTAATTTTTGTGCAGCGACCGAATGCCTATGTGAATCAACGGCTTGAGCTCATGGCAGGCAGGTACGCCACAGAGTTGTCCACAGCAAACGGGGGTAACTTTGGGGCGCTTGCGCCCCCGGATGCCGCATCAGCCGGGTTCGTGCCTGCTCAATGGGGCGAGGGCACCAGCTTGCGCAGCCGCTTGAGGAGCTTCTGCCACCGCGCCGTCGGCTGTCGCTCCAGGCCTCTGGTGCTCCTGTGCCGCTTCGCGCCTTCCTCCCAGCCGTGTTGCCAGGCCAGGGCATCTTCCGAGCCGGAGGGGTACGGGCAGCTGCCGCCAAAGTAGCCGCCAGCCTTGTAGCCCTCGTGACGGGGATCACATCGATTGGTCGCCATCGTTGCCTCCTGTCGGTCAATGTGACCGGATCGCCGGGCCGGTTTGGACCCCTCCCTCGAAGGGCTGCGGCGGCACGCAGGTCGGCGTAGCGTGGGCCGGTTTGTGCGGTACGACTTGCCCGGTCGGCACTGCAGGCCAGGCATCTTTTGCGCATCGGCTGCGACGCCTTGCCGCCTCGGTTACATCAGGGAATTCCGCTGAGACCGCATCTGCCGCCGCACGCCATGGACGATGCCTGCATCAGCTCCTCATGCAAAGGAGCGCAACGGCGCTTCCATATGAAGCACGCACCCGGTCCGGAAAAACCCGTGCGCATTTCCCACACGCGCAAACACCTGCCGCTGGGACATGCTTCATGACCAGGAAGGCTTGAGGGCGCCGGAGGGCCAAAGCACCCGCGATGCAGGCGCTGAGGCCTGGAACGCGGTTTGCCTAAAAACCTTACCGCGGCCTTCCAAATGACCCTCCGCGGCGCGCCTCTTGTTCTGCAAGAGGCACCACGCCCAACCAGATCAGCTATCGCCACCACCGATGGACAACGCCAGCAACACCAAGGATTGCCGCCACGGAGCCCATCCTGACTACGAGATGGCCTTCGCCGACCTCGAACGCCGCGCCGCGCGCGGCGAGATGTCGCTCGCGCAGGTCCGGCGGGAGGTCTGGGCGCTGCGCGAGCGCTACACGGGCGGCCAGCCGGTGGCGCTGCAGCGCGGCGGCCGCTTCTGGTGATCCGGCGACGCAGCCTTGCGGCACACCCGCGTCATTGAAAACGCCCCGCTCTTCGAGGCGGGGCGGTAGAGGACGGAGGCGAAGCGCTCGGCTGCCTGCCCAGCGCTCAGACGGGAGAAGCCGTCAAAGTCCCTTCCACGCTGGCGGCCGGCGCTGCGTGAACGCCGACACGCCTTCACGGAAGTCATCGCTGCCGTAGCAGCGCCGGATCAAATCCTCCGCCTGCGGCAACGCGGCTTGCGCCAGCCGGCGCAGCGCCTCCTTGGACACGGCCTGCGTCACAGGCGCCAGCGCGGCCAGCGCCGCGCACAGCGTGCGTGCCTCCTGATCGATGGCGTTCCGCGCAAACACGCCGTGCAGGTAGCCGCAGCCCAGCGCCTCATCGGCACCCAGCAACTCGGCCAGCAACAGCATGCGCTTGACGCGCTGCGTGCCGAAGGCGTCGCGCAGCCGCGCGACGTTGGCGATGGACAGGCAGTTGCCCAGCGTGCGCGCGATGGGCACGCCGAAGCGCGCATCGGGCGTGGCGAGGCGGAAGTCGCAGGCCGTGGCGATGGCCAGCCCGCCGCCCACGGCAAAACCTTCCACCAGCGCCAGCGTCGGCATGGGCAGCGAGGCCACCTGGTCGATCAGCGCGTCGATGCGCCGCTCGTAGGCCACGCCGTCCGCGCCGCCGCCGAAGTCGCGGAATTGCGCGATGTCCGTGCCGGCCACGAAAGCCTGCCCGCCTGCGCCGCGGAACAGCACCACGCGCACCTCGGGGTCCGCCGCCAGGCGCTGGCAGATGTCCTCCAGCGCCTCGTACATCGCCCAGGTCATGGCGTTGCGCGCGGCCGGGCGATCGAACACCACCTCGGCCACCCCCTCGCGCAGCGACAGGCGCACGCGTCCCTCGTCGGCCGCCCCGGCGGCCCGTGCGCTGTCGTCACTCATGGCTGAAGGCTCCCTGCTGTGCCAGCGCGGCACGCTCGGCGCCTGAAATGCCCAGCTCGGACAACACCTCGTCGGTGTGCTCGCCCAGCAGCGGCGGATGCCGGTGCACCCGTGGCGGCGTGCCCGACAGCTTCACGGGGAAGCCGATGTTGGGCACCCGGCCTTCGACCGGATGGTCGATCTCCATCCGCATCCCGCGCGCCTGTGCATGGTCGCTGTCGAAAGCCTCGGCGTAGTTCAGGATCGGCCCGGCCGGGATGCCCACCTCCAGCAGCGTCTCCACCCAGTAGTCCTTGGGCTTCGTCCTGAAGGTCTTCTCCAGTTCCTCGATCAGCGCGGGACGGTTGCGCAGCCGCCCCGCGATGTCCGCGAAGCGCTCGTCGCTCACCAGGTCCGGCCGCTGGATCGCCTGGCACAGCCGCAACCACAGCTTCTGGTTGTTGGCGCCCATCACGAAGTGGCCGTCCGCGCAGGCCACGGCCTGGTAGGGCGCGCTCATCTTGTTGGCGGTGCCCACCGGCTCCGGCACGCGGCCGGTGCCCCAGTAGTCGCAGATGTCCCATACCGAGAAGGCCAGTGCGGTGTCGAACAGCGAGGCGTCCACGTACTGCCCTTCACCGCTCTTCTGCGCCCCGATGTACGCGCCCAGGATGCCGTACACCGCCAGCATCCCGCAGCCGATGTCGGCCACTGGCACGCCGGCCTTCACCGGCGGCGAGTCGGGATGGCCGGTGACGCTCATCACGCCGGACATGGCCTGCGCCATCAAGTCGAAGCCCGGACGGTCGGACCACGGCCCGCTCTGGCCGAAGCCGGAGATGCTGGCGTAGACCAGCCGCGGGTTGATCTCGCGGCAGGCATCAAAGCCGAAGCCCAGCTTCCTGAGCACGCCGGGCCGGTAGTTCTCCACCAGCACGTCGGCTTCGGCCACCAGGCGCCGCATCACTGCCTTGCCCGCCTCGGACTTGAGGTTGATGGCGATGCTGCGCTTGTTGCGGTTGAGGTTGATGAAGCCCAGCGAATCGTTGCCCTTGAGCTTGAAGCCCATGGCGCCGCGGGTCTGGTCGCCGGTGCCGGGCGGCTCGACCTTGATCACGTCGGCCCCCAGGTCGCCCAGCAGCATGCAGGCATAGGGACCGGCCATGACCTGGCTGACGTCGAGCACGCGCACGCCGGCCAGGGGCAAGGGGCGCGGGGCCCCGTTCAGGTTGCGTTGGATACTGCTCATGCCGGGTCTCAGGCGTCGGACTTGACGTTGGCGTCCTTGATGACCTTGGCCCACTTGCGGGACTCGGCCTGGATGAACGCGGCGAACTTCTCGGCCGTGCCGCCGCCGTCCTCGGCGCCGGACTGCTCCAGTTTTTCCACCACGTCGGGCATCACCAGGGCGCGGTTGATGTCCTCGTTGATGCGCTTGACCAGCCCCGGCGCCATGCGTGCGGGACCGACCAGGCCGTACCAGGTGGTGGCGTCGAAGCCGGGGTAGCCGGACTCGGCCATGGTCACCACGCTGGGATGGCCCTTGGCGCGCTGCGGCCGCGTCTGCGCGATGGCGATGGCCTTGCCGCTCTTCACGTGCGGCGTGGCGGCGGTCATGGTGTCGAAGCTGTAGTGGATCTGCCCGCCCATGAGGTCCGTGATCATCGGGCCCGAGCCCTTGTAGGGCACGTGCAGCGCATCGACATGGGCGGCGAGCTTGAACATCTCCAGCGCCAGGTGCTGCGCCGATCCGGTGCCGGCGGAGCCGAAGCTGATCTTGCCGGGGTTCTTGCGGCACAGCTCGACGATGTCCTTGACCGTGCGCGCCTCCTGCTTCTCGTTGCAGATGAGCAGGTTGGGCGTGATGCCCACCAGCGCCAGCGGCGAGAAGTCCTTGACCGGGTCGTACTTGACGCTGGACAGCAGCGAGGGCGCGATGGCATGGCTGTTGATGTGCGCCATCAGCAGCGTGAGGCCATCGGCCGGCGCCTTGGCCACCAGGTCCGCCGCGAGCGTGCCGCTGGCGCCGGCGCGGTTGTCCACCAGCACCTGGGTGTCCCACATGGCGCCGAGTTTCTGCGCCAGCACGCGCGCCAGGATGTCGGTGCCGCCGCCGGGCGCGAAGCCCACCACGATGCGCACCGGGCCGCCAAAGGCCGGTTGCGCGTGCACCCAGGGGGCGGCCAGCAGGCCGGCGGCCGCGGCCGCGAAGGTTCTGCGTTGCATGGTTGTCTCCTCTCGTTGGTCTGTCGCCGTAAGAAGGTGGGGAAATGCAGGAACGCGGGATCAGGCCTGCGCGCAGGGTGCGGTTGCGCAGGCGGAGTGAATAGAACGATGGATCAGAGGGAGGCCGTGAGCTGTCCCGCTCCGCTTCCTACTTCGTCATTCCCGCGAAGGCGGGAATCCAGGCGGCCCCCACGTCGGCCGTGAGCAGGCGGGCAGCGCGCTAGGACCTGACGGCCTTGCCGCGCCTGCGTTGTCGCTTCCGCTCTGGCGTGGGACCGCCTGGATCCCCGCCTTCGCGGGGATGACGAAGTGTTGGTGGTGGCGTGTCAGCTCTGGCGTGGTGCCTGAACGAAACCGTGGTGGTGGCACCTCAGCTTCGTTGCGGCTTGCCGTCTTGTTTTTGCCGTGTCGTAGCTTCGGGCGGCCTCAGCCGCCCGCATCCGCCGGCGTCCCCGGGCTCGCCGAGGCCGCGAAGTGCTCCATGGCGGCCTGCACGCCGCTGCCGGCCAGCGGCACGCCGGCGAGCTTCAGGCCCATCTCCACGCCGGCCACCATCGCCACCAGCGTGAGGTCGTTGCTGTCGCCCAGGTGGCCCATGCGGAACATGCGGCCCTTGACCCTGCCCAGGCCCGTGCCCAGCGACAGGTCGAAGCGCTGGTGGATGAGCTTGCGCACCGCGTCCGCATCCACCCCCGGCGGCAGGATCACGCCGGTGAGCACCGGCGAATACACCTTGGGGTCCGCGCACTGGATGTGCAGCCCCCAGGCCTGCACGGCGGCGCGCACGCCCGCGGCCCAGCGCTGGTGGCGTGCGAACACCTGCGGCAGGCCCTGGCCCAGCAGCATGTCCAGCGCCTCGGACAGGCCGTAGAGCAGGTTCGTGTTGGGCGTGTAGGGCCAGTAGCCCGTGGCGTTCATCTCGACGATCTCGTCCCAGGCCCAGAACGAGCGCGGCAGCTTGGCGCCGCGCGACGCCTCCAGCGCCTTGGGCGAGAGCGCGTTGAAGCTGATGCCCGGCGGCAGCATCAGTCCCTTCTGCGAGCCGCTGACCGACACGTCCACGCCCCACTCGTCGTGCCGGAAATCGGCACTGCCCAGGCCCGAGATCGTGTCCACCATCAGCAGCGCCGGGTGGCGCGCGGCATCGATGGCGCGGCGCACGGCGGCGATGTCGGAGGTGACGCCGGTGGAGGTCTCGTTGTGCACCACGCACACGGCCTTGATGCGGTGCGCGCCGTCGCGGCTCAGCCGCTCCTCGATGAGGTCCGCGCACACACCCTGGCGCCAGCCCGGCGCCTCCGGCAGCACCGCATCGCTGCCCGGCCAGGTCAGGAATTCCACCTCCAGCCCCAGCCGCTCAGCCAGGCGCCGCCATAGCGTGGCGAAGTGGCCCGTCTCGTACATGAGCACGGTGTCGCCAGGGCTGAGCGTGTTGGACAGCGCCGCCTCCCAGGCGCCGGTGCCCGAGGCCGGGTAGATCGCCACCGGATGCCGGGTCTGGAACACCTGCTGCATGCCGGCGAGCACGCGCTTGCCCAACAGCCCGAACTCCGGGCCGCGGTGGTCGATGGTGGGCAGGCTCATGGCCCGCAGGATGCGGTCCGGCACCGGGCTGGGCCCCGGGATCTGCAGGAAGTGGCGGCCGGTGGGGTGAACGTCGAGAGTCTGCATGGGTCCGTCCTTTCGCTATTCAGTTTGCATACAAAATGCCAAATACACCCCAGGGACAACCCCACCATGCTTAGAAAATAGGAATTGCATGTTGCATGCAAAAATAGGGGCGGAGGTTCTAATGCCATGGCTGAAGTGATCGAGATCGCGCGGCGCAGCCTGCATGAGCAGGTGGCGACGCGGCTGCGCGACATGCTGGTGGAGGGGCGCATCGCGCCCGGCTCCAAGCTCAACGAGCGCGAGCTGGCCGAGCGGCTGGGCGTGTCGCGCACGCCCCTGCGAGAGGCGATCCGCGCCCTCGCCGCCGAGGGGCTGGTGGACCTGCTGCCCAACCGCGGCGCAGTGGCGGTGCAGATGGACGAGGAAACCGTGCGCCACACCTTCGAGGTGCTGGCCAGCCTGGAAGGCCTCTCCGGCGAGCTGGCGGCGCAGCGCATCACCGACGCCGAGGTGGCCGAGCTGCGCGCGCTGCACTACGAGATGCTGGCCTGCCATGCGCGCGGCGACCTGCCCGGCTATTACCGCTTCAACGCCCAGATCCACGACGGCATCAACGCCGCGGCCAAGAACCCGGTGCTCACCAGCACCTACCGCGCGCTCAACGCGCGGGTGCAGTCGCTGCGCTTCCGCACCAACCAGGAACGCACCAAGTGGCAGGAGGCCGTGAAGGAACACGGCCGAATGATCGAGATGCTGGCCGCGCGCGACGCCGAAGGGCTCAAGGCGGTGCTGGTGGCGCACCTGCAGCGCAAGCGCGACACGGTGCTGAGCATGATCAACAGCGGCGCCCTCGCGTCCGCCACGGCCCAAGGGGAACAGGCATGAAGATGGAACCACCCCAGCGGCTGCTGCCGCGCGGCACCGAGCCGGTGGCCAACGAGGTGTCGCTCGCGCTGGAAAAGCGCCTGCGTGCCGAGACCCAGGGCGAGGTGCGCTTCGACATCGGCGCGCGCGGCCGCTACGCCACCGACGCTTCCATCTACCAGGTGATGCCGGTGGGCGTGCTGGTGCCGCGCACCGAGGCGGACGTGCGCACCGCCATCGACATCGCGCGCGAGCTGCGCGTGCCGGTGCTACCGCGCGGCGGCGGCACCAGCCAGTGCGGCCAGACCGTGGGCGCGGCGCTGGTGATCGACCACACCAAGCACCTGCGCCGCGTGCTGGACGTGGACCCGGCCCAGCGCACCGCCACCGTCGAGCCCGGCATCGTGCTGGACCACCTCAACGCGCAGCTCAAGCAGCACGGGCTGTGGTTCCCGGTGGACGTGTCCACCGCCGCGCAGGCCACGCTGGGCGGCATGGCGGGCAACAACTCCTGCGGCTCGCGCTCCATCGCCTACGGCAACATGGTGCACAACGTCCTGGGCGCCAGCGCCTGGCTCTCGGACGGTTCACAGGTGGACTTCGGCCCGATGGCGCAGGCGGGCGCGCGCGCGCGGGCCATCGGCGAGTACGTGCGCGACCTGGCGCTGGCCCACCGCGAGCAGATCGAGCAGCACTGGCCCAAGGTGCTGCGCCGTGTCGCCGGCTACAACCTGGACATCTTCCACAACCAGAACGAGCGGCCCTACACCGGTGACGGCAGCGTCAACCTGGCGCATCTGCTCATCGGCTCGGAAGGCACGCTGGCCTGCACGCGCACGCTGACGCTGGCGCTGGCCGAGCTGCCGCGCGCCAAAGTGCTGGGCGTGGTGAACTTCCCCACCTTCCACGCCGCCATGGACGCGGCGCAGCACATCGTCAAGCTGGGGCCCACGGCGGTGGAGCTGGTCGATCGCACCATGATCGAGCTCAGCCTCTCGAACCCGGCCTTCCGTCCGACCATCGAGACCGCGCTCATCGGCAAGCCCGCCGCCATCCTGCTGGTGGAGTTCGCGGGCGGCGACAAGGCCGGGCTGCTGCCCAGGCTCGCCGACCTGGCGGCGCTCATGGGCGACCTGGGCCTCAAGGGCAGCGTGGTCGAGATGCCCGATGACGCCATGCAGAAGAACCTGTGGGAGGTGCGCAAGGCCGGGCTCAACATCATGATGAGCCTCAAGGGCGACGGCAAACCGGTGAGCTTCATCGAGGACTGCGCGGTGCCGCTGGAGCACCTGGCGGAGTACACCGATGCGCTCACCGAAGTGTTCGCGCGCCACGGCTCGCGCGGTACCTGGTACGCGCATGCGTCGGTGGGCACGCTGCACGTGCGGCCGATCCTGGACATGCGCCGCGACGGCGCCCAGCGCATGCGCGCCATCGCCGAGGAAGCCGCCGCGCTGGTGCGCCGCTACAAGGGCGCCTACAGCGGCGAGCACGGCGACGGGCTGTGCCGCGGCGAGTGGATCGAGTGGCAGTTCGGTCCCGCGCTCAACGATGCCTTCCGCGCCATCAAGGAGCGGCTGGACCCGATCGGCCTGTTCAACCCCGGCAAGATCATCGACCCGCCGCGCATGGACGACGGGTCCCTCTTCCGCTTTGCGCCGCCCCAGTCGTCGCGGCCCTACCGCACCATCGAGCTGAAACCCGTGCTCGACTGGTCCGCGTGGGACGTGCAGAACGATCCCGTGACGGAGCAGACCACCGCGCCCGGCACCGGCGGCGACACCACCGGCGGCTTCGCCAAGGCGGTGGAGATGTGCAACAACAACGGGCATTGCCGCAAGTTCGACGCCGGCACCATGTGCCCGAGCTACCGCGTCACGCGGGACGAGACGCACCTCACGCGCGGGCGCGCCAACACGCTGCGGCTGGCGCTGTCGGGCCAGCTCGGAGCGGACGCCTTCACCGGCGAGACCGTGCGCGAGGCCATGGAGCTGTGCGTGGGCTGCAAGGGCTGCAAGCGCGACTGCCCCACCGGCGTGGACATGGCGCGCATGAAGACCGAGTGGCTGGCGCACTACAAGCGCCGCCACGGCCACACGCTCAAGGACAAGTTCATTGCCCGGCTGCCGGACTACGCGCCGCACGCCGCGCGCTGGGCCGCGGTGCTGAACCTGCGCGACCGCGTGCCCGCGCTGGCCCGGCTGTCGCAGCGGGTGCTGGGCATCACCGCCAGGCGTCCGCTGCCGCAATGGCGCACCGACACCTTCTGGCGGGCGCCGGAGTCGCGCCGCGGCGCGACGATGGAAGCCACGCTGGCGGCGGCGCGTGCCGGCCAGCCGGCGGCGGTGCTGTTCGTGGACACCTTCAACGCCAGCTTCGAGACCGAGAACGCGCTGGCCGCGCTGCGCGTGCTGCAGCGCGCGGGCTGCACGGTGCACGTGCTGGACAAGGGCGACCGCGGCGGCCACCACTGTTGCGGCCGCACCTTCCTGGCCGGCGGCATGGTGGACGAGGCCCGCACGCGGCTGTCGGCCCTGGTCGGCGCCCTGGCGCCCTTTGCCGACGCCGGCGTGCCGGTGGTGGGGCTGGAGCCCTCGTGCCTGCTGACGCTGCGCGACGAGGCGCTGGCGCTGGGCCTGGGCGAGCCGGCGCGCAAGGTGGCGGCGCAGGCGCTGCTGTTCGAGGAGTACCTGGCGCGCGAGACCAAGGCGGGCCGGCTGGCGCTGTCGCTGCAGGGCGTGGACAAGCCCATCCTGCTGCACGGGCACTGCCACCAGAAAGCCTTCGGCGCGGTGGAGCCGGTGATGCAGGTGCTGCGGCTGATCCCCGGCGCCAAGCCGCAGCTCATCGAGAGCTCGTGCTGCGGCATGGCCGGCAGCTTCGGCTACGACGAGAAGCACTACGAGGTGTCGATGGCGATGGCGGAGCAGTCGCTGCTGCCGGCGCTGCGCAAGCAGCCCGACGCCATCGTGGTGGCCGACGGCACCAGCTGCCGCCACCAGGTGGCGCATGGCGCGCAGCGGGAGGCGGTGCACGTGGCGCGGTTGCTGGAGTCGCTGCTGCGGGACGCGGAATGAGGTGCCGGCGCCCAGGCATCAGCCGAGTCCGGGCGCCAATGGGATTGACGCCGGGTAGGCCCCCTGCCGCGGCTCAGGCCACCACCGCTTCCCGCCGCGCGAAGGAGCCCAGCAGGGCCATCAGCGCCAGCGCCAGCACCACGCCGTCGAAGGCCTGGGCAATGGCAAGGATCTCCCCGCCCTGGGCCAGGCGCCAGCCCGCCACGACCGCCGGCACACCCATGGCGAGGTAGGACACGATGAACAGCACCGACAGCACGCCGGCGCGCTGGTGCGGGGCCAGCGGCCCCACCAGCGTGCGCAGCGCGCCCTGGAACGCCGTGCCGAAGCCCGCTCCCGCGATGGCCGTGCCGACGAGGAACAGCGCCACGGAGCGCAGCGCCAGCGCCACCATGACCACCGCCAGGCCGGCCGGCAGCACGCTGGTGCCAATGCGCAACAGCCACTGCGCGGAGCGCTGCTGCAGCGCCAGCACCGCCAGCGCCCCGCTGCCGGCCAGGATGAACAGCGCCAGCCCGCCCAGCAGGAACGACGCCGACCCGGCCAGGCTGCGCAGCAGCGTCGGCCCCAGCGAGCCGTAGAAGCCCGCCACGGCCCAGGACGCCACGATGGCCGGCGTCACCAGCAGCAGCGGCTTGAGCACCGGCGCCGGCACGCTCAGTTGCGGACGCAGCGAACCCAGCGCCCCGGGGCGACGCTCGGCGGTCTCGCTCACGAACAGCACGGCCACGCCCTGCAGCACGAACACCGCGCCCATGACGGCATAGACCAGGTGCGTCGGCTGCGGCAGGTACTGCACCAGCGAGCCGGCCAGGATGCCGCCCAGCGCCGTGCCCAGCATCGGCGCCACGGCGTTGGCGACGGCGCCGCGCGTGCGGTCCAGGTCCAGCAGCCCGGCGCCCACCGCCGCGACCGCGGCGCCCGTGGACAGGCCCTGCAGCACCCGGGCCAGCAGCAGGTCGCCCACGCCGGTGGCCGATGCGAACACCACCATGGTCAGCGCCTGCGCCGCGGCGGCGGCGATCAGCACCGGGCGCCGGCCCACGTGGTCCGACAGCCGGCCGGCCACCAGCAACGCCAGCAGCACCGCCAGCGCATAGACCCCGAACACCACCGTCAGCATGGTCGAGGAGAAGCCCCATTGCGCCTGGTAGACCGCGTACAGCGGCGTGGGCGCCGCGGAGCCGGCCAGGAAGCTCAGCGCGATCGAGGCCTTGAGCAGGAAGGCCGCCTTGGGCGGTAGCCGCCTCGCTCGCGGCGAGGACGCCGGGGGTAGTGGCACGGGCGTGGCACGGGTCATGGTGACTCCTGGTAAGGCATGAATGAACAGACCGATCTGTCTGATTGCTTGAAGTGTACAGACCTGTCTGGTAAATTCAAACCATGGCCACGAAACGAAATGCAGGCAATGCCGAACCGGAACGCCGCTCCGCGCGGGAGCGGCTGCTGGCCGCGGCGGACGAGCTGTTCTACGAAGGCGGGATCCACACCGTGGGCATCGACCGCGTGATCGAGCGCGCCGGCGTGGCCAAGGCCTCGCTGTACGACTGCTTCGGCAGCAAGGACGAGCTCATACGCGCCTATCTCCAGGCCCGGCACGAGGCGCGCCAGTCGCGCATCACGCAGCGCCTGGCGCGCTACGGCACGCCACGCGAGAAGTTGCTGGGTGTGTTCGACGGGCTGTGCGAGACGATGTCCACGCTGGGCTTCAAAGGCTGCCCTTTCACGCGCGTCACCGCCGAGACGCAGCCCAGCGCCGGCGTGAAGGCGGTGTGCGACGACGCGCGCGGCTGGCTGCGCGAGCTGTTCACCTCGCTGGCGCGGGAGGCCGGCGTGGCCGATCCCGCCGCGCTGGCGCGGCAGCTCACGCTGCTCTATGACGGCGCGCTGGCCGCCTCGCAGATGGGTGGCGGCGCGGAGGCCGCCGAGACGGCGCGCGGCGCGGCGGAAGTGATGCTGGAGGCGGCGCTCGCCGCCGGTGCGCAGAGCTGAGTGAGCCGCCGTTCCGTCGAGGCCGCAACGGCCTCGGAAGGCTGTAAACGACTTCGGGCCCCTCGGGCCCGAATTTCATGTTGGCCCTGTGCAGGGCCTGTTTCACCGGCTTGGAGCCGGCCGGTGCGGCTTCGCCAGCCGACCCGGTCTGGGGTCGGCGGCAGACAGCGGACGGCGGTTGCCGCCGCTGCCAGGTAGCACCACTCAGGCGGGGAAAGCGCCGCTCGGCATCACGCGGTCGGCGGCGGCGTTGGCCGGGGCCTGGGCGGCACGCGCAGCCGACAGGTGCAGCTTGTCCAGCAGCCAGACGAACACGTCGGCGGCGATCACGGCGCCCCGCGGGGCAGTGCGGCTGTAGGCGGAGACGGTGATGGCGGTCATGTGGAACCCCTTGTGAATCTTCAGAACTTCGATGGACTGAAGATTAGGGTTTCCCCTCAATTAACACAATTGAAAACTCGGCATGCCAAACATTAGCAAATAACATAACTCAGCGGAGGCTCACACCGTCTGGTCCAGCTGCGAGAGGAAGAGGTCGAGCTTGGCCCGGGGCGTGGCCTGCACGCGGGCCAGCAGCGCGTGGCTCACGGGCACGACGCCGTAGCGCCGTGCCAGGTCGGCGCCGATGCGGCACCACAGGTGGCTGGCCATCTCGGCATCGACCATGGCGCGGTGGGCACGGCCGGACTGGGGCAGCTGCAGCGTGCGCACCAGCGTGCCGAGCTGGTGGTTCGGGCTCTCGGGATAGAGCCGCCGCGCCAGCAGCATGGTGCAGGCGAAGGGCGAATCGGCGTCCAGCGACAGCCGCTGCAGCTCCGCCACCCAGAACTTGCGGTCGAAGGAGGCGTTGTGCGCCACCACCGGCAGCGGCCCCACGAAGCGCGCCGCCTCGCGCATGACCTCGGCCACCTTGGGTGCGCTGGCGACCATGTCGTTGGTGATGCCGGTGAGCTGCGTCACGAAGGCCGGGATGCGGCGGCCCGGGTTCATGAGGCTCTGGAAGCGGTCCACGATGCGGCCCTCCTCCACCACCGCGATGGCGATTTCCGTGGGCCGGTCGCCCTGGCTCGGGCTGATGCCCGTGGTCTCGAAGTCGAGGACTGCTACGCGTTCCATGTGTGTTCCGTCTGCTGACTTCCAGGATAGTCAGCCGGCGCGCGCCCGTCCGCGAAACCGCGGAGCCGGTGCGACGGACTCCACGGTTTGAGTCTTACTCGCCCAGGTACGCCGCCCTCACCTTCGGATCGTCCAGCAGCTGTTTGGCCGG